>CAZDYP010000164.1:6586-12210 GCA_964509505.1 uncultured Anaerolineae bacterium | reverse complement strand
GCGGTGCGCGCGCATTGCTTTCGCTGTGGCTTATCCCGCATTCACGTTAAATACATCTCCTTCGGAGTGATTCATGCCTCAAACTCTCTTTGAAAAAATTTGGAACTCGCATGTCGTCGCGCAGGACCCTCATGCGCCGGCGGTCTTATATATTGATTTGCACCTCATCCACGAGGTCACATCGCCGCAAGCGTTCACAGGCTTGCGCCAACGTGGCCTCAAGGTACGCCGCCCCGATAAGACCTTTGCGACAATGGATCACAGCACGCCGACGAAGGCGCTCGACCTGACGTTGGTGGATGAGCTCGCGGCGAAACAAGTCATGCAGCTCGAAGAAAATTGCAACGAGTTCGGCATCCCGCTCTACAACTTGCGCAGCGACAAGCGCGGCATCGTCCATGTCATTGGACCCGAGCAAGGGCTGACGCAACCGGGCATGACCATCGTCTGCGGCGACAGCCACACCTCGACACACGGCGCATTCGGCGCGCTGGCGTTTGGCATCGGCACGAGCGAAGTTGAAATGGTGTTGGCGACGCAATGCCTTTTGCAGCGCAAGCCTAAGACTTGTCTGGTGCAGGTAGATGGCGCATTGCAACATGGCGTGACCGCCAAAGACATCATCCTCGCCGTCATCGCCAAGTATGGCGTCGAAGGTGGTATCGGTCATGTCTTCGAGTATGCGGGCAGCGCAATTCGCTCGCTCTCGATGGAAGCGCGCATGACGATTTGCAACATGAGCATCGAAGGTGGCGCACGCGCAGGCATGGTCGCTCCCGACGACATGACGATTGAATACATGATAGGCAGACCCTTTGCGCCGACAGGTCAAGCGTGGGATGAAGGCGTCGCGCGTTGGCGTGCCTTGCCCACCGACGAAGGCGCGACCTACGACAAGACGTTCACGCTCGACGCGAACACGCTTGAACCGATGATTACCTATGGCACGAACCCCGGCATGGGCGTGCCGATTACGGGGCGCGTGCCTGACCCTGACGCCATGAGCAACGTGGGGCTGAAGAATGCGACGCGCAAGGCGTTGGAGTACATGGCGCTGACGCCCAACCAGCCATTGCTCGGTCAACCCATCAACGTCGTGTTCATCGGCTCATGTACGAACTCGCGCCTCAGCGATTTGCGTTTGGCGGCGAGTGTGTTGCAGGGGCGCAAGGTGAATCCGCAGACGCGGGTGTTGGTCGTGCCCGGTTCGCAGCAGGTGAAGAAGCAAGCGGAGCAGGAAGGCTTGCACGAAATCTTCAAGGCGGCAGGCGCGGAATGGCGCGAGTCGGGATGCAGCATGTGTCTTGCCATGAATGGGGACCAAGTCGGACCTGGCGAGTACGCCGTCAGCACCAGCAACCGCAACTTCGAGGGGCGACAAGGCAAGGGCGCGCGCACGTTCCTGGCGAGTCCGCTCACGGCGGCGGCGAGCGCAATTGAGGGGCAGATTGCGGATGCGCGGCGGTATCTGTGACGAGTTTGCCCGGCACACCACGTCACCAAGCGATCTTGCGCGCCGTGCTGCGAGCGTATGCTGAAGACGATACCATCTTGACCATTGGCGTGTTTGGCTCCGCCGCCCGTCCCGATTGCGATGAATTCTCGGATATTGATTGGGATGTGTTGGTTGCTGCTGAACATCGCGCGCGCGCCTCGACTCAGATTCAACAGCTGGTGAGTGCTTTGAATGCTCAGGGCTTTCCAACTTTATTGGTCGTTTGGGATGACGATAACGCAGCAGTGGTTGTGTTGGAGTCACTTGAGCGCATTGACATAACCATTCATGCGCCAGAGACGAGCAAAACCGAAGTGTTGCGCGATCTGGTTTTGATTCACGGTGAGGCAAGCTATTTGCCCAAGCAAGGCGTACCTGCCATCGCGTCACAGGAAGTTGAGAGGCGATTACAGTATTTACATGGCAAGCTGGCGATAGACGCTTTGCATGTGGCGCACAAATTGAAGCGGGGCAATCTGTGGGGCGCGCTTGTGCTGCTTGATTTGTTGCGTGAAATGGTGATGGACATTTATGGCTTGTCGCGCGGCAGCACGTTGCCTAGCCGCTACTTCGTGAAACATGCCGAGACGGAGTTACGAGAAGCACTAGGGCAAACGCTGACGAGCTACGAGCAAGGCTCCATCGTCTTGGGGCTCAAGCGTCTCATTCAACTTTATCGCGCGCAATGCGACGCAATAAGTAATGGCCGCTTGCAAATTAGCGAGGCGCAGGCAAAAGTTTTTGAGCGTGTAGAAGCATTGATTCTCACTTAGTCGCGCGCCAATGGACGTGGCGCCAGTGCCTCCGAGGATTTGCAGTTGCGCTGAAACCGTAACATTGCCATAGGGGCCGCCATTGTAGGTCGCAACTATGTCCGCAGGCGTGGTGCTGGCATTGCGGAGTGTTTGCGCTGTGATGCGCCAATCCCCACTGCGTTCGCTCCATTGGGCGCCGAGATTGGTTGAGTCGGCGCGATTGAAGTCGTCGTAGAATGTGAAACCGGGTGTTGGAGTCGGTGTAGGCGTATGGGTTGGTGGTGGTATTGGCGTGTTCGTTGGCGTTGATGTGCGGGTGGGCGTGGGCGTATTGGTTGGCATTGAGGTCGGTGTACGAGTAGGGGTTGAGGTTGAAGTAGGTGTATGGGGTGGTGGATTCGTCGGTGTGGGCGTGGAGGTTGGCATCGTGGTCGGCGTAGTGGTGGGCGTTGGGGTGCGCGTGGGTGTAGGAGTTGGCGTGCGAGTCGGCGTTGCGGTAGGTGTGTTGGTCGGCGTGGGTGTGCGAGTTGGTGTGTTGGTCGGTAGAGGTGTGGGAGTACGGGTTGGCGTTGGCGTTGATGTTGGCCTCCGGGTCGGTGTTGGTACGTTCGGCGTCGGCGTTGAGGTCGCAGGCAAGGGATAGGGTGGCAAGGTGGGTGTAACGACACGAGGCACGCTGTAGTCGCCGTTGGCTATGCTCGGGATAAATACACGGTCACAAAACGCCTGTGCGCCTTCTGCAAAAATCCACCACTGCGAGAACCATTGACGTTCACGGAATATGTTGTTGCCTTGCAAATCTTTCTGAGAATCTTTGCAATAGGCTTGATGCCATTGCTGCTCACGGATTTTAGTGTCGTTATTGAAGTCGCCACTCAACGGCACACCCACATATAGAAGCCACGCAGCAGCGTAGTGGGCAAATCCCTCATTTGCGATGAAGATGTCCAAAGAATTCGCGGCGGGGATGCCCCCCTGATCGTCCTTGCTCAAGAGCATACTGCCCAACCCTAAGCCTATCGGTGGTTCGCCCGGCGAAGCTAGGTCAGCTTCACTGATGATGTTGACAGGTTTGGTTTGCACATTAGCGAGCATTGTCGTTGAAAAATAACTCGAAACATGTTGTCTTGGACTTGGTGGAAATGTAGAATCACAACGGCCGGCTTCCTCAAAATCTTGCACCCAGTAGTTGTGCCATGAATAGCCATCGTTATGCGTGCCATCCATAAACACTTGTGTCATATTACTATACCCAGTGCTACCATCTAAGAGCGGCATTGGGGCGCAATTGACTGTGCCATCAGGGTTACGTGCAACAAAACGCTCTTCTGCCAACGCATTTTGCGCCATTGGAGGTGTGAACAGAGTGATCGGACGTGTTGCGTCAAAACTTTCATGATCTTGATAACGGATTTTGACATCTTCATACACGAGCGAAAAATAAGCATCCATCTGCGTCCAAGCATTGGAACTATTTCTTGGAACATCAGTATTGTAGTCGTACCATTCCGTGTTTGGCTCATTAGCCGGCTCAAAACCCGCCTCGAAAATACCATTCGCCTTATTCCAAACGTGAATGGCGACAATCTCATCGGAGATGTCGCGGAAGCTTCGATGGGCATCAGCGCCATGCCGAGCAGGGTCGCGTTTGCACCAGTCGCCGCCTACGGGATTAATACCTTGAGACAGCAAATGAAAACTGGTGAAATTGCCCGGCGATGGGAAAATGCGAATAACGATTTTTTTGCCCGCTGTAGATAGTGTTTGTAGGTATGAAATGACAGGCGTGGCATTGGGTTTCGGTTGGACGCCAATAATCATGCAGTTTTGCAGGATGAGCTCGTAAACCTGCGAGCTGAGGGTGATGACGATATCAGGCAAAGGACCGCCCTGATCATCAATTTTTGAAAACAATGCTGACGGCCATTCGCCTAGAAAGTTGTTCCCTAAATGAATGCCCTTGCCAGCAGCGCCCGGCAGGGCAACGCTGCGCGCGGGTCTTGAAGCCGGACCTGGAGTCACGGCTTTTTTAGCGGTATCAAGCTCTGGCGTATGGCTAGCCAATTGCAAGGAGGTGCCAACGACGAAGGCGAACATGATGAAGAAAATGATTGTAGCTTTAGAAAAAAAGCGATAGGCAATATCTTTCATTGGATTTATCTGTGAAACGTTGTTTGACTGAAGCGTTTAGGCATTCAATTAGCGGAGTAAGTCAGCCATATATACAGCAGATATGGCTTTTGAATTTACATCTCTTAGAGACCAAATAATGCGACGGTCGGTCATGAAAACGCGTTCAACTCCTTGACCGGGAAGTCCATTGATGACACCTATCTTGACGTTGTGTTTGAGGTCGTAGATATATGGATTTCCACCGCCATAGAGAAGAAATTCATCGGTCACCTGATTGATCCACCAACCTCCATCCATCAGCGTCCGATCAGTTCTTGTATTCAAATCATAAAGGTGGACAGCGCAACCAAATGCTGTCTCGCAGTGCGTCCATGCGACTTGATTGCCACCAATCGCGTGAAAATGTCCAGTAGAGGCATCATCAGGATGACGCACGGTGCCAATCTCGAAATCCTCTTGGGTCTTGAGATTCACGGCACGTAAATGCGCTTCGTATTTGGCGGGCACTTCCAAGTAAATAACCCAAACGCCAGAAATGTGGGGAAAGATATGTGAGCCAGAGCGTTGAACGACAGGAAACTCTATACCTTTATCCAAATCATAACCGTATATGTCAACCCGCCCTTCTGATTGACGATTGCGCCAGTCACTCCATATTGCAATAGATCCTGATAAATCAAGATACCCTCTATTAGCTTGAGCGAGTCCATCCATTGGCAATTCTTTATTTTGTTGTCTATCATGAACGCGTAGTTGGTAACTGGGTTGCCCATCTTTTGTGGCTTTGTCTTCAAGTCCAACCACCCAGTGTTCTGACACATTGGGGAACAACAGTTTTTTTGTCAGAGCAGTTCGCTCAACTCTACTGCTGACACTTAACGTCGAAATACTACCCTGTGCTGTGTAGCCAAGCAACGTATCGCCATAAACTGCGATCAGCTCAAATCCAGAGGGCACTGGTAGTGGTACAGGCGTCGTCATGCGCGCCAGCGGCACGTTAGGAGTAGGCGTCGCGGAAAGCGGCGTTGGCGTGCTTAGCAAAGGATAAGGCGCAGACGTGGGCGCTTGCGCGACTGGGATGCTGTGTGAAATGGGCACACGAAACAATACGATGCCGGCCAGCATCACGGTAATGATTAAGCCAATGCCTATGAACACCTTGAACGAATTTATTGTTTGTTTCATAATCGTCTCCTTTGATTAAACCGTTGCCTTCGTCGCCTTTCAACAGGCCGCATTAT
>CAZDYP010000164.1:0-6486 GCA_964509505.1 uncultured Anaerolineae bacterium | reverse complement strand
CTAAGACAACAGGTTGGGTTTTCATATTAGATAGCTCGGTGCGCCATAAACCTTAGGTGAACTGCCTACATGGACACTCAGCATGGGCGGTTCCATTTCTCTTATTTCTCTTTTCACGAGGACATCATGCAACCCATCAAAACTTTCACCACCAAAATCATCGCCGTGCCCAACGAGAACATTGACACCGACCAAATCATCCCCGCGCGTTACCTGAAGGTGACGGACAAGGCGGGGTTGGGCGAGGGCTTGTTTTTCGATTGGCGCGCGCGCGACCCCAACTTCATTCTCAATCAGCCGCGCGCCAAAGAAGCGCACGTACTCATCGCAGGCGACAACTTCGGCTGCGGCTCGTCGCGCGAACATGCGCCGTGGGCCCTGCAAGGCTTCGGCTTCAAAGCCGTCATCTCCACGTCTTTTGGCGACATCTTCCGCAACAACGCGCAGAAGAATGGCTTGCTGCCCATCATCGTGGACAAAGAAACGTTGCACCAACTCATCAGCCTCGCCGAAGAAGACCCGACCGCGACCATCACCGTTGACCTTGCATCACAGACCATCACGTTGCCCGATGGGCGCAAGGTCGAATTCCCGTTCGACGGCTTCAACAAGCAGATGTTATTGCAAGGCGTGGACGAGCTCGGCTACTTGCTCGCCAAAGACGATGCGCTGACGCAGTTCGAGCAGACGCACGTGGGCGGGCCCGTGACGACGAATACGTGAAACGTGAAGCGCGAAAAAGGTTCTCTGTGAAAATGTGGCGAAGGCTATTGACCGTTGCGTTGACGTTGGCATGGTTATTCATGGTTGCCGCAATGCACGATGTCGCTGCCAAGCCGCCGGGGCTGGAAGTAACGATTCAGCCCGGCCCGCCGTACATTGCGCGTGTTGCGCAGCCGTTGACCATCGTGATCAGCGTGCGCAACATCGGTCTCACGGAACATGGCGTAACCGCCCCAGCGATCAGCAACCCAGATATTACGGCGACGCTTGAACTGCCAGCGCAGCTCGTGCGCGTTGAAGCCATTGGGCGAGCCAATTATGCGAGCCCAATCGTGATGAGCACTGCGCAACGCACAATCATTGAATGGAAGGCGATTCCCGACCGCGAAAAGATTCCAGAACAGAAAACGGTGGACATGAGCTTGCGTTTGACGCTATTGAGCGCGCCGCCCAATGGCGAGTTCAATGTTGCAATCACCGCCCAAAGCGTGGATGGTTACGCAGACCAAAAGGTGTTCAAATTTGTCGCGCAAACATTGGCGACAGCCACACTCACCCGCACAGCAACCTTGCGCCCAACCTTCACAGCCACAGTCTCACCGACGCCCACCGCGTTACCCACGGCAACGCCTACACCATCGGCCACGGCGTTACCCATAGCAACGCCTACCTCGTCGCCTACATTATCACCTACCAGCTTGCCAACCCTGACGCCTCAGCCAACCGCAGCGCCAACCACAATCCCCTTACCCACCAGCACGCCCACGCCAACGCTTGCACCCGGCCAAACGCGCGCTGAGATGAACGATGTGACGTGGTTGTGGGTCGTTGTCGCCGGCGTCGTCGTTGCGCTCTTGAGTAGCATGATTGGGCTGCGGCGAAGAGCATAATCTACGTGAGTTTGGGATAAGTTACAGCGAATTACTAAATATCCAATTACTCATATCCACTTACCAATCCAAAAGGAGAAAACATGGAATGCGAAACCATCCCCCCCACTACACCAACCGCATATCGCGGCATCTTGGCGACCCTTGCCACCGCAGAGAATCAGAATGGTCAGCTGATGTCTGCGTGGCTCGCTCAGGCGCGCCCCACCGACGGCAACGCCGTCCCAGCCGAGTCGGATTGGTTGCTCGCGCGCATGATGGAAACCTACAACAAAAAAAGTAAGGAGTAAAAAGTAATTGGACATGAATGCGCGACCACTCGTATTACTGTTAGGCATTACGTAGTTGAACCGCGAAGAGGCAACCCTCTGAAGAGGGCAAGCGAACGCGAAGATTCTTTTTGTTTTTCTTCGCGCTCTTCGTATCTTCGCGGTGAAATAGTCCTAACTGCGTAACGCCTAACTTTTTTAACGTGAATGCGGGATAAGCCACCGCGAAGGCAATGCGCGCGCACCGCCGCGCCAAGCCAACCTCCGTCGGCTGGAACTGAACCCGCGCCGGCGGGTTTCGCAGTGCGTAGGCGCGATTTTCAATCGCCCGCAACCTTATTCCGCATTGACGTTTTTACTTTCTACTTTTTGCTTTTGAGATCGCAATGATTCAAATCTACGACACCACACTCCGCGATGGCACACAACGCGAGGGCATCTCGTTATCGTGCGACGACAAGCTGCGTATCGCGCGCAAGCTCGACGAGCTCGGCGTCGCGTTTATCGAAGGCGGTTGGCCCGGCTCGAATCCCAAAGACGTGGAATTTTTCGAGCGGGCGCAAGCGCTCAACTTCAAGCACGCCATCATCACCGCCTTCGGCTCGACGTGCCGCGCGGGCGGCGTCCCTGAAGACGACGCCAACATCAAAGCGCTGCTCGACGCGCACACCTCCGTCTGCACTGTCGTCGGCAAGACGTGGACACTGCACGTGACCGATGTTTTGCGGACGACGTTGCCCGACAACCTTCGCCTCATTGAGGCAAGCGTTGCGTATCTGCGCGCACAAGGTCGCCGTGTGATTTACGACGCCGAACATTTTTTTGATGGCTACAAAGCCGACGCTGAATACGCGCTGGAGACGTTGCGCGCAGCGCGGCGCGGCGGCGCGGAGACGGTGGTGTTGTGCGACACCAACGGCGGAACCATGCCGTGGGAAATTACAAAGATTGTGCAGCAGGTCAAGCGCGACCTTGATGCGCCACTCGGCATCCACACGCACAACGACGGCGAGTGCGCCGTCGCCAACTCGCTCGCCGCATTACGTGAGGGCTGCATCCAAGTGCAAGGCACGATTAACGGCTATGGAGAACGCTGCGGCAACGCGAACCTATGCGCCATCATTCCCGACCTTGAAGTGAAATTGGGTTTGCGCTGTTTGCCCAAGGGCAATCTCAAACAGCTCTATGAGATCGCGCACTTTGTCGCCGAAGTCGCCAACCTCGCGCCCGACGAACATCAGGCCTATGTTGGCAAATCGGCGTTCGCGCATAAGGGCGGCATTCACGTCGCCGCGATGCGCCGCAACGAGCTGAGCTATCAACATGTTGACCCGTCACTCGTCGGCAATACGATGCGCGTCGTCGTGTCGGAGCTGTCAGGGCGCGGCAATTTGTTGAGCAAAGCCGAAGAGTACGGCTTGGACATTGCGACAGGCGAAGAGGTCGCGCCCGTGCTCAACGAAATCAAGGAGCTCGAAGCGCGCGGTTTTTCGTTTGAAGCCGCCGAAGCCTCGGTCGCGTTGATGATGCAGCGTCAACAACACAATTATCTACCGCCCTTCGAGCTGATTGACTTCTCGGTGATGGTGGAGCATCGGCAAGGGCGCGGCGTGTTCGCAGAGGCGACGGTCAAAGTGCGCGTGAAGGGCGAAGTCTATCACACCGCCGCCGAAGGCAATGGGCCTGTGAGCGCGTTGGACGCGGCGCTGCGCAAAGCGTTGTTGCCTGTGTATCCGCAAGTGGCGCGCATTCAGCTCGCCGATTACAAAGTCCGTATCCTCGACGGCGCCAACGGCACCAGCGCGACGACGCGTGTGTTGATTGACACGCACAACGGCGAGAAACGCTGGAGCACCATTGGTGCGAGCGCGAACATCATCGAAGCGAGTTGGCGCGCGTTGGCGGATGCGATTGAGTATGGGTTGGTATTGGCGTGAAGCGTGGAGCGAGGAGTGAGAAGCTCAGTCTGAGACCTGTCAGGTCCCAGATTTCATTCATTCCTGCCTTGGTTGTTGTATCGTGGTCTGCAAAAAATTTTTCAACAGGTTCTTGCCCGCAATGGTCAAAATGGATTCGGGATGGAATTGCACGCCGAACATTGGAAACGTCTTGTGCCGCAGCCCCATCAGCTCCCCTTCGCGCGTGAACGCGCACTGCTGTAGCTCCGCTGGCAACGGCTGCTGCACGATGAGCGAGTGATAGCGGGTCGCCTCAAACGGCGCAGGCAATCCCTCGAAGATGTCCAGCCCATCATGATAGATGTCTGAGACTTTGCCGTGCATCTGACGTGGCGCGCGCGTCACTCGCCCTCCAAAGACATGCCCCATGCACTGATGCCCCAAGCAAACGCCCAGCAGCGGCACGCGCCGATAAAAGTGCGCGATGACCGCGCATGAGATACCTGCATCGGCGGGCCCGCCGGGCCCCGGTGAGATGACGATGTGACTCGGCGCGAGCTGTTCGATGTCCTCAAGTGTAAGAGCGTCGTTGCGCGCGACCTGCAACTCTGCGCCCAATTCCCCTAAGTATTGCGCTAAATTGAATGTGAACGAATCGTAGTTGTCAATCATCAAGATCATCTGAATCTCCTTTTGAATGCTGGGTGAGACAATAAAGGGAAATTAGGGGAACTTGCCTCCTCCCTTATTTCCTCTAATCTCCCCTTATTTCCGCTAGCTTTCCAGCGCTGTTTCTGCCAAGCGAATCGCCTCCGCCAACGCTTGCGCTTTGTTCACACACTCTTGATGTTCGCTCGCGGGGTCGGAATCGGCGACGATGCCTGCGCCGGCTTGCACGTAAGCGTGTTGACCGCGCATCACGATGGTGCGGATGGCGATGCAAGTGTCCATGTTGCCCGTGTAGTCGAAGTAGCCTACCGCGCCGCCATAGACGCCGCGCCGCGTGCCTTCCAGCGCTTCGATGATTTGCATGGCGCGAATTTTCGGCGCGCCGCTCAACGTGCCTGCGGGGAAGGTGGCGCGTAAGACATCGAACGCATCGCACTCAGGGCGCAGCTCGGCGCGCACGCGCGAGACGATGTGCATGACATGCGAAAATTTTTCGATGCCCATCAGTTGGGGCACACAGACGCTGCCGAACTTTGCCACACGCCCCAAATCGTTGCGCCCCAAGTCAACCAACATGACATGCTCTGCGCGCTCTTTCGGATCCGCCAGCAGCTCGCGCGCCAAACATTCGTCCTCTGCTTCACTGCGACCACGTCGCCGTGTGCCTGCAATGGGGCGCACTTCGGCGGCGCCGTCTTCCACACGCGCCATCATCTCTGGCGACGCGCCAATCAAGCGCAACTCGCCGAAATCCAGATAGAACATATACGGCGATGGATTGAGTCGTCGCAAGGCGCGATAAATGTCGAATGGTGCGGCGTGCGTCTCGCGCTCAAAACGCTGCGATAAGACAATCTGAAACGCATCACCCGCTGCAATGTATTCTTGCGCCGCGCCTACATTCGCTTGATATTGCGCAGGTGTGATGTTCGCGCGCAGCATGCTAGTGGCTTTGGTGGAGACCGACGGCGTGTATGCCTTGCTTTGCGTCAGAGGCGTTTGTAGTCGTTGCGTCAATTGCTCGACGCGCTCGACAGCGGCGTGATATGCGGCGGTTACATCGTCTTGGAGGTGCGCGTGCGCGATGACCAACAAGCGATGCTTCACGTGGTCGAAGACGACGAGCGAATCGGCTAACATCAACTGCGCATCAGGCACATGCAAATCATCGTGCGCCGTCGCGGGGATGTGCTCGAAGCTGCGCGCTAAATCGTAGGCGAGGTAGCCGACCAATCCGCCCGTGAAACGGGGCAAGCCGCTTACCCGCACGGCGCGATAGGCGCGCATGTGCTCGCGCAAAGTCTCCAAGGGGTTGGCGCTGTGCGCGGTGAGTGTTTCGCTGTGTCCGTTGCCGATGGTCACGCTCTGCCCATGAATCGTGATGAGCTGCGACGGCTCCGCGCCGATGAACGAATAGCGCGCGACTTGCTCGCCGCCTTCGACGCTCTCCAACAAAAATGTTTTTTGCGTCGGCGCAGCGTCGCGCAGTTTGAGATACACCGACACGGGCGTATCCAAATCTGCAGGCAACTCGCGCCAGATGGGGATGAGGTTGCCTTGCGCCGCCAAGTGTTTCACTTCGTCTAATGTGGGATGAATCATCGCTCCTCCGGAGTGGAATTAGTTTTCCAACGTAATAAAAAAAACCTCTCGTCCCTATAAGGGACGAGAGGTTGCGAACTCCCGTGGTGCCACCCTGATTTAGACCGACAAAAAATCCCGTCGTGATAGACGGGATAATGATTGCCAGCCTCACTCAACAAGCACGCGGACATAAGAACCTCCCCTTACGAAGGTGGCAAACCTTCGCCAGGGTTACTCAGTCTTGAATGCTCTGCTCCCAAGTAACGGCGGAGTTTCCGTGTTTGGTACTGCGTGCGTGGCGCGGTTCCCATTCAAGCTCCCCAGTCCATTCCGCTGCTGCGCCGACATCGGACTCACACTCTTTCATCCGACTCTCTGTGTCTCGCTTATCAGCATACTCGTCTGGCTCAACGCTTATCGTGCGATGCGATTGGGCAAAGTTATATCATGCTC
>CAZDYP010000163.1:0-12210 GCA_964509505.1 uncultured Anaerolineae bacterium | reverse complement strand
CAACAAACCCGCCGTGTGGCGGGTTTGTTGTTTGATAAGCAATGAATAACTAACAACGAAAGAAGGGGGGCGCACGTGATTACGCGCTGACGGCGTCCATGCGCTCTAAAATCGTGTACAGCAGTTCGAGCAACACTTTCTTGACCGACTCTTTATCGCGGCCCACGCAGGGCACGATCTTCACATTCTCGTCCACGCCGAGCGCAAAGCGCAAATCGTCGGGGGGCCAGGCATCCTCGATGTCTTGCTTGTTCGCGCCGATGACGTAGGGCGTGTCGCTATACGAGCGGAAGACGTTGAGGATGCGCTTCGCTTCGCGGAAGGTTTCGGGGCGCGAGCTATCCACTAGCACGATGAAGCCCAACATGCCCTCGGACAAAATTTCCCACATGAAGTCGAAACGCTTTTGACCGGGCGTGCCGAACAGATACAGCACGAGGTCTTCGTCAATCGTGATGCGCCCGAAGTCCATTGCGACGGTTGTCTCGCTTTTGACGCGAGCTGTTTCGTCGGTGATGCGACGCTCCGTGTTGACGACGTCAATTTCGCTCACGGCTTGAATGAATTGTGTTTTACCAGCGCTGAACGGGCCGGTAATAACCATCTTGACAGTCTGCATAGCCACAATGCCTTTGTTAATTTTGTTAATATAGATGCGCGTCGGATGCCTGGTCGTGCGTCAATCATGGCGCTGGTCGGCGACAGCCTTGACGAGCATGCGCTTCGGATTAGATGCTCTTGATGCGATTGATCAGGCGCATGACCACATTGCGCCCCAACCCGCCGCCGCCTGCTGTCCCGCCACCCGTCGCAGCGCCTGCTGCCGCTGGGGCCATGGTCGGTTGAGGCGAGGTCAAGCGCGCTTGGCTGGTGGCGCTCGGCGCTGCTGCGGTTGGCGCAGCAGCGGCAGCGTCTTTCTTGACGGTGGACACCACGGGCGCAGAAGGAATGCCTGTGCCGAGTTTCTTCGCCGCAACGCCTTCGGGACGCACCAACTCAACCAAGCCCGCCGAAATCATGCGATAGACGATTTTGCGAATTTGAAATTCGTTCATCTTGTTGACTTCCGCGATTTGGCGGATGCTGTTGCGCGGATTGATGAACGAGATGACGCGCCATTCGTCCACGCTGAGGTTGATGTTACGCAGGTTCGTGTCGGGACGCTCGGTGAACTTCATCGCCATGTCGAGGTCAGGGAGTTCATCTTGCAACATCTCCCATTCTTGCACACGGCGCGTGCCTTCCATGATGACGCCTTCGAGATGGATCGGCACGGTGATGCGATCTTCAGGGGGCAGGTCTGTCGGCTCGAAATAGAATGCGCCATCGCTCCATGTGAACATCAGATACACGGTGTCCAGCAGATTGCTGCGCACCGCTTGCACGATGTCGTTCTGGTTGACGTGACCGGAGCTCATCAACATCAAGCCGAGCTCCTTGTCCGTGCGCACGGAAGCGCGCGCGAGGATCGCTTTCTGTTGCTCCGCGTTGATCTTGCCGAGCTTGAGCAACAGGGCGGTCAAATCGGGCGATTGGCCGTTCACGTTGGCGTCAATCAGCTTGCCTTCGCGGAAGAATAATTTAGAGAGGGCCGCGGGTGGACGAGTGATGTGCAATGCGCCCGTCTTGCGCGCCAGATTGATGAGGTTAAGTAATTGAGTGAGACCGAAGTCTTTAAGATTGCCTTTTAGAGCCATTGAGCCACCTTCAGATAGCGACTACATACGTCAATGAGGGTTACAGGATAGGGGCATTATAACCAAGCCGTGCGGCAGCGTCAAGCACAATGTAGCACAAATTGCCAATGCGCTATACCATCACCATCGTTCCCAATGTGTCACGTCATTCATGGCGCGGCGCCCCTTCGGATTGGCGGGTCGTGTAGCATTGGGCTCAGGATACCCAAACGAGATGAACGACTCACAATGCAAAGCGGCGGGAATGCCTAGCAGCGCACGGGCTTTAACGATGTCGTAAATCGCGCCGATGCACGAACCGATACCCAGCTCCCAAGCAGCAAGCTGCATATAAGCGGCCGCTTGTCCCAAGTCATACGGCACAGACCAACGCGTCGCGGGATCAGGCGAGACCAGCACGATGGCTAACGCGGCGCCCGCTGCATGGCCCGCGAAGTCGCCAAGCGCTGCGAGGCGCTTGAGCGTTTCGCGGTCACGGATAGCGACGAAGTGCCAGGGCTGCGTGTTCTTGGAACTTTGCGCGCGACGGCCCGCGTTCAAGATAGCACGTACAGTCTCATCAGGCAAAGGCTTGTCTTGAAAGTGGCGCACCGCGCGTTTGGTGCGAATCGCATCGGATACATTCATGGAGAACCTCGGCAACTGACAATTAATCCATAGCACAACGTGGCAAACTATACGCACGCGAGGATGGTTTGTCAAAGATTCATTGACAATCACCAGTCACAGACTATAATTGCGCCATCTCAACGGAGGGCTGATTCCTATGACAACTCTGCAAGCGAAACCGATGGTGGTTGCGCCCGTGTTGGAGCTGGCTAAGCCTGAAAGCATGGGCATTGATTCCGCTGGGTTGGAGCGGCTGTATCGTCGCATCGAAAAGCACATCGCCGATGACATGTACCCCGGCGCAGCGATGGCAATGGCGCGGCGTGGCAAGCTCGTCGCTGCGCGTAGTTTTGGCGCGGCGCGATTGGCGAGTGAGGGGCAAGCCGCTGTGCCTGCGAATGACCAGACCTTGTGGCTGCTCTATTCGCAGACCAAGCCCGTGACCTCGTGCGCGATCTGGCATTTGATTGAACGTGGATTGTTGCGCTTCCATGATGCAGTTGCCGAGTATGTGCCTGAGTTTGCGCGCAATGGCAAAGGCAAAATCACGCTCTATCAACTCCTGTCCCATCAAGGCGGCTTTCCGAACGCTATGGTAACGCCACAAGCGTGGGAAGACCATGCGCGTTTGCGCGAGGAAGTATGCAACTTCACGCTCGAATGGGAGCCAGGCGCGAAGGTCGTCTATCATGGCGGCTCGGCGCATTGGACGCAAGCGGTCTTGATCGAAGCGGTGACGGGACAAGATTATCGCGCCTACATCCGCGAGCATATCTTGCAACCGTTAGGTTTGCAGGGCTTGTGGGTCGGTGTGCCTGATGAATTGCATGAGCGCCTGGTGTACTCTTATAAACGCAACGAGCAAGGCGCGCATGAGCCTATCGCCGAGCGCAATGAAGCAGCCTATTGGCGCGCGGGTGTGCCGGGCGGCGGCGGCTATGCGACGGCGACGGATCTCGTGACGTTCTATCAGATGCTCTTGAAGCTTGGCGCATTGAACGGCACACGCATCATCAGTCCACGCATGGTACAATATGTGACGCGCAACCACACCGACGAACGCATAGATGGACAGATGGGGATGCCGATGCACCGCGGTATGGGTGTGCATGTGCGCGGCGACACGCCGACGATTCGCGGGCTCGGCAGCATCGCCTCGCCCAGCACGTTTGGACACGGCGGCGCCGGCACGTCATATTCGTGGGCGGATCCAGACACAGGCGTTTCGTTCACCTATCTGACCAACTCACAAGTCGCAGAGCCGTTACACAGCAAGCGTCTTGATGAGATCGCGGTAATGGCGCACGCGGCGGTGGTGGAACTGTAAGCGAGGGAACGAGGGAACGGGGATAAGGAGGGCTATGGCGACATGGGCGCAATTTGCTGCCGCCGCGCCAGAATTAGCGGCGCTTGGTCTTGCGTTATTAAACAAGTATCAAATCGCATATCTGGCGACGGTGCGGAAAGACGGCGCGCCGCGCGTGCATCCGGTGTCGCCGTTCATTATTGAGGGGCGGTTGTTCGTCGCCACAAAACCGAGCTCGCCAAAGGCTTACGATCAGCTGCGCGATGGCCGTTACGTTATCCATGCGTTGCCCGGCGAGAACGACGACGAGTTTCTCATTCGTGGGCGCTCGCTGGCTGTGACAGATGCGGCGACCCGCGCGCTCATCATGGCGCAGGGGCCGCACTTCGTACACGCCGACGATTATTTTTTCGAGTATGACATCGAATTGGCGGCGACGACGGTCTGGGAGAATGTGGGCAAGCCCGCCACGCGCCCGATTCGCCGGCGCTGGCAAGAGAGCTAGACCCGCGAGGGTTTCCCAAACCTCGCGGGTCTGCTAAAGAGAAACTTATGACGATTTTTGAAGAGCGCCGCACCTTACTGCACAAGGGCGCGCAACCCGACTATCTAAAATTTTGCCGCGAAACATTGTGGCGCTCGCTCGCGCAACACGATGGACAGCTGGTGTGCTTGTTGCATGGTCTCATTGGCAACCCGATTGACGAGCTCGTGCAAATCACGCGCTATCCTGACGTGGCGACATGGGAGCGCACACAACCTATGTTGCCTTCACGCAGCGCGCTGGTCGAAAAAGAAGAAGCGCGTTTGCTGCGCGCGATTGCCTCGCGTCCGAAAGAACAGCTGCCGCAAGCAGATCAGCGCCCCGTGTATGGCTATCGTCGTTTCTTCATTCGTCCCGCCGACCTTGACGAATTCGTGCGCTGTTCCGCCGAAGGCGTGTGGCCCCGCATCGAGACACAAGGTAGTTGTATCCTCGGCTTGTGGGCGACGCTGGCGCAGACGAATCCGTTGGAGATTGTGTTGCTCACAGGCTATCAAAGCGTGGCGAATTGGGGCGAGACGCGCGCCAACGTGCCAATGCCTCCGAACATGGACCCCGCATTATGGGAAGCGAGCGCGAAAGCGTTAGCGCGACGCAATGAGCTGACGTTGCGGACGTGGGTGTGTTTGATGCGCGCGCTTGAGTTCGGCGCAAGCAATCTAAAATCGTAACTACTCAGACCCTAAAGGTTTTTCTCAGTAAATTTAGGAAATCATTTGCAAATGAAGCGCATTTTTACTTAGTCTTCTCTTGCAAACGAAACCTTTAGGGTCTGGCCTGAGTAGTTACCTAAAATCTGAAATCCAACATCAGGATGTCCCCCTCATGTCCATTTCCCCCTCCGATGAACGCGGTCTCAGTCATCTAAGTTTAGACTCGCGCTTGCGCGGCGCGTTCTTGCAGTTGCCGCCCACGCAGGTGGCGGAGCTCACGCGCAAGGTGCGCGAACTTTCGAAAGAGCGCGGTCTCGTCTATTTCCGCGAAGAAGGCGAAGACGTGATCAACATGATGCTCTGCCCGCGCGGCGTCTTCCCCGAACAAGTCTCGTACTTCCACTATGTCACACTTACCATCAACGAAGCCCTCAAGCAAATCCCCGACCTCTATTTGCAGCGCCAAGACGTGCGCCAAATCATTCCACTGCTTGAAATCGAAGACCAATGGCTACGCGAGTTATGGACGGCGAAGCACAGCCGCACGCATACCGTGTTTGGGCGACTCGATGCGATGGCGGATTTGATGAGCCCCAGCTGGAAGAACGCGCTCGAATTCATGGAAGCCAACCTGAACGGCGTCGGCGGCATCCACCTCATCCCAACCGCCGAGAGCATCATCCTCGACGTGGTCGCGCCTGCGATTCAAGAAGTTGTACCGGATATGGTTCTCGAATCGTTATATGACTTGCGCGAGCTATTCATGCACGAGCTCCAAGACCACGCGAAGCGTCTACGGCGCAAGGGCAAAGCCATCGCGCTGATTGACCCGAAGTACGTCATGGCGGGGACAAACGAACAAGAGGCACTCGAAAAATTTTATCGTGAGCAAGGCTTACCTGTATTCCATGCCGACCCCACCGAATTGACGTTGAAGGGCGAAGAGGTGCTGTACGAGGGCGTGCGGATTGACGTGTGTTATCGTGATTATGAGCTGCGCGACATCATCGAACTCGAAAAAGAAGGCGTGGACGTGAAGCCGCTCAAGACGTTGTTCAAGACGAACCGTATGGTCTCTTCGATGGCGGGCGATTTCGACCACAAGAGTACCTTTGAAATTTTGACCGACCCGAACTGGGCGAAGTATTTCACGCCCGACCAACAAGAAGTCTTTCAGCGCCACATCTTGTGGACGCGGCTCTTGCGCGAGTGCATGTCAACGGGCCCCGAAGGCTGGCCCATTGACCTCGTGGAATATACGCGGCGCAACCGCGAGCGGCTCGTCATCAAACCAAATCGCGCGTATGGCGGGACAGACGTTTACATCGGTCATGCGTTGGAGCAGACCGAGTGGGACGCGGCGATTCAGAAAGCGTTGACCGAGATGAATCCGGGGTGGGTCGTGCAGAAGATGGCGCGCATCATCACACGCGAGTTTCCTGTGCTGACCCCTGATGGCAATGTGACGATGGCGCCGTTTTACATGGTGCTCGGTTTTGCGGCGACGAATCGCGGTCTTTCGATTCTAGGGCGCGCGTCACAACGGCAAGTTGTGAACGTCGCGCAACGTGGCGGGATGTGCACAGTGCTGGTAGGGCGGCATGATTCGGAGATTTTGCCGCCATACTGAAAAGCAGTAAACAGTTCACCGACAACTCAATAAGGAGGCAGAAAAGGGATGACACGCAAATCACAAATCATCGTACGGTTGCAAGCGGTGGGGATGGCGGGGCTGGCGGCTTTGGCTATTGTAGTCATGAGCTGGTGGATATTGCAACAGCAGGCAGCCGCTGATTGGTCTGCTATGGGTGAGGGCGGCTGTGGCGTATTGAGCGACGCTCTTAGTCGAGTTTCTCATGGTGATACCATTATGATCATGCTGGCGCCGCGCAATTCAGAAGGTGTAGTTATCACCAAGAACATCACCCTACAGGGAGGTTGGTCGCATGGCACCAATGATTGCGCCGGCAAAGCCGACCAAGTGTTGACGAATACCAGCGGCTTCACGTTCCACGCGCCCTACAGCCGTTCTGGGTTGTTCCATTTTGCGGGCAATCCAGTGCTAATGATTGGTCCCCAAATCATCTCATTGACCATACAGCATTTGAGCCTTGACCAGCAGGGCGGTCCCTATCCCCCACGCGGGGGTAGCATCTCTGGCATCATTTCCAACAGCGCTCAAGTGCGTCTGGAAAATCTTGAAATTCCACAAGGTGGCGCGGTGAATGCGGGCGGCGCTATGTATCTTGATGTGCGTGGCGGGTCGAAACTCGTCATTTCAGATAGTTTGTTCCTGACGAATACGGCGACAACCGGAGGCGGTTTGGAACTGCACATTTCTGGCAACAGTCAGGCGCACATCCATCATTCGGTGTTTCGCGCCAACAGCGCTTCGGGCGGCAACGGCGGCGGGGCGCGCGTGGTCATCACGAGCGGTCATCTGACTATCACGAACAGTCTCTTCGATAATAATGCGGCGTTAGCAGGGCGTGGGGGCGGTTTGGCGATTGAAAAGCGAGGGACTCTCACCGCTTATGTGACGCTGATTAACAATACCTTCAGCAGCAACCAAGCTCAAAACAACGCGGACCTCTACATCACAGGCACCAATCTCATCACTCGCGTGCTAACCCCGCGAGCTTTGCTGCCGTTGGTGATGAATCAGACATACAGCGGACCATTCGTGGAGATTACCAACATCACGCTCAGCGGCAGCACCTATGTAGTCAGTTTCCAAACCTTCAACTTCCAACCAGAGTATCAATCGGGACAACTGCACTTGCACTTCTTCTTCAACACGGTGCCACCCAGTCAAGCTGGGATGCCTGGCGCAGGTCCGTGGAAAATTTATCCAACGACCGTTGGCGGCGCTGCGCCTAGCCCATTCACAGGGTACACCGTCGGCGAGCGCCCTGGTGGCGCGACGCAGCTGTGTGTATTGGCTGCGAACTACGATCACTCAGTTCAACTCAATACAGGCAATTGTTTCAATTTACCCTAGCAACTTCGGACCTGTCAGGCGCACTACGCGAAATTCTGACAGGTCTATGTAGCTACGATATCTTTGAGTTTGAATGCGCCGCCGCGCACAATGTTGCGCCCCTCGGCGAGACGAAAGCCGGCGCGCATTAAGCCGTATGATTGACGATAGTACAATGGCACAACCGCAGTATCCTCGGCGACCAAGAGGCGATCCGCTTCGTGATATAATCGCATACGGGCGGTCTGGTCAGTCAACCCAATGGCAGCATTTACCAGTTCGTCAAATTTCCGATGACGCCATCCAAAACAATTAAATGGACTAGCGCTATGAAACAATGGGCGCAGGACACTGTCTGGGTCTGGGTAGCGCGCGTCCCAGCCCAGCAACGCCAACTGAATAGCGCCTTTGCTCAAGTTTGCAACCACCTGATTAATTGGCATATCTTCTATCAGATTAATTTGCGCTCCTAGATGTTCGCGCCAGCTGGCTTGCAGAAAAGGCGGTGTTGCCATGCCCGGCAAGGCGGCTAAGGTGATAGTTGGCGCGAGCGCGCCCAAATCTATGCCAATTTGTTTCAGCAGCTGGCGCGCTGCCTCTGGCGCAAAGCCCAAGCCGATTTCAGGCGAATGACCCGGCATCCCCGGTGGAATCACACCGCCTAGCGCAGGCTTATGCACATTCGCGGTAACCTGCCTCACCAGTTCGCTTTGATCAATGCACAATGCAAAGGCTTGGCGTACCGCTCGTTGAGCGAAGGGAGGGGAGTGACAAGCAAAGCCTAAGAAAAACAGCTGCAAATCTTGTACGAGAAATGATTCTTGAGGATAGCGTTCTGGCAAATTCGATTGATTTTCGACGCGGCACCAATCAATCTCATCTTGGAGGAAATGCTCTAACTTGGGCATCACGAAGCGCAAGCTAATGTGGGTAAGGTTCCCCGCCGCAAAGCCTCGATAGTTTGGATTTTTCTCCAACTGAATTTCCTCATTGGGGCGCCACTGTTTGATTCGAAAGGGCCCATTGCCAGTCAATAGCTCCGGTTTGCTCCAGATATCGCCCCACTGCCGAATCTTATGCGCAGGTTGTGGGTAGGCAATAGGCGCAGTCAGCAAATAGGGAAAGTAGCCTATTGGTGTTTTGAGAGTAATTTCTAGTGTCAGCTCATCTGGGGCATGAATTGCAATAGAATCGCTATTTTGATGCTGTCCTTTATGGAATTCTTCTGCCCCCTGAATCCCATAGAATTGATAAGCCATGCCTGCATTTGTTTGCGGAGCCAAATTCCGTCGCCACGCAAACACAAAATCGTGCGCGGTCAACGGCGCGCCATCACTCCATTTCAAATTGGGGCGCAGCTCGAAGCGATAACGTTTGCCTTCGTCCAGAATATGCCAGCGCCGCGCGACAGCGGGAATCACGTTTAACTCCGTATCGAGCTCCACCAATCCCTCGAACAAATCCGTCACAATCTCTGAAACATCTTTGACTTGCGCCAACGCAGGGTCAAGCGTCGTCGGTCCGTGCTGCAATACACCCATCCGAAAAACTTTTTCGGGTGTCAGCGCCTTTTGTGGGCGCGCCCGCTCCGCCTGCTCCAACAACTCAAACGCTCGCTCGTAAAATTCTTGCGCGCCCTCGAAGTCGAGCGCATTGGAACGCACTTGCGCGAGTTTGAGATAGGTCTTCGCGCGACGCTCTAACGACGCGAAGTCAGTTTCGCTAGTGGTCGCATCAAACATTCGCAAGACTTTTTGATATGTGGTCTCGGCTTCGTCGTGTGCGTAGAGCAAACGCGCGTGGTCGGCGGATTGCAAGTAGTACGTCGTCGCCTGAGCCATGTCGTCGGCGCGTTCATAGTGGAAACCCAACAAGCCCGCTTGCTCGCCAACCTGCGTTGGAAACAAACGCTCGACCGCCTTGGCGACTTGCCGGTGTTGCGCGCGACGATTCTCGTATAGCAGTGTGCTGTACGCGCTCTGTTGAATGAGACCATGTCGAAATGTGTACGTCTCATCTTGTTCCCTACGAATATAAGCCTGCGCTTCGAGCGTCGCCAATTGCGCCCGTAGGGACAACCCTTGTGATCGTCCTTGCGCGTTGCCCATGATCTCGTTCAACACAGGATACGAGAACGATTTGCCGACCACCGACGCGAGTTGCAAGACGTGACGCGCCGTGAGCGACAAGCGATCAATCTGCGCCAGCAGCAAGCCTTGCACCGAGTCGGGCAAAGCCGCAGCGATGGCATCCACGTCGGCGTCGTCCGTCAACAAGCCTTGCGCGTGCAGGGTGCGCGCGGTTTCGACGAGGAAGAGCGGATTGCCGCTGCCTTTAGCGATGAGCTGTGTCTTGATGCGCTCAGGCAGATTCGGGGTGTAGAGGTCGAGCAATTGCGTCGCTGCGGTTTCGTCGAGCGTGGTCAGCGTCAGGTCGAGCGTCTGGTCAGGCAATGTCTTCACGATATGTTGACGCAACGCCCACGCCTTGCTGTCATACTCAGGACGCATGGCAATGATGAAGCACAAGGGCAGCGTGGTCGTCAATGGCAACAGCGCTTCAATCAATTGCAACGAGGTGGCATCCGCCCATTGCACATCATCTAATGCCAACACCAACGACTGGCGCGTGAGCAGTGCGCGAAAGATGTTGGGGATGAGCTCGAACAGTTGCCAACGGAAGCTTTCGCCCGACAAGCCTTCCAGACGATTCGCAAACTGCGCGGGCAAGGGCAAGCCCATGAAACGAGCCACATAGGCATACGTCGCATCCAGTCGCGCCGTACCAAATAGCTCGACGCAAAAATCGGATACGCGCTGGCTTGCGTCTGTCGGCGGCAGGTTGCTGGACAACTGCATCACCTCGCGCAGCACATCCACAAACAACCCACCACTAACCGTCTGTCCATAATCCACACAGTCCGCCCCAACCCAACGTGTCGTCGTTTCGGCACGCACATTGTCGAGCAGCAACGTCTTACCCATGCCCACTTCGCCGAGGAGGAGGAGAATACTTCCTTCGCCTTTGGAGAGCGCCGCACAGCGCTCACGTAGCGCGTTCAATTCGGCGTCGCGTCCGATGAGCGGCAACGTGCGTCGCGCTTGCTTGCGCCCTGTGAGTGCGCGCAAGCCCAATGCGGCGAACACGGCGACAGGTTGCGCTTTGCCCTTCACCCGAATTTGTCCAAGCTCCGCGAGGTCAAACTCGTCGCCCAATTTTTCGCGCACGGCGGCATCCATCAAAATTTGTCCAGCGGCTGCGTTTTGCATCAGCCGCGCCGACAAGTTGATGGAATCGCCCATCGTCGTGTAGTCGTGGCGGGTGGGCGCGCCAATGGGACCGGCAAACACGCGCCCTGTGGTGACGCCGATGCGTTGCATGGTGATGAACGGCAATTGTCCACACGTCTGTTGCAAGTCGAGCGCGCAACGAATCGCGCGCACTTCTTGTTCTTCCACCGCGCGCGGCGCGCCGAAGATGACGTGCAGCAAGCTGCCCTTGTCGCCTGTGATGAGCCGATTGAGTCGTCCACCATAGCGCGCAATCACTTCTTGCGCCGTCGTGAAATAGGTTTGCAACTGCTCGCCCACCTGCGCGTCGTCGTCGTAGCGCAAACCATGAAATTGCACGAACAGGCTGACGACGGGTTTTAGCTCGGCGACTTGCGCGCGACCTGCTTGCAAGGTCTGATAGATTTGTGTCGGCACGTACGGCGCGAGCTGTGCGGTGAGTATTTCGATATCCCCGTGCCACGCGAACGGAGGCCATGACTGCGGTTGAATGAGCTGCGCTAATGCGTTGAGCACGGCAAACCCCTCGCGCCATTCTTTGACGGCGACGTTGTGCGCGTTGAGCTGTGCCAATGTCTCCGTGTCGCACACAATCTCGTCGGGTTGCGCGTGATGCTCGGCTTCGGACATGCGATCCAATGTCTGCCCGACGACGACATCTTCGTAGCCATGGGCAGACGAGCCAAGATTGAACCGTTTCACCGCACCATACGCCATGCCGATTTTCATGCGGAGCGTGACGGGCCCGAGGGGCGTCTGCACTTGTCCATGCGCTTGCAGCGCCTCCTGCATTCGCAGCGCGGATTGCAGCGCGCGCGTAATGACAGCGTCAGGTTGTGCCTGTGGCTCCTGTCCATACCAGACGATGAGCGCGTCGCCGCCGAAGCGGATAACACTGCCGCGATACGCATGGATTTCGGCGATGATAGGCGTAAACACGCTATCAAGCGCGCGCGTTAATTCTTCTGCGCCTTGGTCGGCGTTGCGACCTTGCGTGAGCGCTTCGGTAAGCGGCGTGAACCCGGAGATGTCGGCGATGAGCGCGACGCCAGCTGTGGCGAGCGCTTGATTAGGATTTAGGATGTAAGCAACGCGGTCGTGAGGGATGTAGGCGGCGAGCGCGGAGAGAAA
>CAZDYP010000162.1:0-12449 GCA_964509505.1 uncultured Anaerolineae bacterium | reverse complement strand
CATGCTGGAGCCGCTGGTGCCGACATTGGCGGCGAGCGAGGTCATGAAGTCGCCCGGTGGCAGCTCGATGATGACGAACGTCAGGAACGAGACGAGGAAGAGCGTCGGTATCATCGCCAAGAGACGGCGGAGGATGAAGGCGGTCATAAGTTTCGCTGATGAGTAAAGAGTAATGAGTAAGAAGGCTCTGACTCATTACTCTTTACTTTGTTAGTCCTTACTTCTTGAAAAAGAAGTGGCTTGGGTCGAGCGTGCCCGGCGACATGATGATCCAGTCTTGAGTGAACTTTTCAGGCACGTTGCGGAAGTTGCTCTTGACGATGACCGGCACGGGTGACATGCCCACCGTTTGAATCGTCCAGACTTCCTCGACGGCGATCTTCACCAGCTGCTTGCCAATCTGGTTCTGCTTAACGGGGTCAATGGTGGTAGCGAACTGGTTGAACAGTTGTTGCGCTTCTGCCAATTTGCCCGTCGGCTTTTCGCCTTTCGCGCCGCCCGTCTTGTAGAACACACCAAAGTCGGGCGCCATCCACGACCGTTCGTCAAAGGGGAAGATGTAAATGGGATCCACGAACGGCTCCAGCCCGCGGTCAGTGCCCCACACTGCGATTTGCACTTGGTTGCCCGTCGCGCGCGGCCAGTAGGCATCGCGTGTCATGGTCTTGAGCGCGGTCTTCACGCCCACCGCATTCCAGCCCTCGACGATCAACTGCAACCCATCCAAGTCCGACCCCGCACGCTCGGTCTCAATCGTGATCTCCAATGGCTTGCCGTCGGGACGTAAGCGTGTCTTGCCATCAGCCCCCAGCTTCAAGCCTGCTTTATCGAGATACTCGGCGGCCTTCTTCGGATCGTATTCTATGTAGAGACTCTCGACTTCAGGCACGTAATACGCCGAATCGGGCACAACCATTTCAGAGCGAATCACCCCCTGATCGAGATATGCGACAGCGTTGATCTTCTTGCGGTCAATTGCATACGACAACGCGATGCGAAAATCTTTGTTCTGGAAGATGTCACGCAATACCGGATCATCTTTATAGCTCTGGTTGGGCCACAACGCGAGGTTGGTGCCCGTCGCCGATGCCCAACGGAAGACACGATACTCGCATTTCTTCTCGTTCTCTTTGAACAATGCGAACTTACGCAAGTCCATGTTGCGGAACTGCATGTCAATCTCACAGCTCAAGGCTTTGGCGGCGATGGCGTCGTTGTTCTCGACCAACGTCATTTCAATAGTGTCAATGTATGGCAGTTGTTGACCCTGCGGATCCACTTTCCAGTAATACGGATTGCGCGAGGCGATGAGCTTCGCGTCACCCGCTTTGTATTGCTTGACTGTCCACGGCGTCATCGCGGGGCGGTCTGGGTTCAAGTCGTCGGCTTTTTCGTTGAAGAGCTTATAATCCTTGATGTCTTTATTGTATTTGGGATGGAACTGCTTGAGGTAATGCGCGGGCGCGAACGCGCCAAAGCGCTCGAAGTTGAGGGGCCATTGGTTGCCATGAAACGCCAACATCTGCAAGACCAGGCCGTTGGGGCCGTCGAAGTTGTATTGGATGGTGTAATCGTCAATCTTCTTCAACGTCATCGGCTTGCCATTCACCACCCATTCCGCGTGGGGCGCTTGCGAGAGGTCTTTGTTAGTCTCGATGTCTTCCCACCAGAAGATAATGTCGTCCACCGTCCATGGCTTGCCATCCGACCACTTCAAGCCTTTGCGGAAATACAGGGTGAGCGATTTACCGTCGGGTGTGAACTCCCACTTGTGCGCGAGCCCGGCTTGGATAGGGTCTTTGGGGTTGCGGGGCCAGCGGAGAATTGGCTCATAGTTCAAGCGACCATAGGCATGGAAGTCGGCGGGGCCCTTCCACGCGCGTCGCCACATGCCGCCATATTGCCCAACTTCTTCGAGCGGCGTCACGGTCAACGGTTGTTCAGACACACGCTGATCTACAGGCGGCAATTTGCCTTCTTTGACGAGCGCAGCGAGCATCGGGGCTTCTTTGAACTTGCTCGGCGGCGCGACCACAGCGGCTTGGGTGGGTGCGCCAGTGGTTGGTTGCACTTGCGCGGCTGGACCTTTGGTGGGTTCCGCTGTCGGCGCGGGACCGCCACAGGCGACGGCGAACAAGGCGATACTGATGAGTGTGGTGATCAATATCCAGCGAACGGAACGTGCGGATATAACCTTCATGTTTTTCCTCCTTTAGGTGTAGGAAAATGGTTTAGACGGTGATGCAGCGATTGTATCGTGTGCAAGCAAATTTTATTGCAGAGTCACCTCCTGTATATGGGTTCGTCGTGCAGATGCCAGACTTCTCTTAAGAAGTCTGGCATCTACTTGCTGTCCTTCAGCACCGCCGTTGACTCGCGAATAATCAACGGGCTCTCGACGAGCGTGTAACCTGTGCCTGTCATCTGATGTCCTTGCATCAACTGTCTCAATAGCTGCATCGCCAGCTTGCCCATCCGATACTTTGGTTGCGAGATGGTCGTGAGCGGTGGGTTCGCATGAGCCGCCATCGCAATATCGTCAAAGCCAATCACCGAAATATCATCTGGCACACGCAAGCCGTGGATGCGAATCGCGTGCAACGCGCCCAATGCGATCATGTCGTTGTAGGCAATGACGCCTGTCGGATGTCCGTGTGGCGAGCTCAGCAACGCGCTCATCGCACGAAAGCCATCCTCAACGTTAGGAAAACAACTTGGACACCACTCCGCACACAATGAGAGTCCTGCTTCGTTGAGCGACTTCTCGACGCCGCGTTGTCGCACCCGCGAGGCTTCTGCCGTTGCAGGGCCCGCTAAATAACCAATGCGCGTATGTTTCAGTTGGAGGAGATGTTGCGTTGCGCGATACGCTCCACCTTCGAGATCAGCGACGATACATGGAATATCTGGATGCTCTAAGCGACGGCTGATGACAACCAATGGAATGTGGTGGCGCTCGCGCAACGCGATCAAATCCGCAGGCGCCAGACGCGACGCACAGACGATGACGCCATCCACCGCGCGTTCGACCACCCGTTGCAATGCTTTCTGTTCACGTTGTGGGTCTTCGGCGGTGTTGCACAACCACAGCATCACGCCATCCATTTCAGCTTCGTCTTCTATGCCGCGTACAATTTCGGGGAAGAATGGGTTGAGGATATCGGTGATGAGGGTTGCTATCGTTTGAGCAGTGGGGGATGTAGAAACGGCTTGACGCGTCGCCTCAACTCGATAAGGCGTTTCTGTTCGCGCAGTTGGGCGCTCGTAACCCAATGCTGACATCGCAGCGAGGACACGCGATTGGGTGTTGGCGCTGACATGCCCTGTGCGGTTGATGACGCGCGAAACTGTCGCCGGTGAAACGCCAGCGTGACGCGCAACAGCGAGTAGGTTGGGTTTGGTTTCTTCAGAGCTCATGGCAATTTTCAGAAAAAACGCAACTGACCGACCGAAATTTTCGGCAAATCATATCATTTTTTCTGAAAATGTCAATGGTTTCAGAAAATATCCATGCTGATTTTCAAAGGTAATTCGGTTCTCCTGACTTTGGTGTAGAAAGCGCGTAGGAGGCGTCTCCTGACGCCTCCCACATCAAAGTCGGTAAAACCGATAACTCATGTTACACAGTCATCGTAACGTGAGCGATAAACCAACCATCAGAGAGTTTGCAGGCTTGCCCTTTGTGGCGCGACGGGTTACAATACGTCCCTGTGAATCCAGCCTCGCTCAATTTACAGCTCATTACCGAACTGCGACAAAAACACACCATCCAAAGCGATGCCGTCGAGCGCGCGTTCCTCGCCACGCCGCGCCATATCCAGTTTTGCGGCTTCATGCGGTTGCGCAGCACATTCAATTTCGCGTATGTGCTCTATCACCACTGGGGTGCCATCACGCCAGTGTGGGCGCATGGCGCGGATACCGCCTTCAATGTCCTGCAACAACACATCGCCGCATTCAACGCCGCGCAACAACCCAATCTCATCCGCAGCGCCATCGCAGCTTACCCCATCAGCCAAGAGCCCACACCCACTGCCTCGCAATGGCTCGTGCGGCGTCAGTGGATGGAATATCTTATCACCTCTTCAATCTCCTATGACCATCTTCCAAGCCCTCATTCTCGGGGTCGTGCAAGGACTGACCGAGTTCATTCCCGTTTCATCTACCGCGCATTTGATTTTAGTGCCTTATCTGTTTGGTTGGCAGCTCGATGCAGAGGTACGCTTTGCATTTGACGTGTTGCTGCAATGGGGTACGCTCGTCGCCGTCGTCGTTTATTTTTGGCGAGACCTGTTGAACATCTTACGCGCCGCGCTGAGGGGTCTGCTACAACGACAGCCGTTTGCCTCTGCCGACGCGAAACTCGGCTGGCTCATCGTGACGGCGACGGTGCCTGCGGTCATCATCGGACTCGTCTTCAAAAAATACTTTGAAGCGTTGCACACGATGCCCACCATCGTCGCAGGCATCGTCATCGCTGCCGCCGCGTTGCTCTTCGGCGCGGAGTATATTGGCAAGCGCACCCAACCCCTCACGGCGATCACGTGGCTCGATGCATTCATCATCGGCAGTGCGCAAGCCTTGGCGTTGTTTCCCGGCATGTCTCGTTCGGCGGCGACGATTTGCGGTGGACTCGCGCGCAACTTGGAGCGCCCCGCTGCCGCGCGGTTCAGCTTCCTCATGTCCATCCCCGTATTACTTGGTGCGGGCATCGTCGCTCTGTGCGACTTGCTCAAAGTACCACACTTCACGGACTACCTCATGCCATTGAGCGTTGGCTTCATCACCGCCGCTATCTTCGGCTTCATCTCGATTCAGTGGTTGCTCGGCTATCTGGCAAAGCAACCATTGAATGCGTTTGCATGGTATCGCATCATCGCAGGCGCCATCTGTCTAGCGGTCTTGCTGATGCGATGATGAAACTCGTCACTTGAATCGGCAATTTGTCAGGCGTCAGCTTCCCCTCCTTATGCCAACACGCATAGGATTCCAATGTCAGCGCATGGCGCGCATTATAAATCTTCAATCTTTAATCTTTAGGACTTACGCTTAGGGTCATTGCGAGGCGTCGTTTGCCGAAGCAATCCCCCCAGTAGTGCGGGGAGATTGCTTCGCTCCGCTCGCAATGACGGTCAGAAGCGTAAGTCCTGTCTTTACTCTTCAATCTTCAACACTCGTCTCACTCCCTCCCACACACTCAACCCCGCCACATACCCATACCCCAACCCATACATCAACATCCATTGGTTGATGTGCCAAGACGCACCCCACTGCCCCAAACCATAGACCGCAAACGCCAGCAGCGCCGCACCCATTTCCGCCCACACGATTGGGTCGCGTGGCAAGGTGTAATGATGAGAGCGCATACGCTTCGCATCGCTGCGTCCATGCGCCGCAAATTTCGGCGTGCGCTTGAAGCCGCTCTCAATACCCAACAGCGCTTCAAGCGCGCCGCGTGTGTTATTCAACGACATGCCTGTGCCGAGCATGATGAGCAACACGAGACGCGAGACAAAGCGGATAGCCGATAGCGAATAGCGAATAACGAACGGCAAAGTACTATCCGCCATCTGCCATCTGCCATCTGCCATCTG
Organism: uncultured Anaerolineae bacterium; assembly: GCA_964509505.1. Classification (GTDB taxonomy): domain Bacteria; phylum Chloroflexota; class Anaerolineae; order JACRMK01; family JACRMK01; genus CAZDYP01. Next base: position 6,855 of record CAZDYP010000162.1, on the reverse strand, counting down.
CCATCTGCTATTTGCCATTGGCCATTCGCGCAGCTTCGCCCACAACGCCGTGCCATACAACGACGTAGGTCCGATCATCGTAAGCGTAAGGTACGTCAGTAAACCCAGTATGGGTGAATGGGAAAGCGACATAGGTAATGCGAGCAAGAAAATCGTCACCATCAATGGGTGCATGAAATAGCCAGCGAGCGCGAGTGTGCCTTGCAGTTTGACGATGAATGGCATAGGCGCTCGCCACAACGCAGGCAGCAACTTCCGCATCACCTGCACCGAGCCTTTCGCCCAACGAAATTGTTGTCGCTTGTAGGCGTCCATCTGCGCGGGCAACTCCGCAGGCACGGTGATGTCGTTCACCAACCGAAAGCGCCAGCCCGCTAACTGCGCGCGATAGCTCAAATCAAGGTCTTCGGTCAATGTGTCGCCGCTCCAACCCCCCGCATCCTCAATACACGCTTTGCGCCACACGCCCGCCGAACCATTGAACGCGATGAACCAGCCCATGCGGTTGCGCGCTTCCTGCTCGACGATGAAGTGCCCATCGGCGCCAATCGCTTGGACTTGCGTGAACAAGGATTGCGTATCGTTGAGATGCTCCCAGCGTGTTTGCACGCAACCAATGCGGTCGTCGGCAAAGTATGGCAACACTCGTCGCAGAAAATCACGCGATGGCACGAAGTCCGCATCAAAGATAGCAATGAACTCGCCGCGCACGGTCGCCATCGCTGCCGCTAACGCGCCGCCCTTGTAGCCGACACGATTGGCGCGACGCCACACCTCGACCCACGCGCCCTTTGCGCGCAGCTGTGCTGCCACACGCTCGACGATGCCGCGCGTCTCATCGGTTGAATCATCCAACACTTGAATCTGCAAACGGTCAGCAGGATACACCAGTTGGCTGACTGCGTTAAGCAACCGCTCGACGACGAATAGCTCGTTGTAAATCGGCAATTGCACCGTGACGATGGGAACCTCCCCCCCTTTCTCTAGAAGAGGAGAGGAAGGGACAGGTCGAGGCTTAAGCCAATAAATCAGCGTCAGCAAAAAACTATTCGCGCCATACAGCGCCAACAAAATGACACACAGCACATAAATCCATTCGAGCATGACCATCTCCCCAAAACGCGAAGTAAACAAAGGGAGATTATAACATGCAGAAAACAGGCGCAAAAAAACGGCGCAGAGTTGCGCCGTTTCCAATCGCTAAGCCTTCACGCCGTCAACAAGTAGCGCTTCCGCACCCACCGACTCAGCACGTCCATCCCCAAGACCAACGCCAAAATCATCAGTAAGATCGTGGACACGCGCGGATAAGCCAACGTGTTGACATAGTTGCTGAGGTAAAAGCCGATGCCGCCCGCGCCCACAAAACCGAGAATAGACGAAGCGCGGATGTTGTATTCGAGCATGAACAACAATTGGCTCAACACATGATTCGCGCTTTCGGGCCAGACGACGAACCGCGCCAGGTGCCAGGGGCGCGCGCCGACGCCGCGCACGGCTTCCATGATTTCAGGGTCAACGCCCTCAAAAAATTCTGCATACAGTTTGGCGAGAAAACCTGTGGAGTAAGCCGCTAACGCCAACGTGCCAGCCAACGCGCCCAGTCCCATGACGATGACGAACACCACAGCCCACAGCAACGAAGGCGTGGTGCGAATGACGCCAACGATGACACGAGTCGTCCACACCAGCGGACGGGGCGACAGCGTGCGCGCTCCCAAGAAGCCTAACGGTAAGGCGAGGAAAAATCCTAAGAGGCTGCCCGCAAACGCCATCACCATCGTCTCCCACAACGCGGCCAACGCTTGCGGTAGAATGCTGACATCAGGCGGCACAGTCTCCTGCGCGAAGATGAAGAAGTTGCGCGTACCTCTCCATAACCGCTCGCCATCAAACAACCCCAACTGTGCGAGCGATGCCCCCAACAACGCTAACAATATCATGCCTACGAAGATGTCGCGGTTCAGCCATGTCTTGCCCGTGTTTTTCATTAGGTAGCCAATAGATCGTGCATAGTTGGCAGCATCACATCGCACGCTCGCCCACTCAACACGACGCAGCCCTGTTTGAGAATCAGAATCTGTTCGCCCACCGCATGAGCAAGCGGGATTTCGTGTAAGTTGATGACGAAAGCGATATGCTCACGTTGACTGAGCTCGCGCATCGCCTCCAACACTTGCGTTGCGCGCGGCAAATCCAAATCGGACACGAACTCGTCGGCAAAAATCATCTGTGGTTTCTGTACCAATGTCCGCGCAATGGCTACGCGCTGCCGTTCGCCGCCGCTTAAACGATAGGTTTTTTCGTGCGCCTTGTGTTCGATGCCCAAGAACGCCAGATAGTGGCGCGCGAGCTCGACTTCAGCCTTTGGATAGACACCCAACAGCGGTCCGATACCCTTCATACGTCCCAACGCGCCTAGCAACACATTTTCCAATGCAGTCAAGCCACGCACGAGTCCGAGTTGTTGTGGAATGTAGCCGATGCGTTGGCGCAACTCGGGCGCGCAGTGTCCATTCAAGGTTTGGCTCAACAATTCAACCGTGCCTGTTTGTGGCTTGAGCATCCCTGCCAGCACTTTGAGCAACGTCGTCTTGCCTGAGCCTGACGCGCCCAACACCATCAAAAAACCTGTCGAAGCGACTTCGAGGCTGATGCCGCGCAATACCCATTGTTCAGGGCGATAGGCAAACCACAAATTGGTGGCACGGCAGGCAGCGTTTTTCAAGCGCGTCGCGCCGACGAGCGATGCCGTATGCAATTGAGGCATTGTGGGAGTAGTGATCACTTGCCGATACGCTCCGTGTACGTGAGCCCTGCTTGCTTGAGATAGTTCCGCAACGTGCCTAAATGCGCTTCGGCATTGGTCGCCTTGAAGCCGACGAAAATACTGGAAATGAAACCACGCATCAGCTCGCGTTGCGCCGGTTCACCCAAAGCGGTGATAGCGTCTATCGCACGCTTGCGTAGTGGATCCCTGAGCTCTTTGCTAACGACCACGCCATGCGAAGGAATGGGGCCCTGTTGTTCCAAAACGCGCGTATTGGCCAGCACTTCGTTGTAGAGTTTCTCCGGCACATCGCCCGCAATGATGGAGACATCCGTTTGCCCACCCTTCAGCGCTTCCCAGCATTGCTGATAGCCGCCGCCGAAGATGACATTGCCGAAGAACGCTTTAGGATCCGCCTCGTTTTTGTCAGGTTTAGGAATGAGTCCCAATTCCAACATGCGTCCCACCGGTGAGACGTAACCCGAAGTCGAAATCGGGCTAGTGAAGCACGCGCGCTTGCCTTTCAAATCCGTGAGCGATTTATAGGGGCTGCTCGTCGGCACCACCCAATACGAGAAGTAGAAGGTTTGCTCTGTCTTCTTCCCATCAATCAACACCTCGCGCACTTCAGCCAGCGCCAATTCTGCGCCCGATAGATCAACAGCGAGCTGTGCAGGCCACGCGCTCATGAAGGCGATATGCGCTTGACCGAAACGCAACGATTCAATCACGCCTGCTTGACTCATCGGGACGTAGATTTCGACATCCACATCACCCAGCTTCTGCTCCAAAAACTGCTCGATGGGTTTGGCTTTCGCGACCATTTCAGTGGTCGCCAGGGTCGGCTGAATCGCCAGCACTAACTTCGCCTTCGTCTGCGTGGGCGCCGCAGGTCCGCAGGCAACCAGTAACCCTAATCCCAGAGCAACCACGACCAACCACTGCTTTAACATCAGACTCTCCTCATCTGTGATATGCTCTCTAGCACACCACACACAAAATAGTGAAGGCGCCCCGTAGTGACAGCGTTGTGAAGCTGCGCCACGAGATGCTTTCCTTTGTTATCCCTCTTTCACCAAGTTGCCGAGATACTGGTCGAGCAAATACAAGCCTTGCCCTTCCGTGCCAATCAGTTTGACGGCATCGAGCGTGGCGCGCGCCTGTGTCTCGGCAGCGGCTTGCTCGGCGACGAAGAACTGCAAGAAGTTGAATGTGGCATGGTCTTTCTCGGCGAGCGCCATATCCACAATTTTGTGAATGGCGCTGGCGACGGCCATCTCCATGTCCAAAATGAGCTGGCAGATTTCGGGCAACGAGTTGTACTCGCGCGGCGGCGCTTTGATTTCAGGTACGAGAGCTTGACCATTCGCATCCACGACATACTTCAAAAATTTCAACGTATGGTCACGCTCTTCGTCCGAGCTGTGATACAACAGCTTCGCTGCGCCCTGATACCCATTGCTGTCCGCCCACAACGCCATCGCCAAATAGCGGCTCATTGCATCGGCTTCCATCGCCGCCTGTTGGTTCAGTGCCACTTGGATATTTTCGGAAATCATTGGACCCTCCATCTCGCGCGAACAGCGCGACTAACTACATCGAGAACGCCGACTCCGCTCATGTCTCGCGCCAGGCGACTTTTTCACTGACAGGTTTTCGCACACCATTGGGCCACGCGCCGGCTGGTCTGCCCACATACAAAAACGCGAGCAGCTTGGCAGGCGGCTGCAAACCGACGAAGTGCGCGACGTGTGGGTGAGTTGAAATAGTCCCACTCGACAAGCGACTGCCCAAGCCGAGTTGCGTCGCCATCAGCTGCATATTCTCGACGACCGCGCCCATCGTCATGAGTTCTTCCCATTCGGGATACCTGTCGCCTGGCATCATGCCAATACTAATCCATACAGGCGCTTGCCACACGCGGTCACGCTGGGCGACTAACGCCTTCTCATCAAATTTGTCGTCAGGTGTGGACAAGCGGTATGCTTCGGCAAACGCCTCGCCCAACGCGCGGCGTCCTTCGCCACTGAATACCGTGAAGCGCCACGGCTCACTCATGCCATGATTCGGCACCCACACCGCTGCTTCCAACATCAACTTGATGTCCTCCACATTAACTGCGTCGGGTGACATGCTCTTCAACCCGATGCTGCGTCGCCTTTGCATCAATTGCAACAAGGCGCTTGTTTCACTGCTCGACATCATCGCCCCTCCACAAAAATTAGGATTTTATTTTGCAATCACCTCATAGGTGCGAAAGGTGGAAACCATTGGCGGCTCTTCACCTGCTTCCTTCGCACGCTTCACATCCTCGAAGCCGCGCCGATGCCCTTCCCAAAATTCGGGTGACTTCGTCCAGGCTTGAAACGATTTTTCATCCTCCCACTGACTAATAACTAAGTAGCTATCGCCTGTCTTCTGAGGGCGACAGACGGTCATGCCTAAAAAACCATGCAAACGATCAATCGCTTTGGCACGCGACTTGAACAACTCTTCAAATCTCACACGATAATCATCACGACAAGTAATGTAGTTGATAGCTACAAACATAGATTTACACTCCGCATGATGTTGGTTATAATGTGCGCCAACTGGGACAGAGATTTTTGTAAGCCCATGCGAACACTGGTTGTTATCATAAGCTAATTAGTAAATCTGTCAAATTTATGAAAAGTTTCATAAAAATAGCCAAAGCATGACCAAGCTTACCACCACCCCCACCACAGAGGAATACCTCGAAGCAATTTACATGCTGGACGACGAGGGGCAGGTCGTCATCAGTGCGCGACTATCTGAGCTCATGCGCGTCTCACGTCCAACGGTCAGCGCCACCTTGGAGCGTATGAGACGCGATGGCTTAGTGATGTTCGGCAAACGCAAAGAAATTCTTTTGACAGCCAAAGGACGCGAAACCGCCGAAGCCTTGATGCGCCGCCATCGGCTGGTCGAGCGTTGGCTGACCGATGTGTTGGGCATGGGCTGGGCGGAAGCGGACGCCGAGGCGCACCACCTCGAACATGCGCTGTCACCCAAAGTTGAACAACTCCTGAACAAGCACTTGGGTTATCCTTCAACGTGCCCACATGGGAATCGCATTCCTGGCAATCCGCCGCCACAAGATAAAGAGTGGCGACCATTGACACAAAAAAAGACGGGCGAGCCGTTTATGGTGAAGCGCGTAGCCGAGCCTGTGGAAAACACGATGTCCGTGTTGCAATCGGTGGAAGCGCGCGGCTTAATCCCTGGCGCACAAGGCGCCTTGATAGATCGCGAACCGCACGATGGCGCATTGACGGTACGCGTGGGCGAGCGTGTCGTGTCAGTCAGCCATTACATTGCCGCCAACATTTACGTCATCTAAATTATTCACATCTCTCCCGCAAAGTGCTATACTTGCGGAAGATTTTTTACCCGACAATCTTCTTTCATTGTGGCGCAGACAACCAGAGTCTGTGTGCTTATGACCTCCAACCTCACCCCCACTCCACAAGCTCCTCTCTATCCCGAAGAACGTCGTTTAGCAACGGTGCTTTTTGCCGACGTGCAAGGTTTCACTGCCCTCGCCGAGCGACTTGATTTTGAATCCGTCAGCGACTTGATCAAAGACATTTGGCTAGAGCTTGATCAGATCATCGAAAAGTATGGCGGCTACATTGATAAGCACATCGGCGATGCAGTGATGGCCGTTTGGGGCGTGCCCCATGCTAGTGAAGACGACGCGGAACGCGCAGTAGCCGCAGCGTTGGCCTTGCAAGCGACGCTAGCGCAACACGCGCACAACTTGACGAAACCGGAAATGCGCGAGATCAAAATGCGCATCGGCATTAACACAGGCATGGTGATGTCGAGTTATGTCGGCAAGCGCGGCGAATACACGGTGATGGGCGACACAGTGAATGTCGCCAGTCGCATGGAGCAGAGCGCCGAACCAGGCGCCGTGGTCATCAGCGAAGCGACTTATCGGCTCGTGCGCGGCGGGTTTCGGGTGCATCGCTTACCGCCGCTCGAATTGAAGGGCAAAGCTGAACCGCTCACCGCTTTTCTAGTCGAGGGTCCCCAAACGCAACCCAGCCGCGTGCGCTACC
>CAZDYP010000161.1:4124-12497 GCA_964509505.1 uncultured Anaerolineae bacterium | reverse complement strand
TGGCTGACGAGTAGTGCGCCTCGCGCGACGCCTGCCATGAGGACGCGACCTTGTACTGTGTTGTGTTGAGGCAAATTGGAAATTTGCCTTACATCAACCATAACGACTCATCCCTCACGATGCGCCCTGCAATCGCGGAGCGCACACAATCGGCTAGGCTGCCGAAAACGACGCGCGTGTTGAGCAAGCCCGGCGCGTAGTAAGCATACTTCGCCGAATTGGTCATCAAGACTTTGATGTGACGGGGCAACATCGGCGTCGTCAACACGCATGTATCCACCGTAAGCTTGCCGTCGAAGGCGCGCAATGACGCTAATATACCCGCTTTGTCCGCAAGCAACGTCATTGCGCGACTCGACGTGATGAGAAACTCGACGCGTGGATGGCGGCGCTGTCCCGCCAGCAAGGGCGCGAGCTGCTTGAACTCTGCCAACGAAAAATGCGGACTGCCCAACACGACCATATCGAGCTGCTCACCCTCAGTTGTTGTGAGCTCGCGTCGCGCGTCGCGCAATTTGTCCATCGTTATGTCAATGATTTGTTGCGGCGCGTGACCTTGCAATGCGGCGTCGAGCGTTGGCGCTTCGGGCGTGACGCCGACGCAATGAAACAACGCAACAGCGCCCGACGAGGCTGCCGCTGCGCCCAATGCCTTCAATTGATCTTCGTTGGGTGTGACTTGCAAGCCGTCAATCACAGGGACGCGCTCTGCCGCAAGCTTGCCCATCAGATGACCAAGGACTGGGTAAAATTCGTCGGCGTGTTGTAAGGTGAGCGACGCATCCACCAAACGCAACACCAGTTGCCCCGCACGATTTTCGGTGAGATGCAAACCGCGCGCAGGCACGCGCCCTGTGATGGCGGCGCAGATGTCGAGCAAATCGGGATAGCGTTCGGTGCGCGCGCCAATCACCGAATTCGCAAACACAATCGCATTCGATTCGCCCCACGCGATTTGCTGTCCAAACGTCGGCTTGAATTCCGTTTGATACGGCGCGCACGTCCACGTCGGCGCACAGCCCATACTCTGATAGGCGAACATTTGTCGGCGCGCTTGCTCCGCCCACTGCGGGGGCACGGGCCACTCGCGCCAATGCTGTTCGTCCACGCCACTGACGTTGAGCGTCGTCGGCACGACAACTTTTGCGCCAAGGCTTGCGAGACGTTCCGCAAACTCCAACGTCGCGGGTCCCATGTAGAGCGTGCTGTCAATGTGCGCCGCAACAATGTCCATCATACGAGCGACGCCTTGCGCTGCGGCGACGCGTGTCAGAATCCGCATCGCCAGGCGCGCGGCGGGACCGTAATCGCCGCGCAACAACGCTTCGTCGTAAGGGGTGAGACTCAGAGACATACACTTTCGTTGAAAGCCAATTGTGTGTTACTCTTTCAACACAATCCTCTGAAGAGAATTGTGTTGAAAAAAATTTTTGGTGATGCGAGCGGATATGCAACTACGTGAATTAGGTATGTTAGTGTTATTGGCGGCAATTTGGGGCGCGTCATATTTGTTCTTGCGCGTTGCCGCGCCGGTGTTGGGAGCGTTGGTGTTGATTGATGCGCGCGTGTTGCTGGCAGGCGTCGTGCTGTGGGTCTATGCGTTGGCGCTGGGACGAGCGCCTGCTTTGCGCGCGCGGTGGCGCTCGGTGGTGTGGCTTGGCGTGATCAATGCGGCGCTGCCATTCGTGTTGATTGCCAGCGCCACAGTGTATCTCCATGCGTCGTTCGCTGTCATCGTCAATGCAACGACGCCCATCTTCACGGCCATCGTCGCCGCTGTATGGTTGAAGGAGCCTTTCACGTGGCGCAAGGTATTGGGCTTGTGCTTGGGCATCGTTGGCGTCAGCGTGTTGGTAGGGTGGACGCCATTAGCGCTCAATCCGATGGTCGTGGGGGCGATCATCATGGCGTTGACAGGCGCGTTGTGCTACGGCATCGGCGGCGTCTATACGCGCGTCGCGTTCAAGAGTATGATGCCGCTCGACCTTGCTATCGGACAACAACTCGCGGCAGGCATGACGCTCTTGCCCTTCGCCGCATGGGTCATGCCAACAACCATGCCCGACCTAAACGTGATCGGAGCGCTATTAGGTTTGTCGCTGCTCTCGACGGCATTCGCCTATCTCATCTACTTTGAATTGATTGCGCGCGTTGGCCCCACAAAGACGTTGAGCGTCACGTTCCTTTCACCGTGCTTTGGCATTTTGTGGGGGGTGTTGTTTCTCGGTGAACCGATCTACATTGGCATGTGGCTTGGACTGTCAATTATTTTGACAGGCGTGTTGCTCATCACAGAAGTGCAATTGCCGCGCGCGATATTATGCGCCATTTCCTCTCGCAAACAAAAATGAGGCGTGACACACCTCTCCGTATATCACGCCTCACTCTGATTACTGACTACTGACTACTCTTTACTTGTATTTGTCGTAAATCGCCTGACACGCCGTCTGCGTTTCCTTGATGGCGTCGTCAACGCTCTTCTTGTCCACCACGATTTTCTGAACCAGCTTCGGCGTCAGGAAGTTCGTCTGATATTCAGCCAGTGCGAGGTTGTCCGCATCGGGCCAGCCGGGCGGGGTGCCATTCAACGCGAGGTCAAGCAAGCCTGCGTGCAAGGGGCTGTCTTTGAAGACGGGTGCGCTCTGCTGGCTTTTCAGCACAGGACCGTAAATGGCATTCTTGAAATAGTCTGCCATGAACTTGTCGTCAGCGAGATAGACGAGCAAGTCCTTTGCCAGTTCTTTGTTCTTGCTGCTCGTCGGAATCACGCGATAGTTCAAGCCGGTCGGCGCGACGGTCAGTTTGGGACCTTTGGGCAACGCGGAATATTTGCTGCTCTTTGCCAGTTCGGGATCCGCCTTCACAATGTTGAGATAGACGCTGCCCGGATTGGCGATGAACACGGCTTGTCCTGATTGATAGGCATTGTTGTCGCCCGCGCCGTCCCACGTCGTCACGCCCGGTGGGAACGTGCCTGCGGCGTACAAGTCCGTAATCCATTTGAGAAACGCGCGTGTCTCGGCGCTGTCCAACGCGCACTTCTTACCCGCGTCGTCGGCGACCCGACCACCCCACGACTGTAACATGGTCGTCGTCAAATTGCCGTCGCCCACATTCGAGAGCGCGAAGCCCATCGAGTAATACTTGGGTGGGTTGTTGACTTTCTTCGCCATCTCACCCAATTCTTCCCACGTCTTTGGCGCATCCTTGTAGCCGGCTTTGTTTAAGATGTCATCGCGCCGATTGAGCAAGTTGCCTGATTGACCGAACGGCACACCATAGCGCTTGCCGCCAAAGTCTTTCGGATTGGTCGCGCGTTCGGCGGAGTCCAACCAACCGCCATGCGCCTTGCCAACCGCGTCATAGATATCATCCAACGCTTCGAGGCGGTTGTTCTTGTTCAAGAGCAGCATCAAATCGCGCCCCATATCTAACGCATCGGGCATCGTGCCGGCTTCGATGGCAGCAGACACGCGCTGCACGGTTTCATTCTGGTTAATCATCACGACTTCGACGGGAACATTGCGCGCCTTGCCCCATTCCTTGATCTTCTCGACGAGCATGTTGTTGGCTTCATCCGAGAAGATGAGCCCGCCCCAATACTTGAAGGTGCCGACGGGCGCAGGTAACTTGGGTTGTGTCACGGCGGCAGGCGCCGTCGTCGGTTGCGCGGGCGCGGGCGGCGGCGCACACGCAGCTAACGCCCCGATCACCCATGCTGACAACAACATCACAAACAATGACTTACGAAATCGTTTCATGCTTTTCTCCTCCCTTTGGGAATTGTTGATTTTTGATTTTTGATTTCAGATTTTGAACTGATGCGCGTGTCAATCAAAAATCTCAAATCAAAAAATCAAAAATTCTAATAGCCGTGCATCGAGCCATCCACCCGACGCGGCGCAGGCAAATACTTGCGTTGGTAGGGATACTTTGCGGCGAGCGCCTCGTTGATGTCAACTCCTAAGCCTGAATTGGACGAGAGCTTCAAATAACCAGCGTCAAACGTGAGCGCAGGCGGCATCACTTCACGCACGAGTTCGGGATGCGCCGTCCATTCTTGAATGCCGAAGTTGGGAATCGCCATGCCGACGTGCGCGCTCGCCGCTGCGCCGATCGGTCCCACATCGCCCGGTCCGTGATATGCCGTGCGCACATCGAACGGCTCGCCCATTGCCGCCAGCTTTTTCGCTTCGGTGATGCCGCCCACATGCTGTGGCGAACAGCGCATGTAATCAATCGTCTGCTCGACGATCATTGGCAAAATCTCGTAGCGACTGCTGACGATTTCGCCAATGGCAATCGGCGTCGTACCGCCTTCGCGCACGCGGCGCATGGAGGGCGCGTGTTCAGGCCCGATGGGATCTTCGAGGTACATCAATTTGTAAGGCTCGATTTCCCGCAACAACCGCGCGGCTTCCGATGGCGTGAGTCGTCCATGCGCATCGTGAAATAGATTGATGTCCCAACCGACCTGCGCGCGCAGATAGTCAAACAACTTTGGCACGATGCGGAGATAGGGTTCGGGCTCCCAGGTGCCTTCATACGGCAAGCGTTCATCCATTGCGCGCTGATAGAGCGGGTCCTCTTTATCTTCTGCGCCATACGCGCCGGGCATGTTGGGCACTTGCACTTGCGAGCGAATCACCTTGTAACCTGCTGCGTGCGCCTTCAACACATTGTCAGCCGCTTCTTGGAAATCGCGTCCTTGTGTGTGCGCGTAGGTCAACAACTTTGTGCGCGTCGGCCCGCCGAGCAACGCATAGACAGGCATGTTGGCGGCTTTGCCCTTGATGTCCCACAGCGCCATATCAATCGCAGCCATCGCCGCCATCTCGATGGGACCGCCGCGCCAATACGCACCTTTGTACAAAAATTTCCAAATGTCTTCAATCGCACCGGCATCGCGCCCGATGAGTGTCGGCGCCAGATGTTTTTCGAGCAATGTCGCGACGGCGAGCTCACGCCCGTTCTTCGTTCCTTCGCCGACGCCATAGAGTCCTTCGTCGGTCATGAGCTTCACGACGACGAAGTTTTGTCCTGCGGGGCAAGTCACGATGACTCGCACTTCAGTAATCTTCATTGATTCACCTAAACGCAATTTTTAGAAGCCCTTGAGGTTTTTTAACGCTTTTGATAGCGCGGATTATAGAATCCGCTTCGCGCCATGTCAAGGAAATTTTGCTCTTGACATCTGTTACTTAAGTTAGCATAATCCTGCCAACTTGCACCCCATATCACTGACAAAACCTGTCAGGTCTGAGTATCACCTTACTTGAGAGGCGCTATGTCCACTCCTCCATCCACTCAACTCGTCGCGCGCATGGGCGAAGCGACGGTGAAGTTCCTCGCTGCGCTGACGCCCGACCAACGCGCCAAAGCGACGTTCACATTTGCGAACAAAGCTGAACGCACACGCTGGTATTACACACCCAATCCGCGCAACGGCTTGCCGTTAAGCGCCATGACGCGCGAGCAACAACGCCTCGCGCAGCAGCTCGTCGCCGTCGGCTTGAGTCGCGCGGGTTTTGTGACGGCAACGACGATCATCGGCTTGGAGACGACGTTGGATTTTGTGGAGGCGTGGAAACGTCCACTACCAGGCCGCGACCCTGGCATGTATTACCTGAGCGTCTTCGGTGAGCCGAGCGCAACATCGTTGTGGGGCTGGCGCTTCGAGGGGCATCACATCTCTATCAATTACACCATCGCGCATGGACGCATCATCTCGCCCACGCCGACATTCTTTGGCGCGAACCCTGCGGAAATTGCGCTCAATGGTATAGGCGTGTTGCGACCGCTGGGCAACGTCGAAGATGTCGCACGCGAGTTCGTTCATGCGTTGACGCCCGAACAACGCGCCATCGCCATCCTCTCGCCAGCCGCGCCGCCTGACCTCATGCAAGGCAATCGTCGCATGGTGACAGAGGGCGCAACGCCATTATCTATCCCTGAGTTACAAGGAGATCCTCCTTCGGCGACAGCGGAGGCGCAACGGCAACGCGATAAAGAATGGTTGGGCTACACCGAGGCGCATGAAGAAATGTTGCGCTACACAGCGCGTCCCAAGGGCTTGAGCGCTGCGACGTTGACTCATGCCCAACGCGACTTGTTGATGTGTTTGATTCGGCAATACATCGAGCGTATGCCCGACGAGGTCGCAGAGACAGAAACCGCGCAGTTACAGCAGAACGGCTTGGACGACATTCATTTCGTGTGGGCGGGCGGCATCGAAAAACATCAAGCGCATTACTACCGTTTGCAGAGTCAGCGTTTCCTCGTCGAATACGACAAAGCGCAAGACCACGCCAACCACATCCATTCGGTGTGGCGCGACATCCAGAACGATTTTGGCGTGGATGTGTTGGCGCGGCATTATGCTATCGCGCATCGGCATTGACAGTGTTCATTCGGATTAGCTCATTCGAGCTTCGTGTGAATTCTTCATGCTGCGATGAACATCTATCTTGTCGCCCTCAGCCGCGTTGAGGGCATCCTCATTTCTATTCTCCAGCTGACTGCGCCATCTCGCCGCGCCATCGTTTTCCGCTTCCACTCATCCTCTCGTTCACCACCTAAATTTTCCTACGTGGGCAAATTGCCAATTTGTCCCACCTGGCAGGTGTAGGGCAAGTTGACAACTTGCCCAGGCGGACAAATTGCCAATTTGTCCCACCTGGCAGGTGTAGGGCAAGTTGGCAACTTGCCCAGGTGGACAAATTGCCAATTTGTCCTACACCTATTATTTTTGAAACTTCATGCGACCTTTAGGGTTTTTTCTCGAACGAAAATTTTTTGAATCACCGCAGCGCAAAATTCTTCAAAATTTCTCCGTGCTCTCTGTGCCTCTGTGGTGAAACCATCAGGAGGGACTCTCATGATTCCTGCATCATTTCAGTACGCCGCGCCGCAGACTGTGCCCGAAGCTATCGCACTTCTGCAAGGCAACGCCGACGCGAAGCTGTTGTCAGGCGGACACAGCCTCATCCCCGCGCTGAAGTTGCGGCTTGGCACGCCTGCGTTGCTCGTTGACATCAACCGCATTCCCAACCTCGACTACATTCGTGAAGAAGACGGCTCGTTGCGGATTGGCGCGCTCGTGCGTGAAAGCGACCTTGAAGCATCGGCGCTCGTGCGTAGCAAGTATCCACTCTTGCACGACACGTCGCGTGTCATCGCTGACCCGCTCGTGCGGAACCTGGCGACGGTGGCGGGCAACCTCGCGCACGCCGACCCCGCTAACGATCATCCCGCGACGATGCTGGCATATCGCGCCGAAGTCGTCGCCACGGGCCCGAAAGGCAGCCGCACGATTGCGATAGATAATTTCTTCACGGGCTTGTTCGAGACCGCGCTGACGCACGACGAAATCATCACCGAAGTGCGCGTTCCAATGCCAGTCGCGCGCAGTGGCGGCGCATACATGAAGTTGGAACGTAAGGTGGGCGACTTCGCCACTGCTGCTGTCGCTGTGCAATTGAATCTTGACGCGAGCGGCAAGATTGAACAAATCGGCATCGGCTTGACGAATGTCGGCGTGACCGCGCTGCGCGCCAAGCGTTCCGAAGATGCGTTGCGCGGCAATGCGCCTACGGACGCGCTCATCGCGCAAGCAGGTCAATGGGCGAGCGAAGATTGTCAGCCCAGCGAAGACTTGCGCGGCTCAGTCGAATACAAGCGCAATGTGGTGCGTGTGTTGACGATGCGCGCAGTCAACAAGGCGCTGGAAAGGGCAAAGGCGTAACCAGTGTCAAGTGTTTAAGTGTCAAGTGTCAAGTGAAACGTGAAGCGTGAAATGTGACACATGACACGTGACACATGATACATGACACCAAGAAAGCGAGGACAATGTGAAGATTACGGTTAACTTAAATGGTGCGGACATGACCACCGAAGTGGAGCCGCGCTTGTTGTTGGTACACTTCATCCGCGAGGTTGCCAATCAGACAGGCACGCACATCGGCTGCGATACGAGCTCATGTGGCGCTTGCACTGTGCTGTTGGACGGTAAGGCGGTGAAGTCTTGCACGGTGTTCGCGGTGCAGGCTGATGGGCGCAAGGTGATGACGGTTGAAGGGCTGGCGACTGGCGGCAAGCTGCATCCGATTCAGGAAAGCTTCCACGAGAAGCATGGCTTGCAGTGCGGTTTCTGCACGCCGGGCATGATGCTGACCTCGGTGGCGTTTCTACAAAAGAATAAGAACCCAACCGAAGAAGAAATTCGCTGGGCGATTTCGGGCAACCTCTGTCGCTGTACGGGCTACGTGAACATCGTCGAGGCGGTGAAGTATGCGGCGGAGAAGATGCGGTAGCTGACTGTCATTGCGAGGCGCGCAGTTTGCGCCGAAGCAATCTCCATGTGGTGAGAGGGAG
>CAZDYP010000161.1:0-4024 GCA_964509505.1 uncultured Anaerolineae bacterium | reverse complement strand
GCCATGACACTAGCTGACCGTCATTGCGAGGCGCGCAGTTTGCGCCGAAGCAATCCCCACATCGCTGGAGGGCGATGGCTTCGCACACCACGCTCGCCATGACACTAGCTGACCGTCATTGCGAGGCGCGCAGTTTGCGCCGAAGCAATCCCCACATCGCTGGAGGGCGATGGCTTCGCACACCACGCTCGCCATGACACTAGCTGACCGTCATTGCGAGGCGCGCAGTTTGCGCCGAAGCAATCCCCACATCGCTGGAGGGCGATGGCTTCGCACACCACGCTCGCCATGACATGCGGGCGAGGGCGATGGCTTCGCACACCACGCTCGCCATGACGTAGCGCGAGGCGATGGCTTCGCACACCACGCTCGCCATGACACAGAAGTGAAGTCGAGGAATTCGCAATGACAAATACGAAAGGAGACACACGATATGGGCATCGCTCATGGTATGGGACAGGCGGTGAAGCGCAAGGAGGATGCGCGCTTCATTCGTGGTAAGGGCAACTACGTTGACGACATCAAGTTGCCCGGCATGTTGTATCTGGACATCGTGCGCGCGCCATACGCGCACGCGAAAATCAAGAGCATCAACAAAGAGAAGGCGCTCGCCACACCCGGCGTCGCCGCCGTCGTCACGGGCGCAGACCTCGTGCCGTACAAACTCGAATGGATGCCGACGTTGATGAGCGACCGGCAGATGGTCTTGCCTGTGGATACGGTGATGTACTATCACCAAGAGGTTGCGGCGGTGATTGCGACCTCGCGCTATGCGGCGGCGGATGGCGTCGCGGCCGTCGAGGTTGACTATGAGCCGCTCGAACCTGTGCTCGATCCGAAGAAGGCGCTGTTGCCCGACGCGCCTGCGATTCGCTTCGACCGCGAGCAGAAGTCCAATCACATCTGGCATTGGGAAGTCGGCGACCGCCAAGCCGTTGACGACGAACTCAGCAAAGCGGATGTGACCGTCGCCGAAGACATTTATATCCCACGCATTCATGTCGCTTCGATTGAGACGTGCGGTTGTGTGGCGAGCTGGAATCCGAGCGAGGGACATCTGACGTTGTACATGACGACGCAAGCGCCGCACGCCATTCGCACGGTGGTCGCGCTCGTCGCGGGGCATCTCGGTTTGCATGAGCATAAGATTCGCGTCATCTCGCCTGACATCGGCGGCGGATTCGGCGGCAAAGTGCCTGTGTATCCTGGCTACGTGCTGGCTGTGGCTGCGTCGGTGCTGACGGGCGCGCCCGTGAAATGGATCGAAGACCGCAGCGAGAACTTGATGGCGGATTCGTTCGCGCGCGATTATCACATCCACGCGCAACTTGCCGCGACGAAAGAGGGCAAGATCACCGCGATGAAGATGGGCGTCGTCGCGGATCACGGCGCGTTCGATTCGGCGGCGAACCCGTCCAAGTTTCCCGCAGGGCTGTTTTCGATTGCGACAGGCTCGTACGATTTTCAAAAGGCGTTCGCAGAAGTGGACGGCGTCTATACCAACAAGCCACCCGGAGGCATCGCGTATCGTTGCTCGTTCCGCGTGACCGAAGCGGTTCATGCGATTGAACGCATGGTGGATGTGCTCGCGCACAAGTTGAACATGGATCCTGCCGAGCTGCGCGAGAAAAATTTCATCAAGCCCGAACAGTTCCCATATAAATCCGCGTTGGGGTGGGAATATGACAGCGGCAACTACAAAGGCGCGCTCGACAAGGCGAAGAGCATCATCGGTTACGATGCGCTCCGCAAAGAGCAAGCGGAGAAGCGCGCGCGTGGCGAGTTGATGGGCATCGGTATCTCGACGTTCACAGAGATCGTCGGCGCGGGGCCGTCGCACACCTTCGACATTCTCGGCATCAAGATGTTCGACTCCGCCGAGATTCGCATCCATCCAACCGGCAAGGTCATCGCGCGCTTCGGCACGAAGTCGCAAGGGCAAGGCCACGAGACGACCTACGCGCAAATCATCGCGGAAGAGTTGGGTATCCCCGAAGACCACATCGCCGTTGAGGAAGGCGACACCGACACCGCGCCTTATGGTCTCGGCACGTATGCCTCGCGCTCGACGCCGACAGCGGGCGCAGCGGCGGCGATGGCGTCGCGTAAGATTCGTGAGAAGGCGAAGAAGATTGCGGCGCACTTGCTCGAAGCGAACGAGGCTGACCTCGAATGGGAGAAGGGCAAGTTTTACGTGAAGGGTGCGCCATCACGCGCGAAGACGATTCAGGAGATTGCCTTCGCCGCATACACGAACCATCCGCAAGGCATGGAGGCGGGACTCGAAGCGGTGAACTATTACGACCCGCCGAATTTGACGTTCCCGTTTGGCGCGTACATCTGCGTGGTGGACATTGACCGTGGCACGGGCGAGGTGAAGATTCGCCGCTTTGTCGCAGTGGACGATTGCGGCAACATCATCAACCCGATGATCGTGGACGGGCAGATTCACGGCGGCTTGACGATGGGCATGGCGCCCGCGCTGTTGGAGGAGATTGTCTATGACGAGAACGGCGTGAACAAGTCGGGCACGTTCATGGACTATCTGCTGCCGACGGCGATGGAGACGCCGAAGTGGGAGACGGACAAGACGGTGACGCCTTCGCCGCATCACCCACTCGGCGCAAAAGGAGTGGGCGAATCGGCAACGGTAGGCGCGCCGCCTGCGATTGCGAACGCGGTGGTGGACGCGCTCGCGCATCTCGGCGTGACGCACATTGATATTCCATTGACGCCAGCGAAGGTGTGGGGGGTATTGAAGGAGAAGGGCGTAGCTTTATAATTGCGCCTAGTGTGCTGAAATTGAGTTGGGGGAGGTGCACCCTTGCACCTCCCCCAACAAGATGTGCATCCAAACATGGAGGAAGAACAATGGAAAACAGACTGATGCTAGAAAGGATCGTTGCAAGCTTTGGAGGAATGCTCGGAGGAATGTCGGTCTTTCTCTATGTCCTAAGTCAGGGCCACATCGGAAATAATTGGGAGGCTGCATGCGGCGGAATGTCTATTGCAGGTGTCCTTGGCGGGTGGATAGCCCTGGGATTTCTAATCAGGCTCACTTCAACATGGACCTCTCTTGCATTGGTGCTTGTTGCAGGCATCGTAGGTGGGATTTTGGTGTTTCCATTGGGCTTCGTTTGGATTGGATGGCGGGTCATCGAAGAAACTCTTACTCGTCGTTGAGCTTCTATTGAGCCTGCGTCTTCAAGCCTATAGGAGGCCAATATGGCATGGACATGCAAACAATGTGGACATCGCAATGACAATTACTACAATAACTGCCAAAACTCCAGCTGCCCCACTCATGACAGCCAACGTAGAAGTAATAAATGGTGGAAATGTGTATGTGGGCAGTATAACTACGAAAACAAGCCATACTGCGATAAGTGCGGCAAAGAAGAAAGCCAAGCTGTACAGCGCGGTGGGTAAGTGAACATTGGGCGTGGCGCATCTTTCGTCCGTGTGTCGTCTGGCGTCGGGCGCGTGTGGGGTTGGGGCGAGGGTGACAACGGAGCGTTTCGACAACGGATTGAAACGGATAAACGGAGGGCAACGGATGAGGACGTGGCGCGTCTTTCGTGCGTGTGTCGTCTGGCGTCGGGCGCGTGGCGACAACGGACGGGGCAACTGACCAACTGACGTTGGGCGCGCGTGCTGCTCGTCAGTTTGTCGGTCGCGTAGCGTGTCCGTTGTCGCCATGTGCGTGGAGGCAATGACAATGGCGGTGAATTGGTTAGGGCGAGACAACAAACTGAACTCTTGCCCCGCTTTGTTTTGGAGGGTGTGATATACTTATGGCTAACCGTATAACACACCTGGTAAAGGAGAATCTATGTCCACCGAACAAATCACTGCCGAGGTCACCACCCTCGACGAATTGAAATCATACATCGGCAAGGAAACCAGCGTCGGCGATTGGTTTCTCATCACGCAGGAGATGGTCAACAAGATTGCCGACGCGACGGGCGATCATCAATTTATTCACGTTGACCCAGAGCGCGCGAAGCAGACGTTCTTCGGCGGC
>CAZDYP010000160.1:0-12572 GCA_964509505.1 uncultured Anaerolineae bacterium | reverse complement strand
CGCTTCAGCGTGAATCTCCTGGATAGACTGTGCGATGTACTCGATGTCGCTCGGCGTGAGTGTAGAGGCCGACGGCAGATACATCCCTCTATCGCAAAGCATCTCCGCAACGGGATGCGATTCGTGTCCATAGTCTGGATAATAAATCGGTTGCAAATGAATTGGGATGAAGAACGTGCGCGTCTCGATGCCGCGTTGCGCGAGCCGATTGCGTAGTTCGTCGCGGGTCATGCCGAATTCGGGATGAACAAGGATGCCATACATCCAGAACACATTCTTCGCCCATGGCTTCTCGGGCGGCAACGTCAGCCCCGGCACGGCCGATAACAACTCCGTATAGAGCTCGGCATTCTTGCGGCGGCATTCGACGAGAAACTCGAAGCGCTCAGTTTGCGCGAGACCAATCGCCGCTTGCATGTTCGTCATGCGAAAGTTGTAGCCGAGATACTTGTGCCAGAAGTGGCGCTCGTGGCTGAAGGCATGGTCTTTCATATTGCGGGCGATGCGCGCGATGTCGGGATTGTTCGTGGTAATCATGCCGCCTTCGCCGGTCGTGATGATCTTGTTACCATAAAACGAATACGTCGCCAGATCACCAAGTCCGCCAATCGGTTGTCCTTTGTATTGCGCGCCGTGCGATTCCGCCGCATCCGTCAGCACGAACAAGTCGTATTTCTTCGCCAGCTCCAGCACGGGATCCATGTCAACGGGATGCCCATAAGTGTGCATCGGCATGATGACTTTGGTGCGCTCGGTGATTTTGCTTTCGAGCTGCGCGACATCCATGTTCCACGTTTCGGGTTCGGAGTCAATGAGCACATTGGTCGCGCCGACGTAGCGCACGGCGTTCGCGCTGGCAATCATCGTGAAGGTTGGCACAATGACCTCGTCGCCGGGCCCGACGCCCAGCGTCGCCAACGCGAGATGCAGGGCGACGGTGCCGTTGGCGCACGCGATGCCATACTTCGCGCCGACCTTCTCAGCGAACATTTTTTCAAAATCGGTGATGAACGAGCCCGCCGACGAAATCCAGTTGGTGCGGACGGTCTGCATCAAGTACTTTTCTTCGTTGCCGTCGAGACGTGGCTCGCAGACGGGGATGATGCGCCCTTTCTTTTCGCGGTCGTCCGAGCCAACGGTATTGAGGGTGACGACGAGGTGCGGGTCTTGACCGGGGATGATGGAGGCGCGCTCGCCCAATTCGTCGAGACTCAATTCGGCGGCGAGGGCCAAGGTGTGCTTGGGGGTTGCTAGGGGCAAAGTTGTTTTGGAGGTTTGGGTTAGGGATATCCCTATGGTCCTAGCGGCTTTATTTTTTTGAGCCTTTGATTTCGTTTGAGTTTTCGCACGAGCTGTTTTCTTATTCGCCACGATAAATTCTCCTCTTGAAAGAAGTGAACGGGTCAATGGGTCAACGAGTGAATGAGGCAACCT
Source organism: uncultured Anaerolineae bacterium (assembly GCA_964509505.1). Lineage (GTDB taxonomy): Bacteria > Chloroflexota > Anaerolineae > JACRMK01 > JACRMK01 > CAZDYP01. Next base: position 11,138 of record CAZDYP010000160.1, on the reverse strand, counting down.
CTCCCCGTTTTCGCGTTTCGCTGTTTTCTCAGCTACTTCTGCCCCATCAATCGCAACACCGTCGTCACGTACTTGCGCCCGCGCCAAATGAAGCCCCAGAAGCTCGGCGCGGTTTTGCTTTCGCCAACCGTGCGTGGTTCACACACATAACCCACCTCGACCACGCGAAAGCCCTGTCGCACGGCGCGCACTAAAAAATCAATGCAGTATTCGCCATAGTCACCGCGTAATCGAAGGTTGGTAAACACCTGACGACGAGCCGCCACAAAGCCCGTCGTATAATCTCGCACCGGGCTGCGCCAATCCACACACACCTTGGCGGCGGTATTGATGACCCAGCTGAACGCAACCGGCATCCCGCCACGCGCATCTTTGCCGCCCGGCGCGTAGCGTGATGCGATGGCGATGTCTGCGCCCTGCTCAATGCGCGCAAGCAACACTGGCAAGGTCACAGGCGACATATCGCAGTCCATCCAACCGATCAGGTCGCCTGTCGCCTCGTCAATGCCGCGTTGAATCGCGCTCGTCAAGCCGCGCTCGCTCGTGCGATGAATCAAGCGCACGGCGGGGTGTTGATGCGCGAGGGTCCGCACGATTTGCCACGTGCCATCAGGCGAATTGTCATCCACGACGATGATTTCGGGAGAAGGCAGTGCGTGTTGAATCGCAAAAATCAAATCGCTGATGCTCTCGCGCTCGTTGAAGGTCGGCACGATGATGGAGACTTTGGCCATGACGCGGGGATTGTAACAGAAATTTGGGGAGACGAGTAAACGCGGGAACGGGTGAAGGGGTGACGGGATGTACGGCTGATGAATCATGTCATCGTGCTATCCTGTCACCCGTGCCTTGTCATCCCATCAGCTGTTGCGCGAAGGCAAGAATCAATGGATTCACAGCGTTGGGCTTTTCCTCGTGCGGCAAGTGCCCCGCTGCGGGGATGATGCGGAGTTGCGCTTGCGGCAAATGTTCCACGAAGTATTGGCTGTCTGCAACAGGCAGCACGCCGTCTTGTTCGCCCCATAGGATCAACACGGGACACGTCACGCGCGACCACAAACCATCCACGCCGTTATAGCGCACGTCGCGCGCAAAGTTGAGCAGCGCATCCACGAAACCTTCGGTGTGGAATGGCTGAATCAATGCGCGTTTCATTTCTGGCGTGCAATGAGCGGGATCGTAATAGGCGCGCGGCATTTGGCTCGTGAGCAGCTCGTCGTTGGTCAACGCATACTCCATCGCTAAACGGAACCAGCGGCGCAACGGCGGCGCATCCCACGCATGGCTGAGGGCGTTGACGTAAGGGAACGAGTGACCACCGGCAGGCGCGATCAGCGCCAACCCAGTCACTGCGTCGGGATGCGCGATAGTCGTGTGCAACGACACCGCACCGCCCATCGAATGCCCGACGAGGATGGGACGGACGATGTTTAAGGCGCGCATGAAGCCATACAGAAGTCGCGCTTGCGCAGGCCACGAGTAATCGCCTTCGGTTGGCTTGTCGGATAACCCCCATCCCTTCAAGTCCAACGCATACACGCGATAGTGACGCGCGAGCTCGGCGACGTTCCGATACCACGTCACCAGCGAGCTCGCGAAGCCATGCACCAAAATCAATGGCCGCCCTTCACCCATCACACGATAACGCAGCTGCACACCATCCACTTCGACGAATTGATCGTCAGGCGTCACGAGCTCACGACGCATGTACAACTTGCGCGCGGGCGGTCGAATCAGATACGGCAACGTCAACAGCGCCGCCATGGACACGCCCATACCCGCTAACACTTTGCCAATGAAACGAAAATTCATATCAATCCTTCAAGGTTCAAAATTCAAAGTTCAAGGTTCAAAGTTCAGTAAACGCGAAACTTTGAACTTTGAACCTTGAACACTATATCACGGTCGCCACTCACGCACAATGCCTTGCCCATCCAGTTTGCCCGCATAGCCCAACAAGCTCAAACCCACCTTGCCATCGCGCGAGATGACATCCACGCCGACGTTCAAAATCCATGCCGCTTTGGCGGCGCGCGCATCAAACCCCAAAGCGCTGATGGTCGTCAGCAAACCTTTGCGCGCGAGGCTGTCGAGCGCCATCACGCTTTGAAACCCCTGTTCATACGGACGCGGCACGACGAGCGCATCGAGCGCGCCATTTTTCAAACACTCAATCGCTTCGTTGGTGGCGTCGAAGCCGACGACGACGATTTGTTCCGTGCGCGCTTGCTCGTTCACGACGCGGCACCACACGAGGCTATTGTAACCATAGACGCCAAACGCGCCAATCACATCTTTATTCGTCGCCAGTGTAGCGCGCGCCGTTTGCATGGCTACGTTAGCATCTTGACGGTCATGCGTCGCATCAAGCACGCTCACTTTTTTATTCGCCTTCACGTTGTCCTTGAAAGCCGTGATGCGTTCGTGCGCGGCGCGGTCAAGCAAGGTTGAGCCAAGCGCGATCTTGCCGCTACGCTCGCCCAAGAATGTCAGCAACGCTTGCGCCGCTTCTTGCCCGATGACCTGTGACGGCGTGCCGACGAAGAATTGGCGTTCGCTGTTGGGCGCGTCGGTGTCGAACGTGATGACCCAAACACCCGCAGCGCGCGCGCGTTGGATGCTGAGCTCCAGCGCGCGCGCGTCGCTCGGCGCGACGGCGACGCCCTTCACTTGTTGCGCGACGAAATGTTCAAATGCGACGATTTGCGCGGCGGGGTCTTCTTGGTCGGGCGCATGAAAAACGACGCTGCCCACAGGCAACCCTAATTGCTTCTCAGCCACCTTCATGCCATGCGCCACTTGATTCCAATACGCGCCTTGCGCTTTGCCGATCAGCGCGTATTGCACAGGCACGGGTGTGGGCGATGGCGTTGGGGTAGGGATGGGCGTCGCAGTCGAGGTGGGGGTGAGCGTGGGTGCGGGGAGTGGCGCAAAAAAGTTGCAAGCGACGAGCAACAACAAAGGGACGAGTGACAAGCGACGAGTGACGAGTGATGAGCATGGAGCGTGAAACGCGCGAAGCGTGCGTGAAGCGTGAAGCGTGAAACGCGCGAAGCGTACGTAAAGAGGCGAGCAATCCGCAATCTGCAATTCGCAAGCCGCAAGCCGCAAGTCGCGCGTCATCGCAACACCTCGCGGATAAGTTGCGCCGCATCGTTCATCACGTTCAACGCCTCTAGCTCGTCCGCGCCAACCCAACGCGCATCAAGGGCGTCGTCAGCATGGCGCACATCGCCGCTCACGTAACGCGCCAGCACGTCAATGATGACATAATGAAAGCGCACGCGCCCTTCGGCGTCGCGCACGATGGGTTCGTAAACTTGCAGGACACGACTCGGTTCGACGACGATATCACATTCTTCGCGCATCTCACGTCGCGCTGCATCGTGCAACGTCTCGCCGACTTCGATCACGCCGCCGGGAATCGTCCAGCGTCCATAAGCGGGTTCGCGTCCACGTTGCACCAGCAGCACGCGCTGGTCGCGCACGACGACGATGCCAACGGCGGGAATCGGATAAGCGGGGTATTCGCGTGACATGCGGCGATTATAACAGAGAGGTTCGAGGGTGCAACTCTCGAACCAACATTGAACGTATAATAGGGTAGAAACAATTTACTCACCAGGAGATTGTCTGTGCCATTCATCATGCGTTTGCTCACATTGACTCTGTTAGGCATATTGATCGCTTGTAGTCCTATGAACGCGGAACCAACTACCTCACCCGCGCCCGCGACCCCATCACAATCAGCGGTGACGACCGCGCCAGCAACGCCAACCACTTCACCCAGCAACACCCCTACACGCTTACCACCTTTGCCTACTGCCTCGGCGACAGCGTTGCCACCGACCACTACGCGCCCACCCGCCACGCCGTCGCCTCTCCCTGCTACTGCAACGCCTCTACGGGCGACGCCCACACGCGTGACTACGCCGACCGCCACGCCGACGCGTGCGCGTGGCGGCACAACCTTCGACCCTGCAAAGACGACGATTCGCTTGGAGCCTGTGGTGCGCGGATTTAGTTCGCCCGTTGATGCCAAACATGCCGGCGATGGGAGTGGACGCTTGTTCATCGTCGAGCAAGCAGGCAAAATTCGCATCGTCGCCAACGGTGCTGTGTTGCCGACGCCGTTCCTCGACATCACACCGTTGGTGAATTCGCGCTCATCGGAACGCGGGTTATTAGGCGTCGCCTTTCATCCGAATTACAAAAGCAACGGTTTCTTCTATGTGAACTACACGGACGTGAATGGCGATACGGCTGTCGTGCGTTACAAAGCTTCATCGGACGCGAATCGCGCTGACCCCAATAGCGCGCAAATGATCTTGCAAGTCAAACAACCCGCTGCCAATCACAACGGCGGCGCTCTCGTGTTCGGTCCCGACGGTTACTTGTACATCGGCTTGGGCGATGGTGGAGGACGCAACGATCAATTTGGCAACTCGCAGAAGCCCGATGCGTTGCTGGCGAAACTGTTGCGGATTGATGTGAACAGTGGCTCGTCTTACGGCATTCCACCCGACAATCCCTTTGTGAACCGCGCCGGCTTTCGTCCGGAGATTTGGGCGTGGGGCTTGCGTAACCCGTGGCGCTATTCATTTGATCGCGCGACGGGTGACTTGTATATCGCAGATGTGGGGCAAAACACGTACGAGGAAGTGCACTTCCAACCCGCTAACTCGAAGGGCGGCGAAAACTATGGCTGGAATCGCATGGAAGGCAAGCATTGTTTCCCTATTGGTTCGTCATGTGAGCCATCACTGTACGTCGCGCCCATCGGCGAATACGACCACAGCCGAGGCGATTGTTCCATCACGGGCGGTTACGTCTATCGCGGCAGCGCGCAGCCCGCGCTGACAGGCGCATATTTCTTCGCTGATTACTGCACGGGGCGTTTTTGGTCATTGCATCGCAACGCAGCAAGCGCATGGGTGCAAACCGAGCTCATCACGACGAACACACCCATCAGTTCATTTGGCGAAGATGAACAAGGCGAGCTATATGCGGTTGGTTATGCCGGCGCGTTGTATCGCATCGTCGCTGTTGCCCGCTAACCCATTCAACACAAAGGCTCAAAGAAGCACGAAGGACACAAGGAGATTTTCTTTGTGTCCTTCGTGGTTCTTAGTGCCTTCGTGTTGAAAATGTGTCAACACAAAAGAAGACATCATCATTATGATAATGTCTCCCTAGCTCCTCGTTCCTTGTTCCCCGTTTACTTGTTTACTTGAACGCATCCACAAACGCTTGCAACGCCTGCGCCATCTCGGCGGGTTGGTCGCGCATGGGCGAATGGCCCGCGCCCTCGAAGGTGACGAGTCGCGCGCCCGCGATATGCTCGGCGAGATACGCCGCATATTTGGGCGGCGTGCGATCATCTTTCGAGCCAACACAGACGAGCGTCGGACATTTGATTTCCGAGAGACGATTCATCACATCAAATGTATTGCACGCCAACCAATCGTTGTAGCCAAGCGGGTCAGCAGGCGTGCTGCGTGTATAGGGCGAGTTGTCTATGGGGCGCGTCAAAATATCTGCGTCCATTGGCGTGCCTTCGTGCATCGCGCGCAAGATGTTTGGATGCACACGCAAGCGCGCGCCTGTGCCGACCAGCACAAGTCCGCGCACGCGCGCGGGGTGATGCAACGCCAGCCATTGGGCAATTGCGCCGCCCATCGAATGACCCGCGATCACGGCTGATGATAATTGCCACGCGTCCAGCATGCTCAGCGCGACAGCGGCGTAAGCGGCGATAGAGTCGCGTCCTTGTCCCGTGGATTTGCCGTGCGCGGGCAGGTCAATAGCATACGCATTAACCCCACGCAACGCCGTCACCACAGGCAACCAGCGTTCATGGTTGCCGCCTGCGCCATGCAAAAATACGATGGGCACGTTACTGTGCTCACCCTGTTGCGCGTAGAAAATCGTTTCGCCGTTCAATGTCAAGGTAGGCATATTAGTCTCTTAGTTGTTTAGTCAGTTGGTCACGTAGTCGCTTGGTCGAGTAGTCGCTTGGTCACGTAGTGGCTTGGTCGCTTGGTCGCTTGCTGATTACGCAACTCATTTGACTACGCGACTACGCGACTATCGGCTTGGATAACCTTTGTGTTCCAATTCTGCGAGGAACTTCTCTGCTTCCATCGAAGCCATGCAGCCATAGCCCGCCGACGCAATCGCTTGGCGGAATACCTTGTCGTGGACCTCGCCGCAGGCGAACACGCCGGGCACGCTCGTGTGCAAACGCGCATCTACGGTGAGATATCCTTCGTGATCCATGTCGAGCTGATTTTTGAAGAGCCACGTATTCGGCTCGTGTCCAATATAGACGAATACGCCGTTCACGTCTTCTGCGCGTGTTTCGCTCGTCCGTGTGTCTTGCAACAGCACCTGACTCACCGCGCCATTGCCGCGAATTTCTTTGATCGTTGAATTCCACACCATTTCCATTTTCGCGTTTTGTTTCATGCGCTCTTGCAGCGTCGGCCCCGCGCGCAATGAGTCACGGCGATGGATGATGCGCACACGATTGGCGAATTTGGTGAGGAACAAGCCTTCCTGCAAGGCGCTGTCGCCGCCGCCGACGACCATGACTTCCTTGTTGCGGAAGAAGAAGCCATCGCAGGTCGCGCAATAGGACACGCCGCGTCCCAAAAATTCTGCTTCGCCTGGCACACCTAATTTGCGTGGCGATGCGCCGGTCGCCACGATGAGCGCTTTCGTCTCGAACTCGTCGCTCGTCGTTTTGATTTTGAATGGATGTTGCTTCAAATCCACCTCGATCACTTCGTCAAAAATCGAGCGGGCGCCAAAACGCTCTGCTTGTTTTTGCATCGCATCGTAGAGCTCAGGTCCTGTGACGCCGTTGGGAAAGCCGGGGAAATTGTCCACGTCGGTCGTCGTCGCAATTTGTCCGCCCAATTCATTGCCCGTGATGACGAGCGGGTTCAAAAAAGCGCGCGCCGCGTAAACCGCCGCCGTCAAGCCCGCGGGCCCCGAACCAATGATAATCACATTTTCCATGTCACGTTTAGCCTCTGAGAACTTTAGTTGAAAAGTCACGGGCGATTTTACCACCAACCCCCTTAGCATAAAAACGAAAGGCCCCCCAACGCGCCCTCGTGGGCGTATCGAAGAGCCTTCCGCATCGCATCACGTAGGTTGCTTGTTAGGCTTTAACGTGATGCGCCTCCGCTGCGGCTCTATTCAAGGCAACCACGTATTGCTCCTTGCGTGTGACCATTTTCTTCCAATGCCCTTGCACGAACACGGGCTCGACGGTATGTACGACGCCATGGGGACACGCGACTTCGCAGATGCCGCACTCGATGCAGAGCTCGGGGTCAATGAACACAAAACCCATCTCGGAGAGAATCGCTTCGGTTGGACAGAGCTCGGTGCCGAGACATTGTTGACAAGCCGTTTTGATGATGCACGGTTCGCTAATGACGTAAGCCATCTCACACCTCCTTGTGATCCTTACTCAAGGGACCACGCTAAGACGGTTGACAAACTCCTCTGCGCCAATGAAAATTCGTTGCGGTGAGTATCGCACGTTTCGCGTTCAGTTTCACCTGTCAATTGTCCTGAAATGCGCGTGACAGCTGCCCCTACCGCAGCCTCCACTCAGCCCCCTATCACATTCAACACCTCTGGCAATAGCGTTCGCGTAGTAGCCAGCGCCTCGTTGCCATAAATCGTGGCGTGACCTTGCCAATCGCCGAAGTAACCGCCCGCTTCTTGCAAGATGGGCGGGAAGGGCGCGCAATCCCAAGCGTTCATAATTGGGTCGAGCATCAGCTCTGCGCGCCCCGTCGCCACCAGCAAATAGCCATAGGCATCGCTCCAGCCTGCGCGGAAATACGAGCTGGCGCGAAGGCGCGCCCACGCGGCCGTGCGACCATATTTGTCGAAGTTGGCGGAGTCGGCGTGCGCGACGACGGCTTGCTGCAATGTGGTCACGCTTGATACTCGCGCGCGTCGCCCATTCCACCAACAGCCCTCGCCCGTTGCAGCGCACAACAGCTCGTTCAACGCAGGATAATACGCCACGCCCACTTGCATAATGCCTTCTATCTCTAAACCCAATAGCACTGCATAGAGTGGCACGCCGCGTAGAAACGCCTTCGTGCCGTCAATCGGATCAATGAACCAGCGATGCGTCGCCTGGGTGTTCGCATTTGCGCCCAACTCCTCACCCACCAGCGCGTGCTGCGGATAGTGTTGCTCGATGCGTGCGCGGATGAGCTCTTCGGCTCTGCGGTCGGCGACGGTGACCGGCGACTCGTCGGCTTTGAAATCCGGCTGTACGCCCGTTTGAAAATAACCGAGCGTCAATCGCCCTGCGAGGTAGGCAGTCTCTGTCGCAAAGTCGAGATAAGCGCGCAACGCTTCAGACATGGAGATTCCTTTCGGCTACGCCTTATTCAGGCTCAACAGCCCAAGCACGCTTGAAACGTGCTTAACGGATGGTCGCGGAGACCCTAAAGGTTTTTGAAACCCATAGGCTCTGCTTTACCGCGTTCAGTTTTATTATTGCGCGCTCACACGCGCCCAGCGTGTTGCAAAATATGAGCTACCATTTGTTCAAATGTTTGTGTGGACACGGCGGCTTGTGCGGCTTGCGCTTGTGCTGGCGTGAGCTTGGCTTCAAGTTCTGCGCGCAGCGGGGTGGCGACGGCTTGCGTGTCGGATCCGCTGGCCGGATGTGAGAGGACCTGCAGAACCAATTCCAACGCCTTAGCCTCGTCTCCCTGCTTCGCCTGCACCAACGCCAGCCCCGTCAACGCATTGAGTGCGGGCGGCATGAAGTTGCCCTCGGTTGCCACCTGGAGCGCCGTGTGGAAACATATTTGCGCGTCAGCGCTGTCATCCAACGACAGCGAGTTTAAACCGCGGTGATAGAGGATCCGCGCCAAACTCCACGGATCGCCGATGGCTTTGAACATGGCGCTGCTTTCCACAAACATGGTGTGCGCCTCGTTTAGTCGCCCCTGTATATGAGCGGTCTGCGCCAGCCCATGTAGTGACATGGCGATGCCATAGCGGTCGTCAAGCTCGCGCGCCAACGTCAGCCCCTCGCGCAACAGCGCTTCGACTTCAGCGTGTGCGCCGAGCGCCCGCTTCGTGCGACAGAGAAAATTCAGTCCATACGAAATCATACGCATATCGCCCAGCTGACGCGCGAGCGCCAAAGCCTCGCTCAAGCAGCGTTGTGCTTCGTGATATGAGCCTTGCTCATGCACGGCGAGTCCCAAATAATAGCCGCTGAGCATCTCGTACCAGCGCTCGCCCTTCGTGCGCGCAAGCGCCAGACATTCGCGCAAGGTTTCATTTGCCTCCGCTAGCCGCCCCAGTAGCCAACACACGACGCCAAGATACCAGAGCGTATAACTCAAAGCAGCGGAGTCGGGGTATGCGCGCAAGCGCACAACGCATTCCAACAACGTCGCATACGCTTCGGCGCTTTTGCCCAAACGAAAACTAAAGAATGCGCGGTGTGCGGTCAGGGCGTACAGGGCGATTTGCTGGCTAAGCTGTTCGGACTCGTCTGTCTCCCCACTCACCTGCAAGGTCTCGACTGCGTGGCGGAAAATTGTCTCGGCTTCGGCATAGCTACTGCGTAGTTCCCACAGATACCACAGGGTGGGCGCGGCTTGATAAAGACGGACGCTCTGCCGTTGCGCAGCCGCCCAATCCCAAGCTGCGTGCAGATTGTCCAGCTCCGTCGTCAATTCAAGCAACACATCTTTCTGTCGATTGCTGCGTAGCGACGCATCGCGTTGCGCGAGCCAATCGAGATAATAACTGCTATGTCGCGCTTGCGTGTCGTGCTGCACAGCGGTCGCCAGTTTGGCAGCGGCATACTGGCGGATAAGTTCATGCAGCTCGTAACGCTCGGCTTGCGTACTGGCGCGCCGCACCAGCGATTTGTCCAGCAGCGCAGAGAGCACCATCAAGGTTGCGCCTGCGACCTGCGCGGCGGCGGCGCGGCTGAAGCCGCCACGAAACACCGAAAGTTGCCCCAACACAGTGCGTTCTTCGTCCGTCAACCATTGCCACGAGTGATCAAAAACTGCGCGCAAGCTGCGGTGACGTTGCGGCACATCGCGCGCGGTGGTCGCCAGAAAATCCAAGTTGCGTGTCAGCTCGTGTGCGATTTCGGCGCACGAAAGCGTCCGCACCCATGTCGCCGCCAACTCGATGCCCAGCGGCATCCCATCAACCAACCGACAAATGTGCGCGAGGTGCGGACCATCTGCGGGCTTCAAGGTAAAACGCTGTTGGGCGCGTCGCGCGCAACGGAGAAAGAGCTCCACCGCCGAGTAGTTTTCAAGCTCGCCCGCTTGAGATTGAGGCGGCACGGGTAAGCCCTGCACTTCAAACACCCATTCACTCTGCAAGTTCAACCGTTCGCGTGAAGTGACGAGCCATTTCACATTGGGCGCGACGGCTAACACGTCTGCCAAAAATTTCGTCGTGTCCGCCTCGCTTGGTTCGGCGGCAGAAGTCGCATGCGCCAGCAACTGTTCCAAGTTGTCCAGCACCAACAAGAGCGTTCTTTCCACACGACGCAAGTGGTTCACCAGCTGACGCTTGGGCGGGTCCTGTCCAAAGAAGGCAAAGCCTAGCGCTTCGGCGAGGGCAGACACCAAGCGGTCAGGTGAGTCCACACCTGCCAGCGCGACAAAATACAGCTGATTGTCAAAGGTTTCACGGTGCGCTGCTGCTGCCGCGATTGCCAACCGTGTCTTGCCAATGCCACCCGGTCCGACCAGCGTCAGCAAGCGGCACTGTGGGTCGGATAGCAAGTGGCTCAGTTCCATCAACTCCACCTCACGCCCCACCAACACCGTCGCAGGCAGCGGCAAGTTCGACGTTGGACGCAGCGGCGCATGTTCCGCTATGGCGTGCGCCGTTGCCGCGCCCAAGCGCGCGACGCGCCGCTCCCCGCGCGCCACTTGCAGAAACAACGCGCGTTGTGCCGCTGGAATGTCCAATGCTTCCGCCAACAAGTCGGCGATTTGCTTGGAGGGACGGCGCTCGTCCGTTTCCAGCTTGCGGAGCGCTGAGACCGAGTAACCGATGCGTTGTGCCAGTTGCGCGCGCGTCAAGTCGAGTTGCTTGCGCCGTTGCCT
>CAZDYP010000159.1:5235-12742 GCA_964509505.1 uncultured Anaerolineae bacterium | reverse complement strand
CACGCAAGAAGCCGTTCTTCTCGATATGATTGACAAAGAAGCCAATCTCGTCGAGATGCCCCATGATGATGGCTTTGGTCTTTCCATCGCCCTTCTTGTGTCCGATGACGTTGCCCAACGCATCCACCCGAATCTCATCCACGAGTGGCTTCATGGCTTGGATGGCAATCTCACGCAAACTCTCCTCGCGTCCAGAGATGCCATGCGCTTCGACTAATTGCTTTAGCAGTTCAATACCCACGATGCGCTCCTCAATATTCTAGTTCTAGTCCCCGTTCCAGTTCCATCTTTTTGGCCCTTGGAACTGGAACTCAAAACTCAGGACTTCTTCTTTGTGAGTGGCACGACCACGCGCGGTTTGATCTTCGGCTCGCTCATCGTCTCGGTTTGATAGACGTACGTCACCTTGCGCTCGGTTTCGGTCGTCAGCGCGGTGTGCTTGCCGTTCTTGTCAATAGCGACGAGGTTCATGCCCGGTGGGAATGGCACGGTCAGGCGTCGTAAATCTTTCATCGCCTCGCGGCTCGCTTGCGCGAGCGACATGCCCATCTTCATGTATAACACAACCGAATGCGCCGTGCTACAGCGAATTGCCATCTCACCATAGCCTGTGCAAGCACATGCGCCATAACGATTGTCGGCATAGTTGCCCGCGCCGATGATGGGCGAATCACCCACGCGCCCCGGATGTTTCCACGCCCAGCCACTCGTGCTGACGCCGCTGGCGAGGTTGCCCTTCGCATCAACCGCGATGACGTTCACCGTCCCGAAGTGTTCGTCGTGATAATCTTTGTAGCTCGCGGCGATTTCAGGGTCTTTGGTCGCACGCTCCACCAATTCGCGCATCGTCTGGTAACGCCGATTGTGGCTCTCGACTTTGCCCTCGTAAATCGCTTTGGCTTCGGGCGTGAGCAAATTTTTCTTTTTGTATTTCAACTCCTTAGCGAATCGTTCCGCGCCCGCTCCTGCCAACAACACATGCGGCAAGCGCAGCATCACCTCCTTAGCGAGCGAGATAACATGCTCGTAATGCTTCACCGCGCACACCGCGCCTGTTTCCAATGTGCGCCCATCCATGATGCTTGCGTCGAGTTCAACCTCGCCGAGGATATTCGGCAAGCCGCTGTATCCGACGCTGTGATCGTCGGGATTCGCTTCGACCAAGCGAATCGTCGCCTCGACCGCGTCAATCGCGCAGCCGCCGTCACGCAAAATTTTCATGCCTGCGGCAAACCCTACTTGAGCATTGCTGCTGCCGACCAGTAACATTAAGACTCCGTAAGAGATTAGAGATTGGTGATTGGAAATTGAGAGCTCATCAGGTGGCGGGGCGCGTGAGTGTAACGTAAGTACGATAACTATTGCCGTTGTCAGGGTTCTCAGCCTGCCTTCACCAGCACCGCGAACGTCCCAAACTCATAGCGCATGATTTTGCCATCGGGTTGCAAGGCGCCTTGCGCCGCGCCGTTACGAATGCTCGCAAAAGCTCGCGCCATTTTGCCTAACTCCGAGGCGGGCATCGGCGTCGCGTTGTGTGCGGGCAAGAGCCAATCTACGTCTGGTTCATAAGCCGCGAGCTTTTGCGCGGATGCGACGTAATCCGCGAAGTTCGCCGTCGCCACATGCGCGTAGAGGGGACCTGGATAATAAAAGTCGCCCGTGATGAGCAAGCGCTGGGCGCGGTCAAGCAAGCAGACGCTGCCGGGCGAATGTCCCGGCGTGTGAATCACTTCGAGCGTGCGCCTACCCAATTCAATTTTATCGCCATCATGCAGCAACCGTGTCGCCTTGCTGGGAAAAATTTGCCATTGCGAGGGCCAGAAGCCGGGCGGGAATGGGCGCGTGAACATCTGGGGCGCGGCCATCCGCGCCAACTGCTCGGCGGTCACCAGCTCTTCCAGTTTCGCAGCCTCAAGGTGATGAATGGCGATGTCGTCGTACTTGTAATTCTCGCCACGATGATCGGAATGTGCGTGCGTGTTGACAACGAGGATAGGCAACTGGGTCAGCTTCTTCACCTCCGCGCTTTGATCGCCTATCGCAAAACCTGTGTCAATCAACGCTGCGCGCTCGCTGCCGACGACGAGATACGAGATGACTTCCTCGAAGTGTCCGGGTTCCATCAGCGCCGTCACGTCCTCGGCAATAGCTCTAACGTCAAACCAGTTCATGTTTCTGAGCTCAACGCTTCGAAGTCAGCAGATGACAGGATGCAGATTGATGAAACGCATGGCAACCTTCACTCAACGGCGCGTCAACACCGACAGTGTGCCGAACTCGTACTTCAGCAATTTGCCCCATTCGGCATCATCGCGCTCGATGCCTTGAGTGACGCCATTGCAAATGCTTTCAAACGCCAGTTGCAAGCGCATTAATTCCGTTTCGGGAATGGGCGTGACGTTGTGCGCGGGCAGAAGCCAGTCCACATCGTTCTTCAATGCAGCCAGGCGCCGCGCCGAAGTCAAGCAATCTGACAAACTTGACCATGGATAGAAAACATAAATCGCGCCGGGATAATAGATGTCGCCCGTGATGAGCCAACGCTGCGCGCGGTCCAGCAAGCAGATGTGACCAGGCGTGTGACCGGGTGTGTGCAGCACTTCAAGCGTGCGCCCGCCCAATTCGATTGTGTCGCCCTCGCGCAGCAATCGCGTCGCCTTGCTCGGCGGCACACGCCATTCACTAGCGACAAAGTGCGGCGGTGTAGGTCGCGTGAATCGTCCGGGACGCGCTTTCATGCCAAGCTTTTCTTGCCCCACCGGCCGCTCGAGCCAATCCGCTTCTCGTTCGTGGATGGCGATGTCTGTGAATTTGTAATTCTCGCCCCGATGATCCCAATCGCTGTGTGTGTTGACGACCAGCACAGGCAGCGTCGTGATGCGACGCACTTCCGCCGCGAGGTCACCCACGTTCATGCCCGTGTCCACCAGCGCCGCGCGCTCTGCGCCAACGACCAGATACGAAATACATTCTTCATAATGACCGGGCTCCATAAACGCGTACACGCCTGCAAATGGATTGCGAATGTCAAACCAATTCATTGTCGAAACTCCACTCCGACGAGATCAATCCTTCGGCAACCACACTGCGAAAGCGTCAAAACGGCACTCACGCCCACCGATGAAATCATCGGGCGGTAACGCCTCCACCGCGCCACTCAATGCCGCATCCATAGCAGCGGCTAGTTCGCGCAAGAACGCGCCGCCTTGCAAAATCTCATGGTGTCCCGGCGCAAGCCAGCGCACCTCATCCGCCATTGCCGCGAGTCGTCGCGCGCTCGCGTCAAACGCCGCAGGGTCGCTGCCTTTGAAACACGCATACATGGGACCCCGATATGCCGTGTCGCCAGAGAACAAGATGCCTTCCGTTTCATCGTAATAGGCAATGTGTCCAATCGAATGACCGGGCGTGTGCAATACGTTCAGGATGCGCCCACCTAAATCAATTTTATCTGTATCGCATAGCGTATGCGTCGGCGGCTTCTGGCGAATGTGATACGTCGTCGGATCGAAATCGGATGGCAGTATCGCGCGCACAGGCGGCTTCAGCATCTCTGTGCGGATGCCGCCCATGTCGGGGTCTTGAGCAAGCAACGTCGCTTCTACTTGATGAATGGCAATTTGTTCGAACTGGCGGTTACTGCCGCTATGATCCCAATGAAAATGTGTGTTGCAGACCATCACAGGCAATGGCGTCAACGCGCGCACACATGCCGCAAGGTCACCAATGCCCATACCTGTATCAATCAACGCCGCGCGCTCACGCCCGACGACAAGAAACATATTGACGGTGGCGACGCCGAAACGCGGTTCGATTTTGCCAATCGGTTCGGAAATGCGCCAAACGGTCGGCGTGAGTGGGGAGAGGGTGAACCAAGACATACGTAAATGTGGGACAAGTTTCAAACTTGCCCAACCGTGACATAAAAATAAGGGCGGGGGGAAAGCCCCGCCCCTACGACGTTAGCCGCATTTTAGCACGTTCAATTATAAATGTAAATTGATTTTGGGTTATACTCGCGCCCATGAAATACATTCGTCTGCTTTCCTTGGCGCTGCTTGGCGTGGCGTGCAGCGCGCCAACCCCAACGCCCTTGACCTCATCCGCCGCCGCCATCACCCCACGTCCTCCCGCGCCATTGCCCACTGCTACACCGCTTGGTCCGCACACGCACGTTGAGCCCACGCAAGTCAACCTTGAGCTACAAGTCTCGCTCGTCGCCTCCGAACTCGTCGTCGGGCCAAACCGTTTCGCCGTTGGGTTGCAAGACGCGACGGGCAAGCTGCTGCACAATGCCGCCGTGCATTTCCATTACTTCGACTTGAGCAAGCCTGATGCGCCTGCGCTCGAATCCGAAGCGGACGCCACGCGCATCACGACGCCCGATGGCTTCACGACCATCTACACGCACGAGCGCGAATTCAAACGCGCGGGCAATTGGGGCGTCGAGGTGCAAGCGCGTTTTCCCGACGGCAAAGCGGCTATCAAGCGCATTGCGTTCACCGTGCTGGCTGATTCGCCCACCTTGAAAGTTGGCAAGAAAGCGCCATCACTCAAAACACCGACAGCGGCAGACGTGAAGAACGATTACAAGCTACTAACGTCTGCGACGATGCCCACGCCCGCGTTCTATCAACTCAGTCTCGACCAAGCCCTTACGAACGGCAAGCCGACCATCGCGCTGCTAGCGACGCCGGCATTTTGCCAGACGCGCTTTTGCGGACCTGCCTATGAAATCGTCACCCAAGTTCAAAAAAGATATGCAGACCGAGCAAACTTCATCCACGTCGAGGTCTTTCAAGGCTTGCCCAACCCTGCGACGACCAACTTCAAACTTGCACCCATCATGGACGCCTTCGGCTTGCGCACGGAGCCGTGGGTCTTTGTGATAGACGGCAACGGCATCGTGTTCGCGCGACTCGAAGGCGTGTTCACGCTGGCTGAAGTCGAGCGACAAGTCAGAGCCGTATTGGGAATGTAACATAGATGCAATGATACCATCGGCTTGATTCACTTGGGAAGGAGGGAAAGGATGGATGATCCAATTAGCAAATGGCGCGACTTACCTACACAAACAACCGAGGGATTGCCTCAGCCACAGCCGTCAGACGCTGCGCCGCATGAGCAGAAAAACCTCTATCGCTTGATTGCGGAAAACGTCAGCGACGTGATCTTCACAATGGACATGAATTTGCGTTACACATACATCAGCCCGTCCATCGAACGCCTCACGGGTTTCACAGTGGCAGAAGCCATGAAGCAATCCCTCCACGAAATCTTGACTCCACCCTCCATCGCGCTCGCCCTCAAAACCTTTCAAGCATCGTTGGAGCGGGAACGGTTGGGGCTGAATCCGCCCCATCAATTCCAAACGATGGAACTGGAACGTCGCCGCAAAGATGGCTCCACGATTTGGGTCGAGACGCATATCACGTATCTACGAGACGAGACGGGCTACGCCTATGGCATTTTAGGTATCAGCAGATTGTCAAATCCACTGCTTGAACGCTAGATATGTCCAGCCAGCGCGAGCAATTTCACACTCAAGTCAGTAGAGCCAAACAAAAATAGCGTCCTTGCGTAGGACGCTATTGTATGAAGGAGTTTGTGACCCACTTACGTCGTCAGAAATTTTTGTATCGTCTGCATGATTCGCTCCAATGCTTGAATCGTCTGCGACGTATCGCCCATTTCCAGACTATGATTCGCGCCGTCCACGACGCAGACTTTGTGCGTGGGCAGAGCGCGTATGTCGTTCACCCACTGCTCATCATAATGCGGGTCGGCGCTGCCAATCACCGTGAGGCCACGCCCTGTGTGATGGCGCAAGATGTGACGCAAGCGCTCACGTTTCAGCAACGGCGTCAGCCAAATCACATTCGCCTCAATCAAATCCCACTCCATTGCCAGCAAGCGCATCATTGCCAACGTGCCAAGTGATTTGCCGATGAGCGTGATGTCGCGATACGCCCGTTGCGCCAACGCGACATGGCACGCCGCGGTCACATCCGCAAACAGCCACAACTCCTGCTCGTCATCAGAGAGTGCTTGATAATCGGCGCGGCGATTGTAGGCATACTCCACCTGCAACACATCCGCGCCCATCTCGCGCAACAGTTTGTTGGGATAATACAATAACGGCATCTGGCACGTATAGCCCAGGCCGGGCAAGAGGATGGCGAGGTGATGCGCGTCCTCCTTGTTCTCGAAGAACGTGTTCGGCACGCGCTCATTACGATAGCCAACAATCTCAAGTGCTTTGACCGAGAACATAGCTCCTCTAACAATGAACCCTCTAACTACTGGCTACTGACGATTGACGACTGTTTGTGCCGCTTCGGGATACTTCAATCCCGTCCCCGTGTTGATCAACACCACTTCATCATCTGCCTTCAGCCACCCACGCGCGCGCAACTTCTGCGCCGCCACAATCGTCGCCGCGCCTTCAGGACAAATGAACTGTCCTTCCTCATGCGCGATCAGACCCATTGCCTGCAACATCTCTTCGTCTGTCGCCGCCACCGCTGCGCCATCGCTCTCGCTCAACGCTTGCAGCACCAGAAAATCACCCAACGCTTTCGGCACCCGCAAACCCGCAGCGATGGTGTTCGCGCTTTCCCAGAATGTCGAAGCGCTGCGATGTTCTTCAAACGCTTTGACGATGGGCGCGCAGCCCGCCGCTTGCGCGACCACGAAGCGCACAGGCTTCGCTGCAAGCCAACCAATTTCGACGAGCTCCTTGAACGCCTTCCAAATGCCGATGATGCCGACGCCGCCGCCCGCAGGATAAATCACCACATCGGGCAAACGCCAGCCAAGCTGCTCCGCAATCTCCAAACCCATCGTCTTCTTGCCCTCGATGCGATATGGTTCTTTGAGCGTCGCCGCATCGAACCAGCCATGTTCTTTGACGCCCTGCGCGATGAGCTTGCCTGCATCGGAGATGAGACCATCAACCAACGTGAGCTTCGCGCCATACAATTGGCATTCGAGTTGGTTGATGATGGGCGCGTCCTTCGGCATCGCGATGCGAATAGGAATGCCTGCTGCCGCGCAGTACGCTGCCCACGCGCCGCCCGCGTTGCCCGCTGTCGGCATCGCCACCTCTTTGACGCCGAGCTCCTTTGCGCGTGACACGCCCGCACTCGCGCCGCGCGCTTTGAACGTGCCTGTTGGGTTTAAGCCTTCATCTTTAATCAGCAACTTCTCCAAACCCAATTTCGCGCCCAGTTTCGGAGCATGTTGTAACGGCGTAAAACCCTCACCCAACGTGACAATGTTGTGCGTGTCCTGCACGGGCAATAGCTCGTGATAGCGCCATAGGTTGCTGGCGCGTGTGGCGATGCTGTCGCGCTTCCAGTGCTGCTTCGCTTCGGCGAGGTGATACCGCACCAGCAAGGGCGCGTTGCAATGAATACACATATTCTGGATGCGATGCGCGTCAAATTGCGCGCCGCACTTGGGACATTCGAGATGAGAGAGGAAGTTCATGGTGTGCCTTTTGGGA
>CAZDYP010000159.1:3374-5135 GCA_964509505.1 uncultured Anaerolineae bacterium | reverse complement strand
TCGCCTTGCGCTCGCACGATTTGTTCCACGTCCACGTTGTCTTGTGGGCGTGTAGAAATCATTTTGTGTAGGATGAGGTCTTCGGCTGTGGCAACCTTGACCATCTGACCATTATGCAATTGGACAGTCTTTGCGCGCTGAATCGTCGCGCGGTCGAGTTCCGTATCCGCCAACATCAAGTCCATACGCACGCCATCCGCATCCTTGACGAAGATAATCCCGTTACGCTTCAGCGCTCGCAATGGGTCTGATTGCAGAATGTAGTAATCGGGCTCAAGCACCGCCAACAATTTTTCGGCTTCGTCGCGCGATAATTGCAACTTTAAATCGGCGTCTTTCGTCACGCGCGGCCGCGCCCAGGCTGCCAACGCCAAACCACCAATCAAAGCGGTAGCGATGCCTTGCGCTTCCAAATGCGTTTGGAGCTTGACCAAGCTGCGGTTGAGACGATCCAATTGCTCTTCCATAGTCCATAACCCCTTTCGGTAACGCTCTAATTGAGCCAAACGGTCTTGCAATTCAATCAGCGCTATTTCGCGCTCCGCCTGATAATCCGCCTCGACTTCAGGCTTCCACAGCCACGTTTCCTTCATCAAGTCCAAGTATTCCTGCACTTTCTCCTCAACCGTCATCTTGCGAATGAGTTCCGTCTCAAACGCCTCGACCTCTGCCCAACTCTCGCGCCAGCGTTTCACGTCTTGCATCGCAACCTCCATGCGCGATTATAACAACAGGCTATGCGCTTGGCAATCAGCCAACCATGTGACGCGCATGGTATAATGTGTGTCGAAAATATGCTGAAAGTAAAACGCCTATGAATCGCTCTTCCGACTTTCTGCTCCGCGCTTTGTATTGGATGAAACTTGCGCGGGCGTTCGATGATCGCGTCATTCAAATTTTCAAGCAGGGCAAAATTGCAGGTGGACAATTTTCGCAGCTCGGTCACGAAGCGATCAGCGTCGGCGCGGCGCTCGCGCTCGCGCCCGACGACGTGATCGCGCCCATGCACCGTGACCTCGGCGCATATCTGGTGCGCGGGCATACGACACGCCAGCTCATGGCGCAGATGTTGGGGCGCGTGACGGGTATTAGTCGGGGGCGCGATGCGAACATGCACGGCATCGGCGACCTCCGCAAAAACATCGTCGGCTTCGTCAGCACGTTGCCCGCCTCGATGCCCGTCGCTGTCGGCGTCGCCCACGCTTTCAAGCTCAAAGGTGAAGCGCGCGTGGCGATGACGTTCTTCGGCGACGGCAGCAGCAGCGAAGGCTTGTCGCACGAAGCGTTGAACTGGGCGGCGGTGTTTCAGTTGCCCATCGTGTTCATCTGCGAGAACAATCAATATGCCTACTCCACGCCATTGTCGCGCCAGATGAAGATCGAGCATATCGCCGACCGCGCGCAGGGTTACGGCTTTCCTGGTGTCATCGTGGACGGCAACGATTTTTGCGTCGTGCATGAAGCCGCATGTGAAGCAGTTGAGCGGGCGCGCCACGGCGGCGGGCCCACCCTTATCGAGTGCAAAACGATGCGGATGCGCGGGCATGCCATTCACGACAACATGGCTTACGTGCCGAAAGAACTCATCGAGACGTGGCAGCAGCGCGACCCCGTTATGCGCTTCGAGCAATACTTACGCGCGCAAAAGATGCTTGACGCGGTGGAGCTCGCGGAAATCGAAACGCTCATTCACAAGGAGCTCGATGACGCGCAGACGTTTGCAGAAAACAGCCCCTATCCCGACGCGGCGACGTTGGAAGA
>CAZDYP010000159.1:0-3274 GCA_964509505.1 uncultured Anaerolineae bacterium | reverse complement strand
ATCCACCGCACGACAACGACGCTCGAAGGACAAGGGCGCGAGCTCACGTATCTCGAAGCCATCAAAGATGCGCTCCGCTATGAGATGCGACGCGACCCGCGCGTGTTGTTGCTGGGCGAGGACATCGGCGTGTATGGCGGCGCGTTCAAAGTCACCGAGGGCTTGATTGACGAGTTCGGGGCAGAGCGGGTGATAGATACGCCGATGGCGGAGCTGTGCATGGTCGGCGTCGCAACGGGCATGTCGTTTATGGGCTTGCGTCCGATCGTCGAGATGCAGTTCGCGGACTTCATCGTGAACGGCTTCGACTCGCTTGTGAATTATGCGGCGACGAATCATTATCGTTGGGGCGCGCCCGTGCCCATCGTCGTGCGCGCGCCGAGTGGCGGCGGTCTGCGCGGGGGGCCGTTCCATTCGCAAAGTCCTGAGGCATGGTTCATTCACACGCCGGGTTTGAAGGTCGTCGCGCCCGCCACGCCCGCCGATGCGTGGGGCTTGCTCATCAGCGCCATACGCGACCCGAACCCCGTCATCTACTTCGAGTACAAATATCTCTATCGCTCGTTGCGCGGGCCCGTGTCTGATGGTGAGGATGGCATCGTGCCGCTGGGCAAAGCGACGCTCGCGCGCGAAGGCGATGACCTCAGCATCATCACGTATGGCGCGATGACGCAAGAGTCGCTCGCCGCCGCAGAGACGTTAGCGCGAGAAGGTTATAGCATTGAAGTGCTTGACCTACGCACACTCAAGCCGCTCGACACCGAAGCGATTCTGAGGACAGCGCGCAAGACGAGCAAGGTGTTGATCGTTCACGAAGCGCATCTGTTATGTGGGGTCGGCGGCGAAATCGCCGCACTCATCTCGCAACACGCTTTCGAGCATCTCGATGGTCCCATCGTGCGCGTCGGCGCACCTGATACGCCGATTCCTTACAGCCCGCCACTTGAAGATGCGTACCGCCCGAACAAAGACAAAATACTTGAGGCAGCGCGACAGCTGTTAAAGTATTAGGGCTCTCCTGACTGACGTGTCAAGACCTCACGGGTCTCAAAAACCCGCGAGGTC
Organism: uncultured Anaerolineae bacterium; assembly: GCA_964509505.1. Taxonomy (GTDB): domain Bacteria; phylum Chloroflexota; class Anaerolineae; order JACRMK01; family JACRMK01; genus CAZDYP01. Next base: position 2,209 of record CAZDYP010000159.1, on the reverse strand, counting down.
TGCCTTGAAGCGTATGCTCCTCATTGATGGCCACAACCTCATCGGCTCTGGCGTGTTGCCGATTACACTCAGCGACCCAAACGACGAAGCCAAGCTCATCCACTGGTTGCAGGGTTATCACATGCTCTATCCTAACGAGACGCTGCAAGTCGTCTTCGACGCGGGACAGGGCAGCGGCAACGCTAACGCCGAAAATTATGATGGCGTGTTGGTGCGCTATGCGCCGCGCGGGACAACGGCGGATCAAGTCATCATGCGCGCTTTGGAGAAGGTGAAGCATGCGCGCCACATCACCGTCGTCTCATCGGACAACGCCGTGCGCAAGGCGGCGCAAGTACATGGCGCGAAGGTGCTGTCGTCGCAAGAGTTCGCCGTGCAGCTCATGCCCAAGCCACGCAAGCAAACGGTGCATGTCAAACGCAAGCCCGAAAAACCTGAAGACCCAGACACAGCGTATTGGCTTGCCCAATTCAAAAACCACAAACCGCCTCCTCTGCCAGTCGCACGCAAGCCTAGTAAGCCGTCCGCAGCCAAACCTGCACGCGCCTCATCACGTAAACTTGAGCAACCCCCATGCGACGACGAAGGCAAGCCCATCAATACCGACGTCCATTTTTGGTTGAATGAATTTGGCAAACGACCACCGCCTCCGCCTCTACCGCGTGAGGATACAAAGCGCGCCACAGCGCAACGCAAGCCACAGAAAAAATCGGCGGAGGTTGAGGACATCGAGTATTGGTTGCGCGCGTTCACCCAACCACGTTAAGCGCGGTTGGGGTTGCATCCGAGTGGACGTTTGACGCATGGCTAATGAAATGCCACGATGCCGAGTCGTGGCTTTTTGTTTTTTAGTCGTGCTTGATGATGTTATAATCGCCGCTATCATGTCGTTCAATTTGCGTATCATTGAAAGCCTCATCAGCGACCGTCTCGGCACGCTGCCGCTGGCCATCGTCTATATCACCGACCGCTGCAATTCGAAGTGCGTGACGTGCGACTACTGGCGCTATGGGCAAACGAATATGGCGCTGCCTGTGGCGCAACGTCTTGCCAATGAGCTGCCCTCGCTCGGCGCGAAGATGGCGCTAATCTCTGGCGGCGAGCCCTTGCTGCATCCGCGTTGGCATGAGCTCGTCTCGCTCTTTCGTGAACGCGGCCTGGAGAGCGTGCTGCTGACGAGTGGCATTTTGTTGCCAAAGAACCTTGACCGTGTGACTGCTCTATGCCAACACGTCATCGTCTCACTCGACGGCGCAACGCCTGAAACGTACGAAGCGATTCGCGGTGTGAATGGGTTCGCGCTCGTCGAGAAGGGCGTGCGCGGTTTGGTGGAACGTGGCGCGTCGGTGAGTTTGCGCTGCACGGTGCAACGCGGGAATTACCGCGAAATCCCCCCCATCATCCACATTGCCAAAGCGTGGGGCGTGCAGTCAGTCTCGTTTCTGGCGGTGGATGTCAGCACGCATCAAGCGTTCGCGCGTCACGACGATTTCGCGCGGACGATGGCGCTCACGCACGATGATTTGCTCGCATTGGATGGCGTGTTGAACGAGGTCGAGCGAGAGTTTGTGTGGGAGTTTGAAAGCGGCTTGATTGAAGAATCGCCCGCGAAGCTGCGCCGCTTGCGACAATACTTTGCGGCGTTGCTAGGCGAGGACAAATTCCCATTCGTGCAGTGCAACGCGCCGCGCTGGTCAACGGTTATCGAAACCGATGGCTCACTCAAGCCGTGTTACTTCTTACCCGCGTGGGGCAAGTGGGATAGTCAAACGTTGCGCGAAGCCATCAACACGCCAGAGGCGCAAGCCATCCGCCGCGCGCAACGCATGGGCGAGCGTGAGGAGTGTCGGCGGTGTGTATGTTATGCGTATCGAGGGAAGCGAGAATTGTTACAGAATGAATTGATGCGGTAGAAACATTTGTTGGTTGGTTTGTTTGAGCTTAGCTACCAACCAACTATCAAACCAACCCACCAACCAACTATGGTAGATATCCTCTTCGGTCAATCGTATTATCTGCGTTTCGACCCCAAACTGTGGGATGCGATGCAACCTTATCCGCCGCTTGGCACGCTCTATGCGGCGAGCTACATGCGCGCGCGCGGTTACTCGGTTGCGTTATTCGATGCGATGCTCGCGCAGTCAGAAGAAGAATGGGCGACGGCGCTCGACCAACAGCGCCCCAAGTATGCGGTGCTGTTCGAGGACAA
>CAZDYP010000158.1:11183-12947 GCA_964509505.1 uncultured Anaerolineae bacterium | reverse complement strand
ACCTTCGCAAGGCTGGCGGGATGATTGATAAAATCGTCGCCTGATGTTACAATCGGCAATGTGAACACTGCTTAACTCCCGATTCGTGTAGCGCATCGGGAGTTTTCGTCTCCGAGACTAGCTCTCACAGACCCGCTGCGCGCAACCCTGTGAGAGCTAACCATTGAGAGGACAGACCGCGATGACTGACTATATTGGCAATGGCAAGGGCCCCGTGGGTTTGGACTGGCTTGGCATTCGCCCACAATGCGATGTGCATTGGAACGTGATTGTGCCAGCGCTCTACGAGAATGTGGCGCGTCGCAATGAGGGCCTGGTCGCATCAGGGGGGCCCCTCGTCGTCAAGACAGGTGTGCATACGGGACGCTCGCCCAAAGACAAATTCATCGTGCGCGAACCGTCGTGTGAGGCGTACGTGGATTGGGGCGACATCAACCAGCCGTTCGACCCCGCTAAGTTCGATGCCTTGTATCAGCGGGTGGTGGAGCATCTGGGGCGGCGTGAGCTGTTCGTCGAGGATATGTATGCGGGGGCGGATGAAGAATATCGTCTGTCGGTGCGTTTTGTGATGGAGAATGCGTGGCAGGCGATGTTTGTCCGCAATCTGTTCATTCGTCCGACAGCCGCACAAGTGGCTTCCTTCGAGCCACAATATACGGTGTTGACGGCGCCTACCTTTGAAGCGGAGCCACAACGCGATGGCACACGCTCTGGCACGTTCATCATCATCAACTTTGCGAAGCGGGTCATTCTGATTGGCGGCACGAGCTATGCCGGCGAAAACAAAAAGTCCATCTTCACTGTGTTGAATTATCTGTTGCCGTTGCGGGGCGTGTTCCCCATGCACTGCTCCGCGAATGTGGGACATGATGGCGCCTCGGCATTGTTCTTTGGATTGAGCGGCACAGGCAAGACCACGCTTTCCTCAGATTCGTCGCGCACGTTGATTGGCGACGACGAGCATGGCTGGAGCGAGCGCGGGCTCTTCAACTTTGAGGGCGGCTGTTATGCGAAGACCATCAACCTGTCGGCAGCGAGTGAACCAGAAATTTTTGCGGCTACAACGCGCTTCGGCACGGTGCTGGAGAATGTTGTCATCAATCCACACACTCGTCGCGTCAATTTCGACGACGACTCGTTGACGGAAAACACGCGCGCGGCGTATCCGCTCATTTATATTCCCAATGCAATGATTTCAGGTATTGGTCCCCATCCCCGCAACATCATCTTTTTGACGGCGGATGCGTTTGGTGTGTTGCCGCCCCTCAGCAAACTGACGCATGAGCAAGCAGCGTATCACTTTCTCTCTGGTTACACGGCGAAGGTCGCAGGCACGGAGAAGGGGGTGACCGAACCGCAAGCGACGTTCAGCGCGTGTTTCGGCGCGCCGTTCATGGTGCATAAGCCACAGCGCTACGCGGAGATGTTAGTCAAGAAAATCAAGCAGCATCACGCGAATTGCTGGTTGGTGAACACAGGCTGGACGGGGGGGCCTTATGGGGTTGGCGCGCGCATCAAGCTCAGCTACACGCGCGCGTTGATTAGCGCCATTCTCGAAGGCGATTTGGATCAAGTGGCGTTCACGACCGATCCGATTTTCGGCTTGCACGTGCCAAGCCAATGCGAGGGCGTGCCAAACGAATTGCTGAATCCGCGCAACACTTGGGCTGACAAAGATGCTTACGACACGAAAGCACGACAACTTTTCAATCGCATCGAATCGAATTATAACTATCTCATCAAATATGGGAAGGGTGAGGGACC
>CAZDYP010000158.1:0-11083 GCA_964509505.1 uncultured Anaerolineae bacterium | reverse complement strand
GTCAGTTGGATAAATTGCGCCATGATGCTACAATCTGCGCGGCGAAGTGTTCGACTCCCGATGTCGTGTGACACATCGGGAGTCTTTGCGTGACGCCGTGGCTGGTCACTGCTTACTGATTACTTTTCATGGGGAGCGCTAGTGCCTCGTTTCAATTATGGCGGTCAAGCGGTCATCGAGGGTGTGATGATGCGCGGGCAAAAAGAATTTGCGGTGGCGGTGCGCGCGCCTACTGGCGAAATCGTCATGCACAGCGAGCCGCTCACCAACCCGCTTTACACGGCGCCGTGGGCAAAGTGGCCCTTCGTGCGCGGTCTTACGTTGTTGTGGGACGCGCTAGGTATCGGTGTGCGTGCGTTGCTGTGGTCGGCAAAAATCGCAGCGGATGAGGGAGACGGCAAGAGCGTCAAGTTTGAGGGACCCGCCGTGTGGGGCGCGCTGGCTATTTCGCTCACCATGGCTATCGGTTTGTTTTTTGTCACGCCATCCTTGCTTGTTGGTCTGTTGGATACCTCCATCCAATCAGAGTTGACATCGAACATCCTCGAAGGCATTGTGCGGTTGGTGATTGTGGTAGGTTATATTGCGATAGTCGGGCGCGTGCCTGAAATCCATCGCGTGTTTCAATATCATGGCGCCGAACACAAGACGATTAACGCGTACGAAGCGGGCGCTGAATTGACGCCCGCCAACGTGCAAAGGTTTTCGTTGCAACATCCGCGCTGCGGCACAGGGTTTCTGCTTGTCGTCGTCGTCTTGTCCATCTTTTTCTTTGCGCTGTTGGGCAGACCTCCCCTGTGGTTGCGATTGATTTCGCGCGTCGCGCTCATCCCCATCATCGCGACCGTCGCGTATGAGTTCATTCGCTTCGGCGCGGCGCATTATGGCAACCCGATGATGCGCGCTTTGCTCGCGCCTTCGATGGCGCTGCAACGACTCACGACGCGCCAGCCCGATGATGCGATGGTGGCAGTGGCGATTACAGCGTTCCAGAAAGTGTTGGCGACGGAAGGACTGCCGATTGCGGATAGCGAATTGCGGATGGCGGATGTGACTGCCACAGCCAAGTCGAGATTGGTTTGAGCGAAAGAGGATCAACTATGCCACAGTTATCTCATAACGACGCAAATATGGTTTGAAAGTGCGGGCATCCTATTAAAGGCACTCTATTGTCACTCATGAATCAGGTTGTGCTGATTACAGGCGGCGGGCGTGGCATCGGGCGCGCGACGGCGCTGGCATTTGCGGCGCAGGGCGCGAAGGTGGTCATTGCGTCACGCACGGTGAAAGAGTTGAACGCGACGGCGAAAGACATCAAGGCGCAAGGCGGGATTGTGTTGCCTATCGTCGCGGATGTGTCATCCAAAATGTCGGTCACGAATCTGGTGCGCGTGGCAACAAAAAAGTTTGGCGCGATTGATATGCTCATCAACAACGCCGGCGTGCTTGAGCCGATTGCGCCGTTTTGGAAAGCGCCGCACAAGGCGTGGCGACACAATCTGCTCATCAATGTAGATGGTGTCTTTCTCTGCGCGAATGCGGTGATACCCTCTATGATGGCGCGCAAGCGCGGCGTCATTATCAATGTCTCATCGGGCGCGGCGCGTGGTGGACGTTATGGGTGGTCGGCATACAGCGCGTCGAAGGCGGCGGTGGATGCGTTGACGCGGACGATGGCGAATGAGCTAAAGGGGTATGGCATCGTCGTCAACGCGGTGTATCCGGGCATTGCCGAGACGAAGATGCAGCAGACCATTCGCGCGACGAAAGCGGAACAGATGGACGGCGGCGCGCAATCGTTCCGTGAGCGCTTTGAGCGCGGCGAGAATGCGCCGCCAGAGTATCCCGCAAAGCTGATTGTGTGGTTGGCGCAACAGACAGATATCACAGGACAAGTGCTGGACATCAATGATCCTGCGGTGAGGGCGAAGGCAGGGTTGTAACTGGCGAATGGCGAATAGCCGATGGCGTATGGACAAGCAGCTCTATTTTTTCTGGGACTATCCCATAACCGAAGATGAGGTGCGTGCGATCTTGCGCGGCGACGACGCCGATGAGAAAGCATGGGTTATCAGTCGCATTTTGCAGTACGCGAAGTGGGAAGATATTTGGAAATATCTGACCATTAAAGCTATTGTCGCCAATTTCGCCAACGTGCATTTTCGCTATGCGGCAGAGCGTGAGTGGTGGGCGTATGCGTTGAAGGTGTGGGGGTATGTCAGCTAATTCACCTGTGCTTGTCAAAAAGAAGCGCCCATATTTTGTGTGGGACTATGATTACGATGAAGACGATATTCGCGCGATGCTATATGGCGACAACGAATATCAACGTGCGTGGGCGATTAGTCGCATCTTGAGTCATGTGGCTTATCCGGAGATTTGGCGTTACGTCACGGTGCCGATGATTCGGCGGGATTGGGAGCGTCTGGCTCTGTGGCCTCCTGAACGTAAGGAGCTGTGGCGGCGCGCGTTAGATATTTGGACACGAGAGGAGAAACCCGCCATGTATGAGCGTCCACTGTTACGTACATCTTTGGCAGACAAGACTAAACAACCACATGAAATCTTGACCCCATTTCAGTTGAAGTTTCTTGAAGGCTTTTTCTCAAGCCCACTGGCGCAATCGTTTTTTCTGACTGGCGGCACTGCTTTAGCGGCTTATCATTTAGGACACCGCCTTAGCATTGATATTGATCTGTTCACGTTAAAGCAGGAAGACTTTGAGCGGATGCCTAATGAACTACGCGCAATAGCAGCGCAAGCGGGCTGGACGTTGCGTGAGACCGTCAATGGCTTAACCTTCAAGCAATATATCGTCAGTGTGGCGAATGAACCGCCACTGAAAGTGGATTTGGTGCGCGACGCGGGGCAAGTTTTCGGTGAGCAATTAGTGGTGAATGGTGTACGGGTGGATGCGCTAGACAATATCGCGGTGAACAAAGTCACAGCTATTTTCGGGCGCGCAGCCGCGAAAGATTTCGTTGACCTGTATTTTATTTTGCAAGCAGGGTACACGATGGAGCAGTTGCTCCCGCTGGCAAAAGAGAAAGATTTAGGGCTAACAGAATTTTATTTGGGCAATATGATGGCGCAAGTTCAGCGCATCACAGAGCTGCCTACTATGCTTAACCCTGTGAGCTTAGAAGAGATTAAAGCTTACTTTACGCGTTTAGCGGAACAATTGACTGCCAATGCCTTATCATAGGCGCACCAACAGTCAGCGATCAATCATTTCAGAGAGGATACAACCTTATGAAGTTCGACAAAATCAAACCCCCGGCGCGCGGCGAGCAGGTGTCCATTCAAAATGGCCAGCTTACCGTGCCTGACGAGCCGATTATCCCGTTCATTCGCGGCGATGGCACGGGCCCCGACATCTGGGCCGCGAGTGTGCGCGTGTTCGATGCCGCCGTCGAGAAATGCTATGGCGGCAAGCGCAAAATCCAGTGGATGGAAGTCCATGCAGGCGAGGAGTCGTTCCGACAGTTCGGCGACTGGCTGCCACAAGAGACAGTGGACGCGTTCGCCGAGTATCTCGTCGGCATCAAGGGACCGTTGACCACGCCGATTGGCAAGGGCATTCGTTCACTCAACGTGGCGCTGCGCCAACTGCTCGACTTGTATGCGTGCGTGCGCCCCGTCAAATACTTCACAGGCGTGCCATCGCCTGTGAAGCATCCCGAAAAAGTGGACATGGTCATCTTCCGCGAAAACACGGAAGACATCTACGCGGGTATTGACTTCGAGGCGGGGTCGTCCGAAGCTGTGATGGTCTTGCAGTTCTTCAAAGAGAACTTGCCCAAGGAGTTCAAGAAGGTGCGCTTTGGCGCGGAGTTCATCAATATGGTAGGCGTTGGTCTGAAGCCTATCTCTGCGCCGGGCAGTGAACGTCTCATTCGCGCTGCCATCGAGTATGCGTTGCGCTTTAAGCGTAGGAGTGTCTCGTTAGTGCATAAGGGCAACATTATGAAGTACACCGAAGGCGCGTTCCGCGATTGGGGCTACGCGCTGGCGACGCGCGAATATCGCTCGCAAGTCGTGACGCAGCGCGAGAGCTGGATCATTGACAACCAAGACAAAAATCCGAACCTCAGCATCGAAGAGAACGCCAAACTGATTGACCCTGGCTACGACATGATGACGGAGGCGCAACAAGCCGAGGTGCGCGCCGAAGTGCAAACTGCCTTGAAGCTGATGCCCACACATGGCCAGGGGCAATGGAAGAAGCTATTGATGATCAAAGATAGTATCGCCGACATTACGCTGCAGCAAGTGTTGACGCGCCCCGACGAGTTTGACATCATCGCCACGCCAAACTTGAATGGCGATTATTTGAGCGATGCGCTGGCGGCGCAGGTCGGCGGCATCGGCATTGCGCCGGGCGGTAACATCAACTACGTCAGCGGCCATGCCATCTTCGAGGCGACGCACGGCACCGCGCCGAAGTATGCCAATCTCGATCAAGTGAATCCAGGTTCGGTCATCTTGAGCGGCGAGATGATGCTGCGCTATATGGGGTGGGTGGAAGCGGCGGATGCGATTATCAATGCGCTCGAAAAAACCATCTCCCAGAAAACGGTCACGTATGACTTCGCGCGTTTGATGGAAGGCGCGCAGAAGGTGAAGTGCAGTGAGTTTGGCACGGCGATTATCGCCAATCTGTAAGCAACTAGTTTCAGTTGTAAGTTCCAGTTCCAGTTCCAAGCGTGAACTTAGCGCTGGAACTGGAACTGGAACTGGAACTCTATGGAGATACGATGAAGAACAAAATTACCATCGTAGGTGCGGGCAATGTGGGCGCGTCGTGCGCGTTGTGGCTCGCGCAACGCGCCATCGCGGATATTGTGCTGGTGGACGCGCCCTTCACGAAGACCGTGCCTGTGGGCAAGGCGTTGGATTTGTTGCAAGCAGGTCCCATCATCGGCTATAACGCGCGCGTGAGAGGCACGGCCGATGGTTCGTATGAAGGCACAGAAAATTCTGATGTCATCATCATCACCGCTGGCTTTCCACGCAAGCCCGGCATGAGCCGCGAAGATTTGGTCGGCAAGAACCAAGAGATTGTCGTAGATGTTCTCGATAAAGCATTACCATTGTCACCCAATGCCTATGTGCTGCTTGTGACGAATCCGCTGGATACGATGGTCTATCTGGCGTATAAGCACAGCCAGCTGCCACGCAATCGCATCTTTGGGCAAGCGGGTGTGTTGGACTCGGCGCGCATGGCGGCGTTCATTGCGCTGGAGCTCGATGTCTCAGTTGAGAACGTGAACACGGTGGTGTTGGGTGGGCATGGCGACGAGATGGTGCCTGTACTCCGCTATTCGACAGTGTTTGGTCGTCCCATCGCCGAGTGGTTGTCTGCGGATAAGGTGAATGCGATTGTGGAGCGCACGCGCAAGGGCGGCGGTGAGATCGTGAACCTGCTTGGCACATCGGCGTACTACGCGCCCGGTGCGGCGGCGGCGAAGATGGCGGAAGCGATTCTCACCGATGCGAAGTTGATCGTGCCTGCGTCGGTGTACCTGCAAGGCGAGTATGGCCTCAATGACATTTGCTTCGGAGTGCCTGCCAAGTTTGGCGCGGGCGGCATGGAAGGCATCGTCGAGTTCCCTTTGACGGACGAAGAACAGGCGATGGCGCAGAAGTCAGTGGACATTATTCGCGGGACGATGAGCGCGTTGAAATTATAACTAGCGGCGAAAGCGCGGACAGTGGCAAGCGGATTGGTCCGCGCTACTTCAATGCCTTGATACGGGAGGGGAGTCATGGAATTGGTCATTAGCGCCATCAGCCTAACGGCGATGGAAATTGTGTTGGGCATTGACAACGTCATTTTCATTGCGATTCTGGTCGGGCGATTGCCGCCAGCGCAACGCGCGCGCGCGCGCGCGTTGGGCTTGTCGCTGGCGCTGATTACACGCCTGATGTTGTTGTTCGCCATTTCGTGGATCATGACGCTGACCCAACCGTTCCTGCACATTCTCAATCACGAGATTTCTGGCAAAGACCTCATTTTGCTGGCCGGTGGTGTGTTCTTGATTGGCAAATCCACATATGAGATTTACCACAAGCTGGAAGTTAGTCATGCCGAGCAACAGGCAGCGATGGGGGCGGCGAGTTTCACCGGCATCTTGGCGCAGATCGTTTTGCTCGACATTGTGTTTTCGTTGGACTCGGTGATCACTGCCGTCGGCATCGTCTCCAATCTGGCCGTGATCATCACCGCGATTTTGATAGCGGTCGGCATCATGTTGTTGTTTGCGGGCGTCGTCTCCGATTTCGTGGAGCGACATCCCAGCATGAAAATTCTGGCGCTCGCCTTTCTGCTCTTGATTGGCGTCTTGCTGGTGGCGGAAGGTTGGGGTGAGCATATTGACAAAGGCTACATCTACTTTGCGATGGCGTTCTCGGTGTTTATCGAGTTGCTCAACATGCGTCTGCGGCGCAAGCAGCAACAAGTAGTGCATTTGCACCACTCGCTCGAAGGGCAAACGCAAGGGCGCACACTGACCGAAGAATTGAAACGGCAACAGTCGCCCCTAAAGGGCGAAGGCGCAGTAGGCTAAGAGAGTGTGTTGAAATTCAGACCCTAAAGGTTTTTCTGGCGCAGCGGGTTCACACGTTGCGCAGACAGCCTGCGTGAAATGCTTTGTTGCTTGCCAGCGAAACCGTTAGGGTCTCGGTCTTATATTTTCAAAACACTTTCTTAGGCGGAAAAGTCCAGCATGTGACACCGAGGGCGCACGTTGACCCTCGGTTTCGTTTTGGTTACAATGCAGCGAGATATTTTAAGCGCGAAGGCACAAAGAGTACACGAAGCGCACGCAGATTTTTGTGTTTCTTTGCGCTTGCGTGTTGCAGAGGAGGGAACCCCAAGATGGTCAAATTAATTTTTCGTCAGCACCAGTGGGAAATGAAAGCAGGCATGACGATTGAGGCGGCGCTCAAGAAGATAGACCTTGACCCCGAAGCGGTCTTGCCGACGATTAACGATGTACTCGTCACGACGGATTACATTATGAAAGATGGCGAGACGATTAAGTTGGTGGCGGTGGTGTCGGGGGGATTCGATAGGTAACCATAGAGATCGCGCGGTGAAGGTTTGAGTTTGAAGTTGATGCGTGGATGTGACAACTCACGACTCCGACCACCCACTCTAACTCACCACTCAAACTTTAGGAAGGTTGTTGTGTATGAAATGCAAAACCTGCGGCGGCGTCGCCGTCATCAACATGCGCCATCACAAGCTCGCGTTGTGCGCGGAGCATTATCTGACGTGGGCGCCTGAGCAAGTGCAGCGCTTCATCGAGAAGTACCAAATGTTCAAGCCCACTGACAAAATTCTCGTCGCTGTGTCAGGCGGTAAGGATTCGTTGTCGTTGTGGGACATCTTGCTGCGGCTGGGGTATCAAGCGGATGGTATGTATATCGGCTTGGGTATTGATGGCGGCGTAAATTATTCCGAGCAATCGCACGACAAATGTCTCAAGTTTATTGAAAAATTCTGGCCCCAGGCAACACTGCGCGTCGTGGATGTGCCGCAAACGTACGGCATGAGCATCCCTGACTTATCGCGCGCGAAACGGCGCGGCGACAAGCCGTGTTCGGTGTGCGGGCTCAACAAACGGCACATCATGAATCGCGTCGCCGTCGAGGGCGGTTACGTCTTGGCGACGGGACACAACCTCGACGACGAAGCGGCGGTGCTGATGCAAAACACGTTGCGCTGGCAAGCGGGCTATCTCTTGCGACAATCGCCCGTGTTGGAAGCGACGCATCCAAGGTTCGCGCGCAAGGTGAAGCCACTCTGCCGTTTCTACGAGCGCGAAATGGCGGCGTATGCGATTGTGCGCGGCATTGATTATATCTATGACGAATGCCCGCACGCGGAGGGCGCGACGACGATCTTCTATAAGACGTTGCTGAATCAGCTAGAAGCCAATTCGCCTGGCGCGAAACTGAGTTTTTATTTGGAATTTTTGCGCGCGCGCGGCGAGGGGCTGTTCAATCTTGACAGCGCGCAAGAGAAGCTGGACTTGCACGAGTGCGAGTATTGCGGACAGCCGACGAGCGCGCCGGGCTTGTGTTCATTCTGTCGTATGTGGGAGCTGGGCGACAAAGCGAAATCTCGGACAGCGATGGTTGATCCTGAATTGCAATTTGCGACGTTCGAGAGCGCGGGTATAGTCTCCGAAAACGTCTGAGCGATGAGACGGATCAGCGGCAACCATGACGGTTGCCGCTGATTTTTTCACCGCAGCGCCGAGCGCAGCTCGCGCTCCAAAATCGGCGCGGTTAATTCAAGTTCATCGTCAATGACCACCACAGGAATCGTGTGGCGATATTGAGCGAGGAGCGTCTCATCGGTTGTGATGTCCACGACCATGAAGGTGAACGCGCACTCGCGCCGTAGGGCAACGAGCAGGTCGCGCGTTTCGTGGCAGAGGTGACAGTCGGGTTTGCTATAGAGAATAACGGTGTGCATCATTCGCGCCTCCTCTCCTATTGCGCCAAGCCGTTGCCCATCAAGCGCGTCAGCGCAGACGTGATCCAGCTCAACCGATCGGTGAACAGCAATATGCCCATCACGATCAGTAAGCCGCCGCTGGCATACGTGAACGTACGCGTGTAGCGCTTCAGATTTTTGAGCAAGGGAAACAACTGTCCAATCAGCAAGCCCGCGATGATGAAGGGCACACCCAGTCCTAACCCATAAGCAAAGAGCAGCGCCATGCCTGCGCTCACTGTCGCCGTTTGACTTGCCAACAAGAGGATGCTGCCGAGAAACGGACCGACGCAAGGCGTCCAGCCGATGCCAAACGCCATGCCCATGAACAAAGCCCCCACGGCGCCTGGCGCGAGACGCTTGGTGAAATTCAGGCGTTTTTCTATGTTGAGGAAGGGCAGACGTAGCACTCCCAGCATTTGCAAGCCGAAGATGATGACGATGATGCCCGCGATTTGTAACACGATGGGCTCGCGCAGTAATTGCCCGATAGCGGTTGCGGTTGCGCCCAGCAATGTGAACACCAATGCGAGACCCAGCGCGAAGGTGAAGGCGCTCGTCACAATCTCTGTTTGTTTGCCTTGCGCTTGCGCGCTGGAAAATTCTTCGACCGAGACGCCTGTGATGTAGCTTAGATAGGCAGGCACGAGTGGCAGACAACAAGGTGAGACAAATGACAACACACCGGCGACGAGCGCTGTGCCTAAAGTGATTAAGTTCAAATCCATACTCAACCTCTGCATAGGGCAAATTGGAAATTTGCCCTACATCTTGCAAATTTGTCTTACCCCATGTGGAAACTCTGTAAGATAGTGTGGGATAAGTGTGGGATACCTGTGGGATATGTTGTGCGATGTTGTGGAATGCTGTTTGAATCTCTGTTGAAAATCAACCTACCACACTTCTTTCCTCTTTCTGCTGAGCTTCGCTTACTTGAAGATATAGTAAGTCGCTTTCTTGTCCCCAATCTTCAACACGATGTTTTTGTCCACCAGCTCCGATAGGTCGCGCCGAATCGTTTCATCGGACACGTCAGGACAGAGTTCGTGATAATCGCTGTTGGTAATGCGTTGGTTGCGTTGCAGCCAGCGCAGCGCCTTCTCTTGCCGCTCATTCAAATTGTACTTCTGCCAACGCAGGTCAGCGACTTCGGTAGGTTGCCAACTTTCGCCCGGCCCATACAGCGTCACTTTGAAACCGTTGGCAGTCTCTACGAAGCGCGGACGTGGCAAGCCGTGCTCCTTCATCAGCTTCAGCAAACGATCAATACCGTAGCCCAAGCGCTCAATGTAACCGAGGTCGGCGAGCAATTGCACGATGATGTCGTTGCGGCTGAAGCGTTCCTCGACGATGTTCTTGATGGTGACGTGGCCGGGCAAGCGTCCTGGCGAATAGACTTCGATGCGATCTGTGAACATCGAAATACGGATGTCGTCGCCGCGAATCGAGTAGTCACGATGCGCGACGGCGTTGACGATGACTTCACGAATCGCGGCGCGTGGATATTCCAATTTTTCTTCGCGCTCAAGGCGATTGAGCCGCGCGCTTTTCCGCATCCGCGCGACGACAAAATTTTCAGCGCGACGGATTTGCTCGGGCAGGGTGTCGCGGATGTCTTCCTTCTCGAACTCGTCCGACATCTCTTTGCCGGCGTATTGCGCCAGCAAGACGCTGTTTTGTCGCAACGGTGCGTCACGCCCAAACATCAACACCCCCGCGATGGTTGGACGTAGTTCGCCGCCTTCTTTCCGCAAACATCCTCGCTGTAACAACACCTCGTCTGCATCGCTATCAGCAAACGCTTGCACGGCGTTCAAATACGCCTTGATCTTGCGCTCGTCCAAATCGGCGCGCGTTACATGGCTCACGGTTTGCGATTCGTAGCCGACCTCTCCACGTTCAAGCAACAACTGTCGCAATCGTCGCGCGCTCAATGGCACGATGCGTTTCTCGTCGCGCACCAGATATTTGCCGCGCAAGTGATAGACGTGCGGCAACCCTTTGGGAACCGTGACCACCAGTAGTGTGCGCCCATCCAGCTCGATTTGTTCGGGTAAGGGCAACATCAGCGGCGGCGTGCAGAGCATGTAGGCGCGCAGAGCGATGTCGTGCGCGCGCTCGGGTGTTTTCAAGCCGCTTATTTTGCCATCTTCTTCAGCGCCGATGATCACAGCGCCGCCATCGGCGTTGGCGAAGGCGACCAAGTTCGTCGCAAGCTCACGCGCCGATGCGCGCTCTGGCACGTACGACAAACTTATTCCTTCTTCGATTAAAGCGCGCAGCTCATTTTCCCCCATAAGGTAGCATCAAATCAAACCTTGCTCCGCGAGATACCCCCACGCCATCAAGATCCCGAAGCAGAGGCAGCACAATGACAAAATTGCGACGAGTGAAATCCATAGGAGACAACTAAGTGATGAACGGTTCATGGCAGCGGAATACCACCGCCTGAGTTACTCATCAAGTAGAGTAAGGTGCCGACGACACCCAAGCAGAAGCCAATCAACACGACAATCACGATGAACGCGATGCAGCCAAA
This sequence comes from uncultured Anaerolineae bacterium, assembly GCA_964509505.1. Classification (GTDB taxonomy): domain Bacteria; phylum Chloroflexota; class Anaerolineae; order JACRMK01; family JACRMK01; genus CAZDYP01. The sequence goes on along the minus strand of CAZDYP010000158.1, from coordinate 35 downwards.
TGTCACCTTGAGTCGTTCAAGGTCTATCGGCGGCG
>CAZDYP010000157.1:0-12982 GCA_964509505.1 uncultured Anaerolineae bacterium | reverse complement strand
GCGGCGCATCAGGGAGATTGTGGCGCAGGCGAGGGCGTTGTGAGTGAATAACTCACGTTATGCACGATGAAATTGGGGTCATTGCGAGCGCTGGCGGCGCACCCTTTGGGTGTTGCGAAGCAGTCTTCCTTGCGAGCATCCCACACTAAAATCGGTAGAGCCTAAAAAGTTACTCATCGTGTCATAACACCCAGATATGCCAACATCGCCGCGCCCGTCTTGATGCCCATGTAAAAACGCTCAACCTCCATGTTTTCGTTGGGCGCGTGGTTTGCTTCGTCGGCGTTGGCATACGGCACGGTGAACGCGGGGATACCCAAAATTTTTGTGAAGACATAATCGGGCAGACTGCCGCCGACGGCAGGCAAGAGCAGAGGCGCTTCACCTTGCGCGACGATGATGCCCTGCCGAATCGGTTCGAGGAAGGGTGAATCGAGTGGCGTTTTCGATGGGAGCATCGAACCTTGCCGAATGAGCTCGACATGGGGCGCGTGTTTCTGCACGTGCGCGCGCACCTTCTCAAAAATTTCATCGGGCGTTTGCGCTTCGACTAAGCGAATATCGCATTTGGCGAAGACTTCGTGCGGCAACACGGTCTTGCTGCCAGGCCCGCCATAACCGCCATGTATGCCGTTGATGGTGAACGTGGGCCACGCGCTCAGTCGCTCATAAAAACCACGCTCCAACGGTTGATCCAATTGTGTGAGACCAAGCGATTGTTTAACCTCTGCCACATCCACAGGCAACTGCGCCAATGCTTCACGCTCACGCTCTGTGAGCGGCAACACGCGGTCGTAGAATCCTTCAATCGTTACCTCGCCGCGCGCATTCTTCATCGTCGCCAAGAGATGCACCAACGTCCAAATTGGATTCGGCGCGACGCCGCCCCAATTGCCCGAGTGCAAATCACGATTTGCGCCGCGCGCGCGCAGCTCGATGCTCAACACGCCGCGCACACCACAGACGATTTGCGAGCGCCCGCTTTCGTGGACGGGACCGTCGCTGGTGATGACAAGGTCGGCTTGCAGCGCGTCGTGATTGGCGCGAATGAAGTCGGCGATATGTGGGCTGCCCGTTTCTTCTTCGCCTTCAAGCAACACCTTCACGTTGCATGGCAGCTGACCGTTCACGGCGAGCAACGATTCGAGCGCGAGTATCTGCGCGAAATGTTGGCCTTTGTTGTCGCCCACGCCGCGCGCATACAATCGTCCATCGCGAATCGTCGGCTCAAAGGGCGGCGACTCCCATGCCTCCAACGGGTCGGGCGGCTGCACGTCGTAATGCCCGTACAATAGCACGGTCGGCAGGGTAGGGGACATTGTGTGTTGTGCGAACACTATTGGCCAGCGTGCGGTTGGCATGATATGTGTGTCGAATCCGATGCGCTGCAAATGATTGGCGATATGCGCAGCGGTTTCAGCAATGCCGATACCGTGCGCGCTGATGCTGGGCTGGCGCAGATACAAGATGAGCTGAGCGAGAAAGACGCGACGTTGCGCGTCAACGTAGGCAAAGACTTGGGGTAGGGAAGAGATATGAGACATGGTAACCTCTTTCATTCAATCCCCCTAAAGGGGACATAGATGCTAAGAAACGCAAAGCACGCAAAGCTTTTGTTTTGTGATCTTTGCGTTTCTTAGCGTCTTTGCGTGAGATTTTGGAATGCAGTGAGTTGTGTGGCGCATACACTGAGTTGAGATTTGCTCTAATAAATTTTTCTCTGCGTCTCTGCGTCTCTGCGGTTTGGTATGCTATCAACGAAGCGCGGCGAGTTGTGCGCGTTGCGCCAACGTGCGACGTATCAATTCTGCAATGAGTGTGGTGCGCGGCACGATGCTGTCGGCGTCAATGTATTCGTCGGGACTGTGATCGAGACCGCCGACGGGCCCGAGTCCATCAATGACAGGCACACCCTGTCCCGCAAGCATATTCGCATCCGATACACCACCCGTGGCCGTGTCGTTCGCCGCGAAGCCCAACTCATGCGCGATGCTCTGTGTGATGTCAACCATCAACGCAATCGCGGGCGTCTTCGGCATGGGGGGCGCGCCAAAGTGTCCCGTCACCTCAACTTGCGTGCGCGCGATGGTGACGTGATTGGGCAAGTCGTTCAATGCGCGCGTCACGACTTCTGCGCCCTGCGGATCGGTGGCGCGCACATCCACGTCAACATACGCATCGTCAGGCACGACGTTGGTGCGTGCGCCGCCGCTGACGATGCCGACGTTGACTGTCACGCCTTGCGCGATGCCATTGAGTTTTTGCGCGGCGATGATTTGATGTGCGAGTTCGAGAATTGCATTCGCGCCTTTCTCTGGTTCGACGCCTGCGTGAGCCGCCTTGCCCTTCACGTGAATCTTGAACAGACCTGCGCCTTTGCGTGCGCTGACGATGTCGCCGTTGGCGCGTGCCGCTTCAAGCACTAATGCCGCATCCATTGTGCGTGCGATGGGCGCATAGAGTTGGCGCGAAACGGGCGACCCGACCTCCTCTTCGCTGTTGAAGAAGAAGACGAGCTCGTTGAAATCATGAAAGCCAGTCGTTTGCAATGCGCGCACCGCATACATACCTGCCAGCACGCCGGCCTTCATGTCGCACGCGCCAGGCCCGAGGATGCGATTGCCATCGGACCGCATCGGGCGTGCGGCGGCAGTGCCATCGGGATATACGGTGTCGAGATGACCGCTGAGCATGATGCGTCCCGCGCCATCGCCACGCACACGCGCGACCCAGCAATCGCCATAAGTTTCTTGTGGCAATCGCTCGATATGCCAACCCCATTCATGGCAGCGCGCGGCAATCCACGCGCCGACGCTGTCCACGCCTGCTTTGTTGTACGTGCCGCAATCGCGATTGACGAGCGCGGCGAGGTCGCGCAGAAAATCGGCCTGGGTGTTTTCGAGAAACGTGCTGATGTCGTTCATACGAAAAAAACATCCTATGAGAGTTGAAGTCGTATTTGATTATTGTCGCTTGTGCGTCTTTGTCAAGGTTAGAAATTGCACAGTTCTGAAAAAGGAAGCATGGATGTCCCCTAATGAGTTTTGACACGGCGTTGCCGAAAATCGGTAAGCTCTTTGCTCGCGCGGGATTTGTAATCCCGCGTTGGAATGGCGGACAGCGAAGCGGTGCTTTAGCATTACAAATCCGCCGTGAGCAGAAGTTACTGAATTTGAATGTCAACATTTTTAGAGGGTTGTGTTGAAATGGTCGGCGGCGTAATTTCTATAAAATTTGCTGATTGACGCGCGGTAACGCTTTCGCCATAATCCAACCGATGGCTTACACACGAATCATTCTTTGTCTCGACCTCGATGCGTTCTACGCTTCGGTCGAGGAATTGTTGCATCCTGAATGGCGCGGCAAGCCTATCCTCGTCGGTGGCAAACCTGAAGAGCGCGGCGTCGTGTCGTCGTGCTCGTATGCGGCGCGCCAGTTCGGTGTGCGTTCCGCGCTGCCGATGGGACAGGCGCTGAAGCTGTGTCCGCACGCCATTCGCACACCACCGCGCTTCGAGGTCTATCGTGAACACTCGCGCCGCGTGATGCAAATCATCCATGATTATGGTTGCCCTGTCGAACAAGTGTCCATAGACGAAGTGTTTCTCGATGCGACGGACGGCGTGGTGGCGTGGGGCGAGGCGCGCACATTGGCGGCTGATCTCAAGCGGCGTATCCGTGAGGAGGTAGGGTTATCCTGCACTGTGGGCATTGCGTCAAACAAGCTCGTCGCCAAGATTGCATCCAATCAAGGCAAGCCTGATGGATTGTTACAAGTGAATGCGGGCGAGGAAGCGCAGTTTCTCGCGCCATTGCCCATTGGCAAATTGTGGGGCGTGGGACCGAAGACCGCCGCGCGTCTGGAGGCGTTGGGTATTCGCACGATTGGCGCATTGCAAGTTGCGCCACTCAAACCATTGCAACGCGAGTTTGGTGTGTGGGCGTTGGAGTTGCAACGCAAGGCGCATGGGGGCGATAGCAGCTTGGTCGAGACAGAACGCCCGACGAAATCGGTTAGCCGTGAGACGACATTCGTCAACGATATGGGTGATGTGGCGTACTTGAAGCGTGTGCTGTTGTCATTATCCGAAGAGGTAGGACACGATTTACGCAAAGAAGGTTTGCAAGCCAAGACCGTCGCCATCAAGGTGCGCTGGACGAACTTCGAGACGTTGACGCGACAGACGACGCTCGCGCAACCAACGGACGCGGCGACGGATATTTATCAGGCGGCAGCAGAGTTGTTGACTGCAACGCTCAAGCGTGGAGCGAAGGTGCGCTTGTTAGGTGTGCGCGCGACGAACTTGATTACGGGACGGCAACTCTCGTTCTTCGAGACAGGCGACGAGAAACGCTCACGACTAGATGCGACAGTGGATGACATCCGCGCAAAGTTTGGGGAGGAGGCGATTCGGCGGGGGAGGTGGGTGGATAAGGAGGGAGACCCTAAGGGTTTGGTGTAACGCAACGCGAATAGGCAGACTTGTTAGGTCTCAACCATGACGAGATAGACGCGCAGGTGTTTGTCGTCTATGGTCAATTCGAACACCTCGCCGTGCTCTGTCAGCAACGGATGAGCATCGCGTTGTAGGTCGAAGATGACCATGTAGCCCTTGGGTAAATTCATCGCGCGCAGATAGTCCACGAGTTGTTGTTTACCTCTCTCGAATGAGGCGGAGCCATACCACACTTTCGTTTCGACGATGAAGCGGTCTTGGTGGTAGAAAACCAGCAAATCCATTTCACCTGCACTCGACAACGATTCGATGGTGACGTGCCCGCCGAGGCCGTTGAACGCGGCGGTGAGATAGCTCAGCAACAGATATTGCCCGCTGATTTCGAGTGGTCTGCCTGTGGCTTCGCTCTTGAGCAAACGCACCCCATGTGCGCGCATGAACTGGGCGAAGCTGTCGAGCAAGCCGTCGAAATCCAACAAGCCGTTGATGATGAAGCGTTCGCGGAACGAGCCGTTGAGGGGCAACTCGGTAGGTGGCGGTTTGAAGCGTAGCAACAGCATCTTGCGGTAGATGGGATTGGCGACGCGCGCGACGCGCACGTTATCACGCTCAGGCACGACGCTCAGGACACCATACATAATCAATTCGCGCGCGGCGGGGTCGAGGAAGTCGTGGAGGTCTTCGTTGTAAAACAAGGCGCGCCATAAACGCGCGCGATGCGGCGTGGCTTTGGAGACAATCGAAGCGAAGTGCGTGTTGTCTTCGGTGAGCAACAGCGCCAGTGCGCGAGTCAGAACCACTTGTGTGATAGGTTGTTGCGGGTCAGGCACAAGGTCTTGCGTCAGAATTTGCGCGAGGCGATTGACGAGGAACGGTTGTCCTGCGCTCTCGCGGTGAATGGCGTGCATGACGGCTGGCTCGAAGAGTTGTCCCGTTTCTTGCGTATGCTGTGTGAGCAAGTCGGTCACTTCGTCGGGTGTGAAGTAAGGCACGGTGAATTGATCGGCGATGTTGAACGGCGATTGTGTGCCTTCAAGCAAAGAGGGAATGTTGCGGACGCCGACGAGGACGACACTTTGCAGCGCATGATAATTGGGGTTATTGCGCTCTAAATACATGCCGCGAAATTGCATCAGCAACGGGCGCAACAATTCAGGGGGCCAAGCATCGAACTCGTCAATGATCAGCACGCCGCGCCGCCCCAAGGCTTGCGCGGTAGCGCGCAGCCAATCAGCGAAGTCGCCTTGATGACGCATGGGGGAAGGCACAGGCGCTGCGGGCCAAGTAAATCGCCATCCCTCCAACACTCGTCCTAGTCGTTCATAGACTTGGTCTGAGGGGAAATCTGTCAGCAGCTCAAAATCCAGCAAGATGCCGAAGTAGTCGCTCGTCTGCTCCAGCTCGGCGACGACTTCGCGGAACAAGGTGGTCTTGCCCGTTTGTCGTCCCGCGTTGAGCGTGAAGTAGCGGCCCTTCTCGATCTTGGCGCGCATCGCCGCTTTAGTGGCGACGCGGTTGACGTGGTAATGCTCTCGCGGATTGACGGGCCCGAAGATGTTGAACTCGCGCATAGGGTGTTCCTTTCGTGGCACAGTTTAACGAGGAGCGAGGGGGGTGTCAAGCACGGAGACGCTAGAGACCCTAAAGGTTTTCAAAACCTTTAGGGTCTGGCACGGTGCGACGCATAAGGCGGAGTTTTATACAGTTGCCCTCACGGGAATTCGAATCCCGGTTTTGGCCTTGAAAGGGCCGCGTCCTAGTCCACTAGACGATGAGGGCAGGGAACAGCGCCTATTGTAATCGAAAGTTGGGCGATTGCAAAATACTTTACGAAGACCTGACAGGTTTGAGAGACCTGTCAGGTCTGATCTATCTAATACGATCGCGGCATACCCAACACATGCTCGCCGAGATACGCGAGAATCAAATTGGTCGAGATAGGCGCGACTTGATATAACCGCGTCTCGCGGAATTTGCGTTCCACATCGTATTCAACGGCGAAGCCATAGCCGCCGTGCGTCTGCAAACACACATTCGCCGCTTCCCATGACGCATCGGCCGCCAGCAGCTTCGCCATGTTCGCTTCCGCGCCACACGATTGTTCTGCATCAAACAATTGTGCCGCTTCGTAGCGCATCAAATCGGCAGCGCGCACATGCGCGTAGGCTTGCGCGATGGGGAACTGCACGCCTTGATTCTGCCCGATGGGACGCTCAAAGACGATGCGCTCGTTGGCATACTGGCGAGCCTTATCCACGAACCAATAGCCATCGCCAATACACTCGGCGGCGATGAGAATGCGCTCGGCGTTCATGCCATCGAGAATGTAACGAAAGCCTTGTCCCGCTTGCCCGATGAGATTCTCCGCAGGAATTTCCAAGCCATCAAAAAAGAGCTCATTCGTTTCGTGATTGACCATGTTGCGAATTGGGCGTACCGTCAAGCCCCTGCCAAGGGCGTCACGTAAATCCACGAGAAAGACCGATAGCCCTTCGGTCTTTCTGGTAACTTGAGCGAGCGGCGTTGTGCGCGCCAGCAACAGCATCAGCTCCGAATGTTGCACACGCGAGATGAACACCTTCTGTCCGTTGACGATATAACGGTCGCCCCTGCGCTCTGCGAATGTTTTGAGCTTTGTCGTGTCGGTGCCGGTCGTCGGCTCTGTGACCGCGAAGGCTTGCAGGCGCAATTCGCCTGATGCAATTGGAGGCAGATAGGTTTGTTTCTGTGCGGGCGAGCCATGTCGCAGAATCGTGCCCATCGTGTACATTTGCGCGTGGCACGCGCCCGAGTTCGCGCCTGAACGATTGATCTCTTCGAGGATGACCGAGGCTTCAGTGATGCCAAGCCCTGCGCCGCCATAGGCTTCGGGAATCAGCGCCGCGAGCCAACCCGCTTTGGTCAGCGCTTGCACGAACGCTTCGGGGTATGCTTGCTCGGCGGTGACTTGTTGCCAATACGAACTACCGAATTGATGGCAAAGTGCGCGCACTGACTCACGTAATTCGCTCCACTGGTGCGCGCGCGGACGGCTAGCTGTGTCGCTCATAGTGGTTGCTCCATGCTCATCTTTATTGAAAAGCCACACCCCGAGCGCTGAGACTGCCTGGTGTGGTTGTGATCGTCGAGCCGCTTCGTCAAGTCGCTGTGACGGCATCCACAATGCCCACGATTACCGTGCGTGCCGCTGCTTTATCGTTTTGCAACACTTGTCGGGTCGAGTTGCCTTCGTCCAGAATCAACACGGTTTCGCCTGCGCCTGCGCCGACGGCGTCTATCGCAATGAGATAACCGCCTTGCGGTTTGTTGTCCGCATCAAGCAAATCGCAGATCAGCAATTTGCGATTCTCATACGTCGCATCGCAAATGGTCGAGACGACAGCGCCAACGACGCGCGCAAGTTTCATGCTGCCTCCTGTCGCACGGTGACTTCATCTACAATGCCAACAATCGTATGGTCAACCGGCACGAAGGTTTGCGGCAACGCCAGCGCTGCTTCGCGTCCGCCGACGACGAACACGAGCTCGCCGACGCCCACCATCGCCACACCATCGGCGGCGACGACGGGTTCGCCTTTGGGCTTGAGCTGCTTGTCGAGCGGCTGTACGATGAGAAACTTCACGCCCTCTAAGCCTTTATATTTGATGGTAGCGACGAGCGTGCCGATTACTCGTCCAATGTTCATGTTCATTGTGTCCAACCAAATCTGACAGGGCTCGAAGGTCTATCAGGTTTTTGTTTGTTGTCTCGCGTAGGCATTGTCAACTATCCACCTACCGACCAACCCACACCTAAATCACCAGCTCGCTTCATTGCGTGTCCGCGTTCCGAATCGCGTATCTGCCAATAAGTTCTCGTCCATCGCTGGATGCAATGACGCGATGACTTGCTTCTGCACAATTTGATTTGACGTTGCGATAGCTTGCGAACCTATATCTACCGCCGCTTCAATATCCGCGACCAAACCGGCAAACAACACAAACGCCTTACCGCCCAAGCCATCCGCCAACCGTAGCTCACGCAACGTCACATTTGCGCCTTTCACTCCTGCATCCGCCGCGCCAATGCCAGTCGCCACTGTGCGCGTTTCAATGATACCCAGCGCCTCGCCTTGTCCAGCTTGTCGTTCGCCTCGTATCGCATTCACTACCGCACGATGCACGTTAGGCAGGAAGATAATATCGCGCAAGGCGGACGCGCCTACTGTGCGTCCTGCCTCCACTGCCTCTTGCACATCCGCAACTTCGCCGCTGACCATCACCAGGTATTTGCCCGGCTGCACCGTGCCTGCTTTGATGCTTTCAATCGGCGCGCGTTTCACCATCGCATCGCCCGCCGCAATACCGATGGCGATGCTATCGAATTCCAATAACCCTAAAGCCACGTCAGCCATAGTCATTTTAGTTTTTCGATTTTAGATTTGGGGTTGGGCGCTTTCAATCAAAAATCTAAAAGCAAAAATTATTGATAGGGGAGTCCGTGTTGTTGGATATATTTATCGCCCAGCAATTCCAATTGCACACGATAGGCACGCCATGGAATGGCGCTGCCGGGCAAGAAGCCATCTTTATCAAATTCGGGATGATACTCGAACACGGCAGCTTGGAAGCGTTGTGTCCACATTCCGTTGCGAATCTTTGGCTCTTCTTTCGGATAACCAAACGCATCCACGCCGCCATGCGAATCAAAATACTCTTTGAAGTAGATGGGTTGATTGGTGCGCGTTAGATTTGCAACAAAATGGCCCAAACCTGTCGGCGCATTGGGCGAAAATGGGAAGTAATGCCACGCGCCTGGCGGCGCAGCGCTGATAGGGAGGGGCGCATCAGCCCCTGGATAAATGATGTCCCCGAGCAAACGACGCTGGATACGATAGGGTGGCGGGTTCTCTGGATGATATTCGAGAATCAAGCGTTGAAAGTATTGCACGGTCTGACCTGGAAGTGTCGGGTCGTTGATGACTTCTGTGCGCGGGTTGCCGATGTTGTCCACATCGCCATGCTCTTTTAGAAATTTGAGCCATTCACCAGAAACCGTGTGCCTTGTCGCATCGGATACCCATTTGTTTGTCTCGCTGGTCAAGGGCATACCCGGCTTGGGCGGCACGACGAGATACTGCCATGTCTTTCCATTGTCGCTGCTGCGCCACAACGCCGTATCCGCCGTATGCGTACGCACGTATAGCAAATGGCTGCGCGCGTCTATGGCAAGCGGACTGACCGTATCTTGTGCGCCTGCCCAACAGGTCGAAGTGTTAGCCCATTCGTAAACAGGCGTCCATTGTACCAGCACAGGATCAGGCGCATCAAGATTGGTCGCGCGGAAAAGACGCGGATCCTCGCGCGGCGGATTGAGACCACCCGCGCGAAACGTACCTGTCCACAGCGCATTCTGTGCAGGATTGAATGCGATGCCGCTCGGATAGATGCCAATGGAGATGGGACGCGCAGGCGCTGACATCAATTTCCAATTGCCAGTTGTGTCGCCCATGAACAATTGGTCGCTCAAGCCCCGATAGCTGTAGAGCGTTTCAGCAAACAACTGAGTTGGCTGGTTAGGATTGACGAGGATGCGACGAATCGGTTGACGGAAACCCGTCGGCCCTATTTGATTGTCGAAGTGTGTCCACGTCGCGCCGCCATCGGCGCTTTTTACAAATTCGCCGCACGGCCCGCCACACTCCGTCCGATACATCCCCCCATACAGCACATCAGGATTTTGCCAGTCCACTGCGACGGTGGTGATGCGCCGATAGCTGGGCATAGCGTTGCCGCGTTGATAAAACGTGCGCCCACCGTCCAAGCTGCGAAAGAGATAAAAACTATCGTTCGATGTTTGATAGCCCAGCAGGTACAAAGTTTGGGGATGGTTATAATCTATCGTGACGAGTTCAACGGGTTGCGGACGGCTCGTGCCGCCCACTGCGCCGCCCATGCGAATGTTAGACCACGAGTTCCCATTGTCTCGACTTTCGTAGAGGCGATTGTGAATGAATAGATAGACGCGTGGAGGCGTTTCAGGCGTGACGAACAAGGCTTGCACAGGATTGTTAAGCGCGCATCCTTGCGCCAACGCAGAGGAAGCGGGTGATAGCACCGCATATAACACGCAGCTTACCATTAGCCACTTGACGATGTAACGCATGGCATTCACCTCCTGTGGAGAACGGGTAAATGAGGAAACGAACTTATATCCATTTGCCCATCTACTCGTCCACCCGTTTACGCTAACCCCCGTGACCTCAAAAACTCAAAACTACTTTTCAGACAGTCTAACGGCGGGCGTTTGTAATAATCTTGCTCGACAATGTAGCCCCACACCCCCACTGCGTTGGCGGCGGAGAGAATCGCTTGCCAATCCAATTTGCCTGAACCCACTGCGGCGTGGCTGTCATCTTGCCTATCAGCATCTTTCAAATGAATCGTCGGCGCGCGCCCGTTGAACTGTTTGAGATATGCCGCAGGATCAATGCCGGGTTTCCAGGCCCAATACACATCGAGCTGGATTTGTGCAAGTGGCGCATTGGCAAAGATGAAATCAAGCGCATATTGCCCATTGAACTTCGTCTCGAATTCGTACGCGTGATTATGATACGATAATGCGACGCCGCGCGCTTGGCAGCGTTGCGCTAGTTGATTGAGCGAGTGCGCCACGCCCAACCAACCTGCTTGATTCGTAATGCGCTCTTTGGGTATCGCAGGCACAGCGACGTGCGCGCAACCCATCGTCGCGTGATCATCAAGCACAACATCTAAATTGGCTTCTAACACAGCCAAACCAACATGTGATGAAATGATAGTGAGACCATTATCATCGGCGATGCGCTTGACTTCGGAGGCGCTGTGTCCATAAGTGCCTGCAAGTTCGACCGCGCGATAACCCAGCGCGGCCACTTGTTGTAATGTGCGCGGATAATTTTCTTTGCACAACTCGCGCACGGTGTAGAGTTGAGCGGCGAGAATAGGGGAGGGCATAGTGGTCAATTAGTCAATTAGTCTAATTAGTCGGAGCAGTCGGAGCAGTCAGAGTAGTCGTTTGGTCAAATAGTCTGATGGGCTAGCTCGTCATTGCTTAGACCCTTTCGACCAATCAGACGATACGGAAGTGGTCAACCAGTGTGCAACGTCGCTCGCGGCTAAACGTGCGCGCGGTGGTGAGTCCTTCACCTGTGGGTGACGCGATACTGAACGAAGTATAACCTTCGCCGCCATAGCCTAAGCCTGCGAGCGTCGGACCGTTCTTCACAAAGATGCTCACGTTGATCTCGCGCGCCATCCGCGAGAGGTTGTCAATGTTGCGACTGAACATCGAAGCGGTATGACCAAAGCCATGCTCCGCTTTCTTCGCAAGGTCAATACCTTCGTCGGCGCTCTGCACACGCGCGAGCGGCAACACCGGCATCATCTGTTCTGTCCAAACGAGCGAATGCGCTACAGGCACGTCGAGCAACACCAGCTTCACCTCGTCGCCGACCACGATGCCCAGCTCTTTCAAAATCACGCCCGCATTTTTGCCGATGAATTCTTTGTTGATGGCACCATGTTTCATCGGCTCGCCCATTTCGGTGAAGATGACTTTCTCCAAGCGGCGCGCTTCGTGTTCACGTAACAGATGCGCGCCGTGCTTCGTCATAACCTTGATGAGCGAATCGGCGACGGCATCCACGCAGAAAACTTCCTTCTCGTCAGTGCAAATCACGTTGTTGTCGAATGATGCGCCAAACACGATGTCTTTGCCTGCCTTCTCGATGTCGGCTGTTTCATCTACCACGACAGGCGGATTGCCGGGACCCGCGCAAATCGCGCGCTTGCCCGATTGCATCGCTTCTTTCACCACGCCCGGCCCACCCGTCACCAATAAAATCCGCACGAGCCGATGACGCATCAACTGTTGCGCGCTTTCAATCGTTGGCTCGGCGACGCCTGTGATGAGATTGCGCGGGCCGCCTGCGCGCACAATCGCGCGATTCAACAACTGCATCTGATAGGCGGAGACGCGCTTCGCGTTGGGATGCACGTTGAAGACGACGGCGTTGCCTGCGGACAGAATGCTGAGGCTGTTGTTGATGATGGTTGATGTTGGGTTCGTCGTGGGTGTGATTGCGCCGACAACCCCATAAGGCGCGCGTTCCAATAACGTCAACCCATGATCACCTGTCCACGTCAGCGGTTCGAGAAATTCGGGCCCAGGCGTTTTTTGCGCGCACAGCAAATTTTTCTGCACCTTGTCTTGCCAACGCCCCAGGCCCGTCTCGCCGTGCGCCATTTTTGCGAGCTCTTCGGCGCGCTCAATCATCGTAGCGCGCATGGCGGCGATGATGTCCTTGCGTTTTTGCAATGTCAGCCGCTCGAGCTGCTCATACGCGGCGCGCGCAGCGACCACCGCTGATTCGACATCGGCGAAGATGCCCTCACCGAGACCCACGAGGTTTCGTCCTTCGACAAGCTCAGGATGCAAACTTCGCGGATCTTGCTGCGTCGAGGCGCGTAATTCCGCCAAAACTTTCTGCACAATGGCTTGCACTTG
>CAZDYP010000156.1:0-13045 GCA_964509505.1 uncultured Anaerolineae bacterium | reverse complement strand
CGGCAACGCGCAGAAGAAGCCCTGCGCGACAAAGTGACCACGCTCGAAGTATTGGCGGAGATTGATCGTGACATCATCGCCGCCACCGATAGCGCAGCGGTCATGCAATCGGTGTGTCGCCACACCCGAGAGCGATTGCATACCGCGAAGTCAGCTGTCTTGTCTGTCGCAGCCAATGACACTTTGCAGCTCGTCGCGCATGTTGGCGTGGCGGATGCTGTCACCATGACAGAAAGGCTCACACACTTGTGGCGCGACGGCGTGCTGAAAGCGCGTGAGGTTTATACCCAAGCCGACCATGATCCAACTGAGACAACATTGGCTGACGTATGCGCGCGTGAGCGGATTGGCGCGTATGCGATCACACCCTTGCGTACCGATGGACACATACTTGGCTTGTTGCTGGTGATGGACGAGGCGCCGCGTGTGTGGAACGACGACGAGCTGCGCACGCTCAAATTGTTAGCAGGTCAAACGGCGATTGCGTTCGACAAATTGCGTTTGTTTGAAGCCGTGCAGCAACGCGCCCGCGAATTTGAAGCATTGTATCATACGGCGCAGGACTTGAGCGAGCAACAAGATTTGCCATCGTTGCTCACAAGGATTGTGGAACGCGCGGTCTCGTTGGTTAAGGCCGCACAAGGGGGTATTTGTTTGTATGACCCAACACGCGGCGATTTGGAACTGGTTAGCAGTAAAGATACCTCATTGTCGCTTGGCGCACGCTTCCAGATGGGCGAGGGCGTGATTGGACAAGCCGCACTCATGCGCCAGACGGTGATCGTCAACGATTATCGTTATTGGGAGCATCGCGTGTCACCCGAGCGCCTCACCGCGCCATTGCAAGCAGCGATGGGTGTGCCTTTGCTTTATCAAGGCGAGTTGATTGGCGCATTGGCGCTGGGAGGCAATGTCGGCGAGACGCAAGGTTTCACCGAAACCGATGCGCGCCTGTTGTCGCTCTTTGCGGCGCAAGCGGCAGATGCGGTGCATGATGCGCGTTTGTTGGAAGAAACAAAACGTCGCGCCGAAGAGTTTGAAACGCTCTATCAAACAGCGCAGGACCTCACGACCCAACAGGATTTGGAAACACTGCTGAAGATAATTGTCGAGCGTGCAGTGGCGTTGCTCAAAGTGCACAGCGGTTTTATGATGATGTACGACCGTGAACGTGAGCTGTTGCAGCGCTCCATCTCAACGAATTCGCCTGTCGTCGGCGCGTGGCCCATCAAGTTAGGTGAAGGTCTGGCGGGGCGTGTGGCGCAAACCCGCCAGCCGCTGTTAATCAGCGACTATCAGCATTGGGAGCATCGCTTGTCCGACTTGCCGATTGCGGCTGCGCTGGCTGTGCCTGTAGTGTATCAAGGCGACTTGATTGGCGTGTTGGGTGTGCAGGAGCTGGGCGCAACGCCGACACGCCAATTCACCTCGGCGGATGTGCGGTTGCTTGAGTTGTTCGCCGCGCAAGCCGCTGGCGCGGTGCATAATGCGTGGTTGCTCGAGGAAACGAAGCGTCGCGCCGAAGAGTTTCAGACGTTGTACGAGGTCGTGCATGATCTGGCGGCACAGCAAGATTTACAAACACTCCTCAACATGGTGGTCGAGCGGGCAATGAAGTTGTTTCAGGTGCCGAACGGTTTCATCACCTTGTATGATCGCGCGCGTCATGTCTTGGCGCTATCGGTAGATCGGTCGCCAACGCCAGCCGTAGGCTTGACGTTCCAATGGGGCGAGGGTATGGTGGGGCGCGTCGCGCAGACGCGCCAACCCATGATTATCAATGATTATGAGCATTGGGAACATCATATCTCAGGACTCAATATCTCCGCGATCGTTCAAGCGCCGTTGAGCTATGGCGGCGAGTTAATTGGCACGTTAGGGGTCAATGAGTTTCTGCCAGCGACACGCAGTTTCACCTCAGACGACGTGCGTCTGTTGGAACTATTTGCGGCGCAAGTCGCCAGCGCCATCCACAACGCGCGTTTGCGCGAACAAACTGTGCGCCAATTGAGCGAGCTCTCATTGTTGTATGAGACGGCGCTCGTCAATATGCGCACAACGCCGCCGCAGCTGGAAAAGGCGCTACAGCCCGTGATCGAAGCGCTGTGTCAGTTGATGCGCACGCCTCTGACGGCGATTTATCTGTGGGAAGACGACATTACCGAAGGTTTTTACATTCTGGGCACGGCGGTTCCATCAGAAACTATATCCACGCTAAAACAGATGATAGTGCAAGGACAAGGTATCATGGGCTGGGTGGCGACGCATGGCGAGTCATTGAATATCCCTGACATACAACAAGACAGGCGTTACGTTGGAGTGTTTGAGCAGACACGCTCGGAGTTGTGCGTACCTGTGAAGATTGGCGAACAAACCGTCGGTGTGATTAACGTCGAAAGCGAGCGTGCCAATGTGTTTGAGGAGCGTGACGTGCGTTTGATGACTACGCTAGCGGCGCAGCTCGCGGGTGTGGTCGAGAACGCGCGGCTCTATCATGCGTTACAGAAACGCTTGAGCGAGTTGCAAAGCGCACAAGCGCAACTGGCGCGCGCCGCGCGGTTGGCGGGCATTGGCGAGCTGGCGGCGAGCATCGCGCACGAAATCAACAATCCCTTAGCGGCAGTTCTTGGCTTCAGCGAACTGGCGTATCAAAGTGCGCATGATGAAGAGATCAAATCGGATTTGGGAATGGTGGTCAAAGAAGCGAATCGGATGCGCGAGATCGTGCGTGGCCTGTTGGATTTTGCGCGCCCGCGCGCGTTGCGCCTTGAAGTGGCTGACGTCAATCAAGTCATAGCCGATACGCTGAAGCTGGTGCGTCATCGCATCAACAAGGAGGGGCTGCGCCTCCATGAACACTATGACGCCGAGTTGCCGTTACTCGAGCTGGACGCGAATCAAATCAAGCAAGTGCTGTTGAATCTTATTACGAATGCGATCCAAGCGACGGCGCCTGGCGGCGCGCTAACGCTTGCGACCGCTTTGCAGAATCAAGCCGTCGTCGTCAGTGTGCAAGACACAGGCACGGGCATCGCGCCTGAACATTTGGAACACATCTTCGAGCCGTTCTTCACGACGAAGGCAGAAGGGGAAGGCACGGGCTTGGGGTTGGCGGTGAGTTATGGCATCGTGCAAAAGCATGGCGGGCGGATTGAGGCGGAGAGCGAGGTGGGGAAGGGGACGACCTTCAAGGTGTATTTGCCCATTGGCGTCGCATAAAATTTCGCTTGACAACTCATCACACCTTAGTAAAATACTGCCCGTTAGAGCGGTTTCATCGGCTGTCTGCATCGCCATTTTCAAGTATGTCCCCTTCAGGGGAGGTGAGTGGTCGGAGCGATGGCACTATTTCCCACAATACATCAACGCGATATGGGGTTTGATAGCACAGCGTTCTGCGCGCTTTGTGGGTGGTCGGTTCGTCTCTACGTGCGTTAAATCGGACGAGGTCGCATTTTGTGCGCGCCTCGTCTTTTGTTTTTCTAACCAGAGATTGGAGATTAGAGATTGATTCAAGGGCTTAACTTTCCAATCGCTAATCTCTAATCACCAATCTCCAGTCAAGGGAGGAGGGTAACGTATGGCCATATCCCGTAGGAAGTTTTTGCAGTTGACGGGCGGCGCGTTGGCGGGCGCGGCAGCAGCCGACGCGGCAGGGCTAGGCTTAGATGTTAAGCCTGCCTATGCCCGCGGGGCATCCGCGCCGATTAAAGAGGGCAAGACGGTCCCATCGGTCTGCCCCTACTGTGCGGTGGGCTGCGGTCAGCTCATCATGGTGGACAAGGCAGGCAAAATCATTGACGTGCAAGGCAACCCCGATAGCCCCGTCAGTCAAGGTACGCTCTGCCCGAAAGGCGCGGCGACATACCAGCTCATCGTCAACCCGTTGCGCGAGACGAAGGTGAAGTATCGCGCGGCGGGCAGTGACAAGTGGGAAGAGAAGCCGCTCGATTGGGCGATGGATCAGATCGCACAGAAATTCAAAGCCACGCGCGACGCAAACTTCAACGAGACGCAGGACATGCCCGATGGCGCAGGCGGCACGGTCAAGAAGCGCGTGATGAACACGTACGCCATCGCCTCGCTGGGCGGCGCGACGATGGACAATGAGTGGAATTATCTTCATCAGAAGATCATGCACGCGGCGGGGGTCGTGTACCTCGAAAATCAGGCGCGCATCTGACACAGCGCATCGGTCCCCGGTCTGGGGGTCTCATTTGGTCGCGGCGCGGCGACGACGTTTGCGCGTGATACGTCAAACTCGGATGCGGTGATGATCATGGGCAGCAACATGGCGGAGTGCCATCCCGTCGCATTTCGCTGGCCCATGCAGGCGAAGTTGAAGGGCGCGAAGATCATCCACGTTGATCCACGCTTCACCCGCACGAGCGCGATGTCCGACATTTACGCGCCCATTCGCGCAGGCACGGATGTGGTGTTCCTCGGCGCGCTCATCAAGTACGTCATTGAAAAAATCGAAACGTCGCCTGACAATTCGTTCCATCGCCAATACGTCACGAACTACACGAATGCGGCGCTGCTCGTCAACAAAGATTTCAAAGACACCGAAGATCTGGATGGTTTGTTCTCGGGCTGGAACGACCAAACCAAAGCTTACAGCAATGCCACGTGGGGGTATCAGCGCGCGCCACAAGCCGTTGCGTTCACGGGCGAAGCGAAAACGTTCAGCGATGAAGTCGCCAAGACCATCGCAGGACGCCCGCTCGAAGATCGCACGCTGAAGGACCCGCAAGCGGTCTTCCAGATTTTGAAGCGACACTACGCGCGCTACACGCCCGCGATGGTCGAGCGCGTGTGCGGGTGTCCGCAAGATAAATTCCTGCAAGTTGCCGAGACGCTCTGGGCGAACTCCAATGCCGAGCGCACCTCCTCGATTGTTTATGCCGTCGGTTGGACGCAGCACACGATTGGCGTGCAGTTCATCCGCGCCGCAGGCATCCTCCAACAATTGCTCGGCAACATTGGGCGGCCCGGCGGCGGCATCCTCGCGCTGCGTGGTCACGCGACGATTCAAGGCAGCACCGACATCGCTACACTCTATCATTCATTGCCCGGCTATTTGCCAATGCCCGACGCGCGCAAGCGCAACGACACCTTCAAAGATTACGTGGTGAACGAGACGATAGGGTTGGGCGCAACGTCGTTTTGGTCTAATTTCCCCAAGTTTGCGGTGAGTTACTTCAAGGCGCAATTTGGCAATGCAGCCACTGCGGAGAATGGCTACGGCTACGACTCTCATCCGAAGATTACGGGCGACCATTCGCACATGCCGATGTTTGTTGATATGGCAGCCGGCAAAATCAAAGGCTTCCTCGTCATGGGGCAGAACCCTGCGGTGGGCGGGCAGAACGCGCGCTTCCAACGCAAAGCCTTGGCGAAGCTCGAGTGGATGGTCGTGCGCGATTCATTTATGACAGAGACAGCGGAGTTCTGGAAGTCGTCGCCGGAAGTACAGAATGGTGAATTGAATCCGAAGGACATCAAGACCGAAGTCTTCTTCCTGCCATCGGCAATCCTCGCAGAGATGGAAGGCTCGTTCACGAACACGCAACGCCTGCTGCAATGGCACGATAAAGCCGCCGACCCGCCCCACGATGCGCGCTCCGATTCGTGGTTCTCGTATCATCTCGGCAAACGCTTGAAGGCGCTCTACCGAACCAGTACGAACAAGAACGATTGGGCGATTCAAAATTTGCTGTGGGATTACGAGCCTGACGCCGAGGAAGTTGCCCATTGGCGCATCAAGGATGAGCCATCGGCTTTCAAGGTTTTGAAAGAAATCAATGGTTACGAATGGGCGACAAAACAGCAACTAGCCTCATTCGTCAACCTAAGAGAAGATGGCGGAACCGCGGGCGCAGCGTGGATTTACACGGGCGTCGTGCCTGATGCCAAGACCAACAACGCCGCGCGTCGCAAAGGCGATGATTGGATCAGTCCGCAATGGGGCTTTGCGTGGCCCGCCAATCGCCACATCATGTACAATCGCGCTTCGGCTGCGCCCGACGGCAAGCCGTGGTCGGAGCGCAAGAAGCTCATCTATTGGGACGAGAACTTTGAGAACAAAGACGCGGCAGGCAACGTGACCTCGAAAGGACGTTGGATCAGTCCTGCGGGCGAAGTGCCCGATTTCAATGCCACCAAACCGCCAACGACCAAAGGCAAGGACGGCGTGCTGGGTTGGGATTATCAAGGCGGCGAAGCTCCATTCATCATGCGCCCCGACGGCAAAGCGTTGTTGTTCGCGCCGGCGGGTCTCGTAGATGGACCATTGCCCACACATTACGAGCCATACGAGTCGCCCGTCGTCAACGTCGTCTATAAGCAACAGAGCAGTCCAACATCCAAAGTGTGGAACATCGCGGGCAATGAGTATCACAAAGTCGCCGACCCTGAGTATCCCATCATCATCTCAACGTATCGTCTCACCGAACATCATCTATCAGGCACAATGAGCCGTTTCTTGCCATGGTTGGCGGAGCTGATGCCTGAATTGTTCTGCGAGATTTCGCCCGAACTCGCGCAAGCGAAAGGCATCAACAACACCGACTATGTGACCATCAAGACCAAGCGCGGCACGGTGACGGCGCGCGCCTTGGTGACGCGGCGCATGAGACCTTTCAACATTGATGGCAAGGTCGTGCATGAAATTGGTCTGCCGTGGCACTGGGGCTGGCAAGGCAACGCGAAAGGCGATGTGGTGAACAACTTGAGCGCGCTCGTCGGCGACCCGAATGTTTCGATTCACGAAGCGAAGGTGTTCACCTGCGATATCGCGTTGGCGCGTTCTGCAACACGCTCAGGAGGTGCATAATGGCTAAGGGAATGTTTGTTGACACCTCCATCTGTACAGGTTGCAAAGCCTGTCAGGTGGCGTGCAAAGAGTGGAATCAATTAGACGCCGACCCGCATCATTTCACGAAGGATGCGAAAACGGGTGTGATGGTGGCTGTCAACTTCACCGGTAACTCGTATGACAACACGGGCGACTTAAGCGCAACCGATTGGCGGCGCGTGCGCTTCATCGAGGACTTCACAGCCGATCGTAAGACAGCGCGTTGGTTGTTCATGTCCGACTCGTGTAAGCATTGCAACGAAGCGGGTTGCCTGGAAGCGTGTCCTGTCAACGCGATTGAGCGCACCGATATGGGCAACGTCATCATCAAGCAGCATGTCTGCATCGGTTGTCGCTACTGCGTAACCGCGTGTCCCTTCGGCGTCATCAGCTATAGCAACATCACGAAGACAGTGCATAAGTGTACGCTATGCGATGATCGCATCCACGCAGGACTCACCACAGCTTGCGCGAAGGCGTGTCCCACGGGTTCGATTGAGTTCGGTGAAGTCAGCGCGTTGCGCGCAAAAGCATCAGCGCGCTTGGCGGCATTGAAGGCGGCGGGGCAAGACAAAGCGCAATTGTATGGCGCAGATCCCAACGGCGATCTCAGTGGCCTCAATGTCTTCTATCTGTTGATGGACAAGCCTTCGGTCTATGGGCAGCCCGATAAACCTGTGTTGCCACAGAAACGCTTGGCGCTGTCATCAGGTCTCGCCATTGCTGCAGCTGTTGTAACGGGCTTCGCAGCATTGCTAAACTTCCGCAAGCGTGGTCAGAAAGCAGCGGAGAAACAAGCGATGTAATGACTTAACACTAAGACACTAAGAAAGCACAAAGACACAAAGAAGTAAACATTGTGTCTAGTAGGACGTAGGTCAGATTGGCAATCCGACTTACAACACGATTGTTTAGTGCCTCCTTTGTGTCTTAGTGTTGAAATCCTCTGAAGAGGATATTCATCCTGAGGGGGTTACATGCAATTACAAGAATTTGACTGGGGTTGGTATGTCATCCTGTATTTCTTCCTCGGCGGCATTGCGGCGGGCGCGTACTTCACGGCGACGTTGGCGGAGATTTTCGGCGGCCCCGAAGATCGGCCGATGGCGAAGGTCGGTTACTATCTGGCGTTCCCGCTCATCCTCATCTGCGCGCTGCTGCTGATTGTTGACCTTGGCAACCCGACCCGCTTCTGGCACATCATGGTCAACGAGTGGTGGGTGAACACCTTGTCCGAGAATTGGTCGCGGTTCGCGTTCAACCTCAAATTCATCTCGCCGATGAACATCGGTGGGTGGGCGCTCGCCGGCTTCGGCTTCTTCAATTTGCTTTCGATTCTCGACGTATGGGTTGAAGAAGGACGATTGACGGTTGCGCCGCTCAAAGCGTTTTACAGCGCGGTGCCGCGCAAGCTGTATGCGCTGGCGGGTTGCTTCTTCGGTTTCTTCGTCGCAGGCTACACGGGCGTGCTGATGAACGTGACGGCGCAACCGCTGTGGGGCGAAGGGACGTGGTTGGGCGCGTTATTCATCGCGTCAGCCGCTTCGACGGGCGCGGCGACCATTGGCCTCATCATGGCAATCCGTAATCGCAAGGATGACGAAGAAGCGGCAACACGCCTCGCGCGTATGGACAACGCCGCTATGCTCATCGAGCTCGCCATCCTCATCATCTTCCTGGCGACGGCGCCGCTGATGGCGCAGGTGTTGCTGATGACGGGTGGCTTGTTCGTGGCGCTGTTCTGGTTGTTCGTGTTCTTGGGCATCGTTATTCCGCTCGCGTTGCAGGTTCGCACGAGCTTCGGGCAAGGGCATCTGCCGCGCAACCTCGCAGTGCTGACCGCGTTGCTCATTCTCGTCGCCGGGTTCATCATGCGGTATATGGTGGTGATGGTGCAGCAGAGCTAGTCGGATAGTCGCTTAGTCACATAGTCGTTTGGTCGGGGCACAGAGGGTGTGCGCCCCGATGCCTATAATTCGGCTGTGTGTTTGGCGAGAGGTGGGGAATATTGTGCTATAATTTCAGCCAATGACGGTGCTTGACGATATTCGTGTGAAGAGCGAAGGTAGTAAAATGGTTACAGTGAACAATTGATAGTGCGAATGATTGGCAAAAACGGAGGGGGCCGCGCAACGGAGTTGCGCGGCCCCCTTTTTTAATCGCCTATGCAATGGCGGGTAAAGGTAGTGATTGAAAAATATATCGAAAGATGTATAGACAAACCGATACCCGCTGCGTAGAATGGAGCATCTAATGGCGAAAGGAGGTCTCTATGAACTAAGCAAAACTGACCCTGATGTTGGGCGGCTCGTCACCGTATATTCAACAACCATCATGGTGATTCACCAAAACTGAGAAATAGACATTCACCCCCAACTTTGAAAGGAGAGCACAGTTATGGCAAAGACCTTCAACCAAATGGTAGCCGAGGCGATGGCAGTAGTGCCAACGGTTACTCCCACCGATGTTCGTCAACAAATGCAGCAAGACCCGAGGACTTTGGTGATTGATGTGCGGGATGCCGCCGACATTGCCGAGACGGGCACTGTTCCTGGAGCCATCAATATTTCCTTGGGCAGCTTAACCTACAAAGCGGATAATGAGGTGCCAGCAGATTGGCGCGAGCCGCAGCTTGCCGATCGTTCACGGCCCATCATCACGACCTGCATTCTCGGTCCGATGGGAGCGCTGGGAGGCAAGCTCCTCAAAGATATGGGTTTCACCAATGTCACCATCCTGAATGGGGGCGTGCAAGCCTGGAAGGATGCGGGGCTCCCAACCAAGCCGCTGGGTGAGGCATAGTCAATGGGCAATAGACAGCCAGACCTGTCAGGTCTGGCTATATCTTTGATGACGAAAGGAAAATCTCATGTCCAGTTACGCTCATCCCGAAGTTCTCGTGAGCACTCAAAGGGTTGCTGATCATCTGAATGACTCTAATCTCCGGCTACTGGAAGTCGGCTGGGATGCGTCAGAGTACGCAGCAGGCCATATTCCCGGCGCGGTCGCAGGTTGGGGATTCGCAGATTTACAACGAGCGGATAGTCGTGATATTCCCAACAAAGCGCAAATTGAAACATGTTGTCGCAAGCGGGCATGGCAAACGACCATATAGTTGTCATTTATGGTGGTCTCAGCAATCTGGTTGCTGCGATGGCGTTTGGGGTTATGAAAATCTACGGCCATGCAGATGTGCGTCTGCTCGACGGCGGCCGACAAAAGTGGCTAGCAGAAAACCGCGCCTTGAGCACTAAACGACCTATCATGCAGCCCACACACTATGTCGCTCAAACGCCGAACTTGAGCCTGCGTGCCAACAAGGATTTCATTACTGGCGCAATCGGGCAAGCAGACTACAGGTTGATAGATGCTCGCCCTGTTGATATGTACACAGGCGAAAATATGGCGGGCATGCAACGTGGTGGGCATATTCCCACGGCAGTTAATGTCCCTGCGGAACGCATGATGGACGCGGAAGGAAAATTTCAGGGCTGGCAGACTCCCACCACAAACAGCGACGGTACGTTCAAGTCCGTTGAAGAGTTGCGCTTGCTTTTTTCTGAGAAGGGAGCTACCGCAGACAAAAACATCATCACCTACTGCGTGCGCGGTGGACTCTCCACGCACATGTGGTTTACTCTGACACAATTACTTGGCTACCCTAACGTGCGCGCGTATGACCTTTCATGGGCAGAGTGGGGCAATCTGTCCGATGTGGCTATTGAGAAGTAGGGTTGTTTGCATCCTTGAATCTGCGTGGGCCCGACCTTGCTGAAGTGTAGTGGGAGCAATGTGAGTTACGCGGAATGTGAGCGCATTGTGCAAGCGCGTTCCTCCACAGGAACGCGCTTTTTGTTTATGGTATGATTGCGCCATCTCATTCACTCGAAAGGCAAACACGCATGTCTCGTTCCGATACCATTTTGTCATCCGCCATTGAAGCGATTGGCGAAACGCCACTCGTCGAATTGAGCCGTCTCACACGCAGCTTGGACGGGCGCATCCTTGCCAAGCTCGAATATCTCAACCCCGGCTTCTCGAAGAAAGACCGCATCGCGCGCCAAATCATCGAGGACGCCGAAGCGCACGGTTGGTTGCAGGCAGGGCAGACCGTGGTCGAGCTGACGAGCGGCAACACAGGCACGGGACTCGCGATTGTGTGCGCCATCAAAGGCTATCCCTTTGTCGCTGTGATGTCGAGGGGCAACTCGCTGGAGCGCGCGCGCATGATGCGGGCGTTGGGCGCGGAGGTTGTGCTGGTGGATCAGTTACCCAATTCACAACCAGGGCAAGTGTCAGGCGGCGATTTAGAACTGGTCGAGCGTGAAGCGCAACGTATAGTGAAGGAACGCAATGCGTTTCGCGCTGACCAATTTCGTCTGCAAAGCAACGCTCGCGCCCATTACCTACACACGGGACCTGAGCTCATCAAGCAAGCGGGCGGAGCGATTGATGCGTTCTGCGATTTTGTCGGCACGGGCGGCTCATTTGTGGGCTGTGCTGCCGCACTCAAAGAACATGATGCGACGATTCAATGTTACATCGTTGAGCCTGCGGGCGCGGCGATATTGGCAGGCAAGCCCATCACGAATCCGAATCATCGTATTCAAGGTGGCGGCTATACGATGGCACACTTGCCATTGGTCAAGTCTGAGCATGTGGATGGCTATCTGCAAGTGACCGATGAGGAAGTGATGGAGGTATCACGTCGTCTTGCAAAAGAGGAGGGCATCTTCGCGGGGTTTTCGTCGGGCGCGAATGCGGCGGCGGCGCTGCAACTGTTGCGGACGATGCACGCAGGAAAAACGATTGCCGTGTTGTTGAACGATTCGGGGTTGAAATATCTCAGCACGGACTTATGGTTGTGAAAGATGGGCGTACGTTATGTGGTTGATGAACAGTTGCGTTCCTCAAAACATACGCCCCGTGTAACGTGGGTGAGTTATTGAAGCGAACTTTAGAACATGCTACAATCGCGCAAAGACAGGGTTACGATTTGTGGAGGTGATGACACGATGCCTGATTTGGCTGAAGATGGACGCATCAAGGGACGCCAGAAGGGCGGCGATAAAACAGTTGACGATGCGTTTAAGACGATGGAACGCTTCGCGTTATGGCTACAAACAGCGCAACAAGAAAACATCTGGTTGACGCTCGACCCCGCGCAAACGGCGATGCTTTATCAATTCCTTGATCATCTCAACCACGCGATTGGACGCTTGATGGCGCAAGGCGGCGAGGAGGCGCGCAATGCGTTGGAGCTGTTCCAACTGATGCGGAAGGAAGCGAGCGGCAATGATTAAAGACCCTGCTGAAATTCGTTTGCTGTTGCAGCGGCGTTTGCGCGAGGTGGGCGAGTTGAGCGAGGCTGCTGCGTTTTATGGCGCGCTCATTGACGCCTTGCTTGATGTCAACGTGGAGGTCGAATTGCCGCCCCTGAGCGCGGATGACATCAAAACCAAGCTCGCACGAGGGCAGCCCGTCCTTGCCGGTGAAGCATTGGGTTTCGACGCCGATGCCATCAAAGCGACCTTGTTGAAACTGTGCGAGGTGACGGAGCGCTTCGGGGCAAGTGACAAGAGTCAGTCTAAACGCTCGCGTTGGTCGCTGTTCAGACGAGACGACACGCAACCTGTAACACACGATGCGATGGAATCGCGCCGCTTGGCAGCCGCGCAAATCCGTGAGGCGTTGCAAAATGGCAAACTCGATTTTGAGGTGTTGCTGGAACAGCTCGTAATGGGGAATCAAGCGACATTGGCGGTGTTAGCAGAGCGAGCGCGTCTGGATGCAACTTTGCTATCCACGCTGGCGCGCTTCGCAGTCCGTCCGACGATGAACGCGTACGCAACGGCATTTGCTGAAATTGTCGTCAACGCAGGCGATACATGGAAGCGTCCGCTGTGTCCTGTGTGCGGCGGTCCGCCTATGTTGAGCGAGTTCCGCGAGCAAGAGCAGACACGCGATTTACGCTGCGCAACCTGTGGCATGGCTTGGTTCTTTCCCCACCTCGCTTGTGGCTGGTGCAGCAACGACCACTTCCGCACGTTGGGATACTTCGTAGTCGAGGGTGACGTGTCCCATCGTGTGGACACGTGCGACGCGTGTCAAGGCTACCTCAAGCGTTGTATGGTCTCTGAGCTCATACCCAGTGAATTGTTACCGCTCGAAGATTTGCTGACGTTGCCT
>CAZDYP010000155.1:9345-13192 GCA_964509505.1 uncultured Anaerolineae bacterium | reverse complement strand
TGTGAACCCGCTTCGCCAGAAAAACCTTTAGGGTCTGAATTTCAAAACACTCTCTTAGCTGGCTAGTCGTTTGGTCGGGTAGTCGCGTAGGTTATACCCACACGACTACGCGACCAACTGACTAACCGCCCCAGTGACCATCATGCCTATTTCACGCTGGTGTCTAGCCACACTTTGATGAAAGCTTCCGCGCCAAAACCGAAGTCGTAATGGAACCAGAAATCTTTGACGCGCGGTTGGATGCCAAAGGATTGGTAGCCAATCGAACCGACGACGACGTACTGCTTCTCGGCGAGATAGCGTTGGATGTCGTCAATCAGTTTCTTGCGCTCGGCTTTGTCCACCAACGTGCGTTGCTTCTCAATCATCTCGGTCAACACAGGATCGTTGACGCCTGTTTGGTTGCCAAAGCTCTTCGGATGATATTGATTGTACACCACTTCGTCAGGATCGGCGCACGTGCAATACAACCCATACACAATGACGCCCGGATCAAACTTGCCTTGCACAGTGGTCGAGACGAACGCGGCGTAATCCTGCGGTTTCAATTCAAGTTGGATGCCCGCTTCCTTGAATTGCTTGATAACCAATTCCACGCTGGCATTGAAGGTGTCGCCATACGCATTGAGCGTGGTGATCAACGGCAACTTGAGGCCATCGGGATACCCTGCCTCTGCCAGCAACTTCTTCGCCGCCGCCACATCGCGCTTGTAGTATTTGGAATTGGGCCCCATGGCCGCGCTCAATGGATCCAGCGCCCACGACGACATGGCTTTGGGCAAGATGGAGTTGGCGGAACCTTGTCCCTCGAAGATGACCTTGATGATTTCGTCGCGGTCGAGCGCGAGCGAGAACGCTTGGCGCACGCGAATGTCGTTGAAGGGCTTCTCATTGACCTTCCAATAGAAATAACCGTTGAGGTTAAATGGAATGTCAAGAAAGACGAGTTCTTTATTCGTCTGCCCTAACGTCTTGCGATCTGCTGCTGAGATGAACAAGATGTCAACTTGTTTGGAGCGCAAGCCTGCGACGGCCGCCGACTCATCGGGAATAATCATCATCACGATTTCGTCAATGTAGGGCATGCCTGTGATGTAGTAATCGGGATTACGTTTACCGACAAACGATACACCCTTCTCGTATTTCTCGAAGATGAAAGGCCCACTCCCCACGATGGTCTTGCGTCCGTCGCCGTCTTTCTCGATGACTTCCTTTGCCATGATGAAGAAGGTCGGCTGCGCGAGCGCGGTTTCAAATGGCGCGAATGGCTGGTTGAGTGTAATCGTCACGGTGGTGTCGTCAACCTTCTTCACTTCTTTGACGATAGCCCAATTGGCTTTGCCCGGATAAACCTGGATGAAGCGATTCCACGAATAGACGACATCATCCGCCGTTACAGGCCGACCATTCACAGGTGGCTTATTCTGCCACTTCGCATTCTTGCGAAGATAGAAGGTGTAGGTCAAGCCATCTTTAGAAATCTCCCACTTTTCCGCCAAATCGCCCGTTGGGATGAACGAATTCTCGCCAATGCCCGGGCCATTCTCGAACTTGAGCAAACGACTATAGAAAAAGCCTGCGAAGGTCCTGGTGCGGAAGCTCGTATTCAAGTATGGGTCGAGGTCAGGCACATCGCCGACAATGCCCGGCATGCGCGCGACCAAGCTGCCGCCACGTTTGGGCTGCGTTTGTTGTGGCACAGGGGTTGGTTGTGGCACAACCGCCGCGGGCGGCGCGGCTGTGGTTGGTTGTGGCACAACCGCCGCGGGCGGCGCGGCTGTGGTTGGTTGTGGCACGACCGCCGCAGGCGTCGGTGTGGGCCCGCAACCCATCAGCCACAACAAACCTACGAACAAAACGACGCTGAACGTCATGCGTTTCTGCTGCATAGTTTCCTCCCTCCCTCGAAAGAGAATTGATATGCGATTATTAGAGTATTGGATATTGGGATTCACTGCGCCTATTCCCAATATCCAATATCTATTTTCCGCTCAGTTAATTGCCCGGCTTGCCGTCTAACCACAACTTCGGCAGCCACTCAGCATAGCGCCCATAGTCGCTTTCGAAGTAGAAGCCCTTGACCCACGGTTGTGCAGCTACTGTGGCTTGGCCCGTCGGGCCAATCGCGTAGTACACCTTTTCAGCCAGATAGCGTTGAATGTCGTAGATGAGCTTCTTGCGTTCGGCTTTGTCGAGCGTCTTCGCCTGTTTGTCCATCATCGCCCACAATTCAGGGTCTTTGACGCCGGCATGGTTGCGCGCGCTTTTCTCGCCATACATATTGAAGAGATAATCGTGTGGTTCCTGCACAGGCGTTTGCAGGCCCCAGACCATGGTATTGCCTTCGAATTTGCCAAGGAATGTGGTGGCGATATACGCGGCATAAGGTTGTGGCTTCAGCTCTAGTTCGATGCCTGCGTCCTTCAATTGTTTCTGCACCAGTTCGACGCTCTGGTTGAAGGTGTTGCCGTAGGCATCGAGTGTGCTGACGTATGATACCTTCAAACCGTTGGGATAGCCGGCATCGGCTAGCAATTTCTTTGCAGCGGCTACATCGCGTTTGAAATACTTGGCGTTCGGTCCAAAATCTGCTCCCTTGGGATCTAGCCAGAATGTCGGCAAGCCTGCGGCGATGTGACTATTATAGACGCCACGACCTTCAAAGATGACCTTGCTGATCTCTTCACGGTCCAATGCCAACGAGAAGGCTTGCCGTACGCGAATGTCGTCGAAGGGCTTTGCATCCAAACGCCAGTACATGAACCAAATCAAATTCTGTACGTAGTCGGTCATGACGATTTCGGGGTTGGATTTCACGATGGAGTCGCGATCCGTTTGTGAGACGCCGAGAATGTCAATTTGTTTCGAGCGCAAGCCCGCCACCGCGGTTGCCGAGTCGGGGATGATCAGCAATACCACTTCATCCACATTCGCTGGACCGCCATAGTAATCGGGGTTGCGCTTGACGACAATCGAGACGCCTTTCTCGAACTTCTCGAAAAGGAACGGCCCGCTACCCACGGTCGTCTTACGCAGGTCGCCATCTTTCTCGACAACTTCTTTAGGCACAATCCAGAACAACGGCGTTGCAATGGTACTCTCGAATGGGGCGAAGACGTCGTTCAAAACGAAAGCGACGTTGCTGGCATCCACCTTCTTCACTTCTTTGACCATGCCCAACACGGCTTTCTGGACGCCTACCTTCTGAAAGCGTTCCCATGAAAAGACGACGTCATCGGCGGTAACCTTGCGCCCATTGAGCGGCGGTTTGTTTTGCCATTTGGCGTTGTCACGAATGTGGAAGGTGTAGGTCAAGCCGTCTTTCGACACTTCCCACTTGTCTGCGAGGTCGGCGGTGGGAATGAAGGAATTAGGCTTGATGTTGGGACCTGTATCGAACTTCAAGAGGCGGCTGTAAAACAAGCCCGCAAATTCTTGGCTGCGAAAGCTCGTGTTCAGATACGGATCCAAATCGGGGGGGTCAGCTGTCCACCCAACGAAGGTGAGGCTGCCGCCCTTCTTGGGGCCTGCGGGGACAGCGGTCGGTTGCGTGACGGCCGCCGGTGGCGCAGCGGCTGTGGTGGGCTGTGGCACAGCGGCGGCGGGGGCAGTGGTCGCAACAGCAGGCGCGGCGGTGGTGGGCGCAGCAGGCGGCTGCGTTTGCGCGGGACCGCAACCGAACAACACGAACAGCAAGACGATGGTAACGAGCGTTACCATGAGCTGCCAAGGTCGAGAACTTCGGATGTCCTTCATTTTCTCCTCCAAATTGATATGAATCAATTAGGCTCGATGATACGACTGACCAATGTCCGAGCCTTGCGATACGTCAATACACTAAACGAGC
>CAZDYP010000155.1:0-9245 GCA_964509505.1 uncultured Anaerolineae bacterium | reverse complement strand
ATACCAGCGCCAATGACCCATTCCACAGCACAGCTCATTTGGGCTTGTTGTCCAGCCACACGCGGGTTGCTAACATGGGCACGTTGCCGTAGTCGTTCGAGAAGTAGGCGTTTTGCACCCATGGTTGCGCGGCATTGTAAACAAGACCGACGGTGCCCATCGCGTAGTATTGTTTTTCGCCGAGATAGCGCTGAATATCTTGAATGATCTTCTTGCGCTCGGCTTTGTCCAACGTCGCCATTTGTTTTTCAATCATGGCAGTCAGCGTTGGATCGTCCACGCCTGAATGGTTGCGCACGCCTTTGGGATGATACATGTTGAAGAGGTAGTCGTGCGGGTCTTGATACGGCGTTTGGAGTCCATAAACGAAATTGGGCGCTTCAAATTTGCCGAGGAATGTCGTGCTGATGTATGCAGCGTAGTCTTGCGGCGCCAACGTCGCCTCAATGCCAGCCTCTTTCAGCTGCTTGATGACAAGTTCGACGCTCTGATTGAACGTGTTGCCATACGCGTTGAGCGTCGAGATCATAGGTACTTTGATACCGTTAGGATAGCCTGCTTCAGCCAGCAGCCGCTTCGCTTCCGCTACGTCACGCTTGAAGTACTTCGCGCCTGGACCATTATCGGCGGTGCGTGGGTCAATATAGAACGACGAATGGAATGCTGGCACGAAGTTGTTATAGGTACCTTCGCCTTCGTAGATGATTTTGATGGTCTCTTCGCGGTCCAGCGCGAGTGAGAAGGCTTGGCGCACGCGTGGATCATTGAACGGCGGCTTATCCAGCTTCCAATATAAGAATCCAACCGTAGTCGCTGGATACGTCACAATTTTAATTTCTGGGTTAGTGCTGCGCACCGATTTGGCATCGGTCGCCGATAAGCCGAGAACATCGAGCTGCTTCGAGCGCAATGCCGCCACTTGAGTCGCCGTGTCAGGGATGATAAGCGACACGGCTTCATCCACATACGGCTGGCCTGTGATGAAGTAGTCAGGATTGCGCTTATAGACCATCTGCACGCCCTTATCGTACTTGTCGTACATGAAGGGGCCACTGCCGATCGGGTTCTTGCGCGCGTCTTTGTCCGCTTCAATGACTTCCTTGGGCATGATCCAGAGCAACGGCGAAGCAATCGTGACCTCAAACGGCGCGAAGGCCTGGTTGAGCGTGAAGACCACGGTGTTGGCGTCTGTTGCCTTCGCTTCTTTGACCATGAAGAAGGTGCTCTTATTTGGTGAAACTTGCATGAAGCGGTTGAACGAATAGACCACATCGTCTGCCGTCACCGCGCGCCCATTCACGGGCGGCTTGTTGTGGAACTTGGCGTTCTTACGCAGATAGAACGTGTAGGTCAGGCCGTCTTTCGACGCTTCCCACTTCTCGGCTAAATCGCCGACGACGGTTGAGGAGTTCGGGTCAATGTTGGGACCGCTGTCGAACTTCAACAAGCGGCTGTAAATGTAGCCTGCGAACTGTTGGACGCGGAAAGTGACGTTCAAAAACGGGTCGAGGTCGGGTGGGTCTGCAGTCCACTGAACAAAGGTGAAGCTGCCGCCACGTTTGGGTTGCGGTTGCGCGGGCACGGCAGTGGGTTGTGGCACCACTGCCGCAGGCGCGGAGGCGGTGGTGGGTTGTGGCACGATCGCAGCGGGTGCAGGCGCGGTGGGTTGCGCCACCGGTGGCGACGTTTGGGCGGGACCACATCCAAACAACAGGAGCAACACCAGCGAAAGCAGCAAGACGATGAGCTGCCCACGATGAACTCGCATGGTCGAGTGAACGGAATTTTTCATGCTCTCCTCCTTATAGAGTTAATAGGTTTTATCTGAATGGCGTGGGGCAATCGGCGGGCGCCTACGTGGGGGGAATCCAAAGAGGAAGTCAAGCAAGCGTGAGGAACGCGCGTAAACGCGCCATGAGGATGGACGAGCGCCGGGAATGCAACTCGCCGCACAGTTCGCTGCATAGCAAGCGGATGCGGTTGAACTGACCACATAGGTTCCTCCGTTTACTGAGAAAAGCTTTGCGGGTGATAGACTAAACAATTGGGCTTGCTGCTAGGAACAAACGACGTGTACTTATGCGCTAACGTGAATAAGAGGAGTCTGGGTACAAATGAAAAAAGGTGCCATGCGATATTGGGCGGCATTATATCGGCATTCATTCAGAGTGTCAATGCAGTTAGAGCGATTGGGAATCAATACTTAACACAGCTAATCAAACAGGCGTTACGCAGTTTACCTCGTCGTGGCGAGCGAAGCCAGCGTGATTTGCGACGCAAGCTCCCTCGCGCAGTGGCAGGACTTGCTTCGTACCGCGAACAACGCTGTGCACTTGCAATGACCAACTGCGTAACTCTCAGCAACCATGCGCGGGGATGTCGTGCGGTCATAGCATCATACACCGCTCGGCAGAGGTATTTTAGCGCGTTGTGGTTGAGGGGAACAGGGTCAAAAGAACAGTTTTGTCACGCCGTTTGGACTAGCCGAAAGTATAGGCGATACACAAATCCCAAGAGCCTGGGTTGAGCTTGCAGCTGCGAATGAGCAGCGGTTTGTCTTATTTCATCGCTTGATTAGCTCACCGCGCTTGATTAGCTCACCGCGCAACCCTCGCGGGTTTTCGCGCCAGCGCCTTCGCTAGATCTCGGCTTATGGCTTCGCCGCCAGCTGCTTCAACTCTTTCCGTATCGTCTTGCCAATCAAATTCTTCGGCAGTGCGCCCAAGAATGTGATGTGTTTCGGCGCTTTGAATTTGGCGATGTGCTGTTGGCAAAACGCGATGAGCTCGGCTTCGGTGGCGCTCTGTCCCGACTTCAACACGACGAAGGCGTGAACGACTTGCCCCAGCTCAGGGTCGGGCGCACCTACCACCGATGTTTCCGCCACGCTTGGATGTTTGTAGAGCGCTTCCTCGACTTCGCGCGGATAGATGTTCTCGCCGCCGCGAATGATCAAATCATCTTTGCGTTCTACGATGTACAGATAACCATCCTCATCCACACGCACCATATCGCCCGTATGCAGCCAGCCATGGCGCAGTACGCGCGCCGTCAAATCGGGTTGCTTATAATAGCCTTTCATCACACAGGGACCACGTAAGATCAACTCGCCTACCTCGCCCAGCGGCACAGGTTGATCATCGTCGTCCACCACCCGAAACTCCACACCGAAAATCGGCTGCCCAATCGAACCGTGTTTGTTCAGGCGGTCGGGACGATTGGATGATACCACAGGCGAATGCTCGCTCAACCCATAGCCTTCGAGAATCGGTTGACCGACATGATGCTCAAAGGCGGTTTGCACCTCGACGGGCAACGGCGCAGAACCAGAGCCCCAACTCTTCACCGAGCTCAGATCATACTCTTTGTACTTGGGATGGTTCAGCATATAGACGTACATTGTCGGCACACCAGAGAAATTGGTGATTTTATGTTGTTGTATCAGCTGCATCGCGCCTTCGGGGTCGAACCACGTCATCAGCACGTAACGCGCGCCCGTGAGGAAGCCGATGTTCATCACCGTCAAGCCGTACGAGTGCGCGAGCGGCAAACACAATAGGGCAATCGCTTCGCTCGGCGCATTGTAGTCGGCGCGCGAAAATTCTGCGGTAACGGCTGATAATTTCGCATTCGCATATAAGTTGAGGTGTGTGAGCATCACGCCCTTGGGCCGCCCCGTCGTGCCAGAGGTGTAGAGCATCACAGCAACCTCGTGCGCGTCTGCGTTGTACAAGGGCAACTCGTCGGGTTGATTCGCCATGAGCGCGTTGAATGTGTCGGGGTGAACCTGCCCTGAGCTTGACGAAGGGGCGTCGTCCGCGAAGATGATGCGCTTTACTGTTGCCACGCCATCCGCCGCTTCTGTCACGCGGTCGGCAAAGAACGAGCTGGTGATGATGGTCTCTGCTTCGGAATGCTCCAGAATATATTTGATTTCGGGTGTGCCAAGCAGAAACAACACGGGAATGACGGTTGCGCCCAAGCGCAGCGCCGCCTGAAATGCGACGATGACTTCAGGACAATTGGGCAGCAACACGACGACCTTGCTCCCGGGCCCAACGCCGTGCGTCCGCAAGCCATGTCCCAGACGCGACGCCAGACGCCGCAGCTCGACGTTCGTGTAATTCTTCTCGTTGAACGTGAGGAAGTCGTACTCGCCAAAAATTTTGATGTTCTCATCTGCCAACTGTGCGAGGTTCATAGTAGCTCCTTGGGATGTGATAGATTGGCTCATCCCCAAATTGTTTGCAGCTTGCTTGCGCGGGACTCCCGTTGGTCGCAAAATCAGCGCACCCACGGCGGATGGTCATATCCGCCGTGAACGTTGCAATCAGGTTAGGGATAAGCGGATAGATTTTATCCATACGAAAATGCTAGAGGTCTCAGAAACCTTTCGGGTCTAAGTATGCCCTAACATACGCTCGAACTGCTCGACCACTTGCGGGTCGAAGTGTGTGCCAGCCAACGAGCGAATGTGCGCCCATACCTGATCTTCGGGCCAAGCAGCGCGATAGGGTCTGTCCGAACGCAGCGCATCCCACACATCCACCACCGCAAAGATGCGCGCCGCCAAGGGAATCTCTTCGCCGCGCAAGCCGCGCGGATAACCCGTGCCGTCCCACCGTTCGTGATGACAATACGGAATATCTAGCGCCGGATGCAGAAAGCCAATGGGTGAGAGCAAGCGATGAGCATACTCAGCGTGCTTACGCATAATGCTCCATTCGCTCTCGTTCAGCGGACCCGTCTTCAGCAAAATGTGATCGGGAATGCCCATTTTGCCGATGTCGTGCAGCAAGGCGCCGCGCCGTATGTTCACCAACTCAGCCTCGCTCAAGCCCATCGCCTGAGCCAGCTTCAAGGTCAACTCGGTCACGCGCAGCGTATGACCTTCGGTTTCTTTATCGCGCAGATCAAGCGCGCGTGACCAGCCTTCGAGCGTGGTGTCATACGCCAGCGCAAGTTCGAGGTTGGTGCGTTGCAGGTTGTTGACGAGCTCGGCGTTGTCAACGGCAATCGCCGCCTGCCCTGCCAACGTCTCCAAAAAGTCCAGCCACGTACTGTCGGGCGTCAGCGGTGCGCGGTGGAAAATTTCTAGCACGCCCTTGACTGCGCTTTTGACGATGAGCGGCACAGCACAGTAGGCAACGAATTGTTCCGCTGCGAGCAAGGCCGGACGCGCAAATGGTTCGTTCGCCGCTGAAAGATGTAGCGCCGAGACGAGACGGCGCTCACTGGCTGCGCGACCCGCATAACCCTCGCCCACTCGCAGCTGTGTGTGTGTGATCTCGTTGGTGCGAAAGCCGCGTCCGAGCGTATAGGTCAATTGTTGACTGGGCGTATCCAACAACAAAATGGCCATCGCATCCACGCGCAGCTGCCTGAGTCCTTGCTCCAACAACAAGCCTAAGGTCGCCTCCAATTCAAGATTTGCGGTGATGGCTAAGTCAATCGAACGCAACGCCGCCAACCGCTGCACCTGTTGTTCGGCTTGTTCGCGCAAGCGTGTGCGATGAATGGCGTTGCCCGCAATTTCGGCAATCGTGGTCAGGAGATGAATTTCTCTGTCGCTCAACTCGCGCGGTAGTTGTACTGAAATAAAGATGACGCCAATGATCTCGTTCGCCGTGCGAATCGGCACACCCGCCCCGCCCCAATCGTCGGGGATCTGTGGCAACGTAGGACTATATGTGCGCGGGTCTTGTTTGTACGAGCGCGTGCGATATATCTGCCCCGTCGTGAACACGTGTCCGACGATGCCCTCTGACGCTTTCAACGTGTCGGCAGTGCGCGCCGCCCAGCTGCGCGTGCCTGCTCGCCGCAAGAGATTGACTGTCTCATCGTAAATCCAGATTGAGCCCGTCGTCGTGTGCAACGCCGTCAGCGTTTCGTCCAGCAAGATAGGCAGCATCTCGTCCAGCGTGCGTGCGGCGCGCAACGCCGTTGACACTTTGTTGACCGTTTCGAGTTCGAGCAGACGTTGGCGCGTTTCCGCCAACAAGCGTGTTTGGTGCACGGCGCTGGCGGCTTGCCCGCCAAACAGCGCGAGCAGTTGCGTATCTGCTTCGGTGAACTTGCGCGCCTCCGTGCGGTTTTCGCTGACGAGCAAGACGCCGACTAACTCGCCGCTATAAAGCATCGGCACCGCCAGCACCGCGCTGAAGGTGATACTGGATGCCGTCTGCATGCGATGAGGCCACGAGCGATAGTCGTCAATGACCAGTGGCTCGCGCGTTTGCGCGACACGCCCCACCACCCCTTCGCCACAGGGCACGCGCGTGCGATAGGGCAGCGCTGCGCCATGAAAGACCGTCAATTCTAAGTCGTTGCGCGAGGCGTTATACAGATAGATGCCGCCGACGGGCGTCGCCAACAATGATGTGGCGCGCGTGACGATGGTTTGTAGCAAAGGCGATAGGTCGGATTGCGCTGCGAGCTCTGCCGCCGTTTGATACAGCGCGGCAAATTGATCAGCGCGGCGTTGGATTTCCTGTTCGGCTTGCTTGCGTTCGGTGATGTCACGATAATTGATCACCACTGCGCCGATGCTAGGCTCAGCCAACAGGTTGGCGGCTGTTGCCTCGATCCAGCGCCACGAACCGTCTTTGTGGCGCAACCGCAATTGCGCGGTAGCGCGTTGCATCGAATCGCGCACCAATTGTGTGAACAGCGCGTAGTTGGCGGCAACATCGTCGGGATGGATGTGCGCGAATGGACTGCGCCCAATAAATTCACTCGGCGTGTAACCTAAAATGCGGCTCACCGTTGGGCTGCTGTACATAGCCGCGCCGTGACGATCAACCAACACAATTGCGTCTGCGCTATTTTCGATGAGCGTTTGAAAACGCGCTTCGCTGGCGCGCAGTTGTTGCTGCGCCAGGGCGTATGCCACCGCTGACCCTAGTCGCTCCAACCGATCTTGGCGCAGACAATCGGCGGCGCCCAACGTCATCGCCGCCGCAACGAGCGCTTCGCTCAACATCTCGGCAATGAGTATGAACGGTATGTCTAGCCCGCGCTCTTTCAAGCGCTGCAAAGCGCTCAGTCCATCAAAGTGGGGCAGCTGTTCAGCGGCCAAGATCAACTCGGGGCGTGTGGGAGACGCGGTGAGTTGCGTCACATAATCCGCTGCCGTCTCGACGCGCTGCCAGCTCGGCTCGAAATCCGCGCGACGCAATTCGTATAAGATTGAATCTATCACAGGGCGCCGATGCTCGACGATCAGCACCCGCAGCGCAGTCGGCATACAGGTTCCTTCACACACCTACATGGGCGCAGGTTGCATATAGTGTTCCTCACTGGGCTGTGAATGCCATAACCCATGCGAAGGTTCAAACCCCTCACAAGGCTGAGTTACTCATTCACCCATATTTAGGAATCCTATATTAGGCGGAGAGGCTGACGGCATTGTAACTAACCTCAATTTGAATTGCAAGCGCGTTGTCGTTATACTCGCTACTTGCGCCGTCGTGAAAATGCTCAAGGCGGAATGTGCGTGCAACCCGCCAAGCGTTTTTCTCCGCCCTACTCTATTTCAGCGGCAGCGGAGGCATCATCTTTATTACGAGCTCTCAAGGAAAATAATCATGTCAGACGAACAACTCATTCACGATTTTCTTGCACACGCTGTCGCGAGTCGCGCGACGCCGCCCGCCAACGCGGAGGGGTTGGTCGCGCAGCTCATCAGCCTCATCGGCAAAAATTCGCCGTTCAAATCACAAGCCGTCGAAGCGTTGACGCGCGTCAATTGGCCCCTCGCCGTCAACTTCCTCAGCGCACTCACGCCGCCAGGTATGGTGTTCGTGCCGGCGGGCGAGTTCACGATGGGCAGCGACGAGAATGAAAACGAAAAGCCAGCGCATACGGTTTGGGTCAATTCGTTTTACCTGGATCGCGCGCCTGTGACGAATGGGCAATTCGCGGAGTTCTGGGAAGAGGTCTCTTACGAAGAAACGTCAGACGCCTGGAAGGAGCAGGAGGCGGCGCGCCAACACATTTACTTCAACGAGCTGCGGCGCGCGCCGCGTTATTGGTTTGACTCTGATTGGAACCAGAAAGAGTTGCCACTCGTTGGCGTCAATTGGTATGAGGCGTTGGTGTACGCGCAATGGGTTGGCAAGCGCTTGCCGACGGAAGCCGAATGGGAGAAAGCCGCGCGCGGTACGGACGCGCGCCGTTATCCTTGGGGCAACGAATTTGATGCGACGCGTTGCAACAACAGCGTTGGCGATAATCCGATAGGTCACGTCTCGAAGCCCGGCCAATTCTCGCCGCAAGGCGACAGTCCTTACGGCGCGCAAGATATGGCGGGCAACGTGTGGGAGTGGACGAGCTCACTCTACAAACCATATCCGTATGTTGCGGATGATGGGCGCGAAGATTGGCAGGCGCAAGGTTCTCGTGTGTTGCGGGGTGGGACATGGAGCAGCTACTTCGAAGATCACTTCCGTTGCGCGCAACGCTATCGCAATCCTCCTGACTTTGCGTATCTGAATACAGGATTGCGGTGCGCGGCGACGATTCCACCGAACATGCGCGTGTGAAGAAATGGGGAGCGTGGAGCGTGAAGCGTGAAGAGACGTTTTTGAGGAGGAGCTATGCCCGTCAAGGATTATCGGGAGCTGCGCGTGTATCAACAGGCATTCGAATCGGCAATTCGCATTTACGAACTTACAAAGACCTTTTCAACTGAGGAACGGTACAGTTTAACCGAGCAACTGCGTCGCGCTTCACGTTCCGTTTGCGCGACCATCGCTGAAGCATAGCGTAAGCGGCGCTCCTGAGATGAGATCCCATTTCTCCACTCTCCACTCTCTACTCTCCACCACATTTTGGCTCGCGCTTATCGGACTCAGCGTCTTTGCCCTCGCGCAGGTCAGCAGCGACTACGTGAACACGGTCTATTCGCTGCAAAATTTTTTCTGGCGCGTCGAGAGCCTCACCCTCACGGATGCGCCCCAACCTGCTGCGCGCCTCGTCATCGAGATCCAAAATCGCTCGCGCGTCGTGTTGCGTGTGCGTGAACTGGAATTGTACCTGCAAGCCAATCATGTTGATTTAGGCAAAACCTATGGGCCCTTCACCCCGCACGCGATTCAGGCGGGCGAATCGGTGCGGCTAACCTTTGAGCTGGAGCTCAACGCCGACCAACTGCGTATCGCGCAAAATCGGACGAATGGGCAACCCAGCTGGCGCGTGCTAGGCACCTACAAAATCACCACGCCCTTTGCCGAGGACGACTTCTT
>CAZDYP010000154.1:0-13355 GCA_964509505.1 uncultured Anaerolineae bacterium | reverse complement strand
GCGCCCAATGAAGCTGGTGAGAGGGAGAGGTAGGTCAGTCATCAAACCATCAAAACAAAACTGCGACTATCACATCAACGACAGCCGCAGTTTAGCAAACTCTGATGATGATGGCGAATCGCGCGCCGTCAACGCCCACGCCAGAGAATGACGCCGAGCCACAGATACCACAATGGATTGAGGATGAAACCCGTCAATGCAGCGGGTCCAAGGATGAGCGGGCTGGTTGCTTGCAGCACGATGAGTCGTCCGAGATAGATGACGATGAGCATGACCGCGAGCAGATGGCCCAGGTACGCAAGATTTTTCGGAAAGACCGCGCCGCGCGTGATGAGCCATGCCGTCACGAAGATCGAGATGGCCGCTGCGCCGAAGGTCATCAGGCCGCGTGGGTCAACCTGGCTCGGCAAATCCGCGAGATTGGGTGGAATGGACGCAGGCACATTGATGGCGTTGGCGAGGTCGTAGCCGCCGTGCATGACGACGCCCGCCACATTCAAGAGACCGAACACGAAAGCGAGCAACGCGAAAGATTCATCCGTCGCGCGCAACTTGTGATACAACGCGATGAACACGGCGCTGGTAAACACGCCGCCCAACGTGAGGAACAGCGCATTGAGCAAATCGTTCTTGAGGATGACGAACGACACCGAATAGAGCAAGCCGACGACAGCGGCGAGAATCGCACATAAGCCTGCAAATTTTTGAAATGAGTTAGACATAGCTTCCTCCTGAAAAGATAAACTGCGGTTGTTTGGATTGATGACCGCAGTTTAGTGCATTCAGAAGTGACGCGCCAGACCAAAAGCTGCTCACTTTTTGCTCACTTCAAGACCTGAAGAGCAGCAAAGCGGTGAAACCCTTCGGGTCTGTTTGTCATCATCGTCGCAGCAAATGCTGCTCCATAAACTCTGCCGTGTCTTGCACCGCCTTCAATTCATTCGCGCGCTTGGTGAACCCGTGACCTTCGTCCTCGTAGATGTCATAGCGCACAGGCACGCCGAGCGAGCGCAGCTTCTCCACGATTTGATCGCTCTCGCCCTTGACGACGCGCATGTCCAACGAGCCTTGAATCACAAACAACGGGGTGCGAATCTGGTCGGCGTACGTGATGGGCGAGCGCGCCATCAAGTCGTCGTAGTCTTTTTCAGGGTCGCCAATGGTCAGCTCGTCCATCTTGCGCCACCACGGCGGATCCGTAAGAATCGAAGAGACGAGGTTCGAGGGCCCAAACCAATCTACTGCCGCTGCCCAATACTGCGGCAGACGCGAAATCGCAGACAGCACGACGAAGCCGCCAAACGACGGTCCGAAGATGCCGATGCGCCCAGGGTCAACCCAGTGTAACGAATGCAGATACTTCACGCCATGCTCAATGTCGCGCAATTCACCGCCGCCCCAATCACGGTAAATCGCCATCTGAAATGTTTTGCCGTAGCCCGTGCTGCCGCGAATGTTCGGCGCGAGGATGCCGATGCCGCGCGAGAGCCAATACTGATACAAGCCGTAACCGTAATACGGATGCTCTTGCGCTTCGGGACCGCCATGCACTGCGACGACGACAGGTGCACGCTGTCCTCGTTTCAGGTTCTTGGGCTTATACAACCACGCCGCAATTTTGAAGCCATCGGTGGAGCGATAGCGAATCAACTGCGGCTCAATCAAATCTTTTGGCTCGACGCCGCCGAGCAGCGAGTGGGTGATTTGTTTCACCGTGCCAAACCTGACAGGTCTTCGAGACCTG
Source organism: uncultured Anaerolineae bacterium (assembly GCA_964509505.1). Classification (GTDB taxonomy): domain Bacteria; phylum Chloroflexota; class Anaerolineae; order JACRMK01; family JACRMK01; genus CAZDYP01. The sequence continues at coordinate 11,611 of CAZDYP010000154.1, read as the reverse complement.
TCAGGTTTAAGCTCGAGGACGAACAACTCTGCCGGGAACGTGCCTGAGCTCAGAAAGAACGCGACGCGCCTGCCATCGGGCGAGAAGGTCGGCATGGAGATGACGCCGCGCGGAATGTGTGGCAACGACAACATGCGTCCCGTTTTCTGGTCGCGCACGTGCAGTTTGCTGAGGCCATCCTCGTTTACGTCCCACAGTAAATAGCGCCCGTCGCGGCTGCCCATGACGTGGCTCACGTCCCATGCAGGAGTGATCGCCCAGCGTCGCGTCATGTTCCGCACAGCATAAAACGCAATGCCTTTGCACTCACGCCCTTCGTCGCTGATGAAGTAGAAGCCGCTCGAATCGGGCAGCCACGCACCCATCGCATACGCGGCATCCTCGTGATGCGGCGTGATTTTGTGTGCGGTCTTGGCGCGCACGTCAATCAAGAACAAGTTGTAGTCGGTGGACGTGATCCATTCGACGGCGACGAGATAGCGTCCATCGGGTGACCACGATTCGGGATAATACAAGCCACCGCCAAACAATACGCGCGTCGTCTTGCCGCTCCGCATATCGCGCACCATCACATCCATGTGCGCGTCGGAGCGATCATTGCACGCATACGCAATGTAACGCCCGTCGGGTGACCAGGCTTCGCTGCCGATGTAGTGTTGCGCGTGCGGTTCGTGCGTGATGCGCTCGGGCTCGCCGCCGTTGGCGGGGATGAGGTAGAGCTGATGGTATTCGTCGCCCTGATAATCCGCACTCAACAAAATCGTTTTGCCATCAGGTGACCACGCCCCGTTGCGCGCGATGCGGTTCGTGAACATCGTCAGTTGCATGGGATAGCCGCCGTCGCTCGGCTGCTTCCACAAATTGAACTGTCCCGAAGTGTTCGTGATGTACGCGAGCCACTCACTATCGGGAGACCATGTGAGCGTCGCGCCTGCATTGGTGAAGTAGCGGCGGATAGCCGCGAATTGGTTGAAGGTGTAGAATTTTTTGGTGGACATTGACCTCTCTCAAAAATATTTGACATGTGCCACATCAACGCATACAATGTAATCAAAGTACAGCCGAAATACTGCCCGTATGGGTGGGTGGGCCGCAAGGCTCTAGGCTCCTCCTCCCTCTGCATAGGCGCAAGCTTATGTATGGAGGTTTTTTATTTTTGGACTTCTTGAGTTTCTCCCTCAATTCTCTTCCTCGCCAACGCACAATACCCCTCATCAATCTCCACGCCCACTCCCCTGCGCTGATTCCGATATGCTTCAAGCAGTGTCGTGCCGCTCCCGCAGAACGGATCAAAGACGACATCGTTCACGTAACTGAACAGCTTGATGCAGCGACGCGGCAGCTCGCGCGGAAACGGCGCAGGATGACCGACGCGCTTCTTGCTCTCGCCGTTGAATGTCCACACGCCGTTCGTCCACTGCATGAACTCATCGCGCGTGATGTCGGATTGCTTCGTGCCGCCTGTCTTCTTCCATTGCTCTTTGTACAACACGACGATCAGCTCGACGGGCGCAATCACAAAGGGCGCGGACGCTGATTGCCACGACCCCCAAGCGGTGCGGCGCGAGATGTTGCCCTCGTGCCACACAATCGTCGTGTGATAGCGCCAGCCTACGTCTTTCGCTATCGTCGTCACGTCCGCGCCGACGCTGTGTTGCCCGCCCTTGTTCTTGTCGAGCGGGATGTTGAGCAACAGTCGCGCTTGCGGCTTGCTCCAACGATAGCAATTCGACAACCAACGTTCCGAAAATTTCAGATAGTCGTCGTAACTCAGCGTGTCGTCATGCGATTGATAATCCACGCCGACGTTGTAGGGCGGCGAGGTTACGATGAGGTCAACAAACTCTTGGTCGAAGAGTTTTGCCTCGCGCGCGTCGCCCTGAAAGAGCCAGACGTTTTTGTGATGATAGTAGAGTTTGCGCTGTGCGGTGTCGTAAGGCGTCGCCGTCTCTTTCAGTTTGCGCGCTGCGCGCAGCTGCGGAATATCACAAGCTATGTTTTGCATGGCGATTTCTCGCAATCGTAGTCATTCAAGGGCAACTATCTTACTCTATTCACTCACAATCTCGAATAAATCATCGTCATTGAACGATTGCATGAAACGCAACAGACCCGATTGCTTCGCGCGCTCACGGTTCGTCTGCACCCATTCGCGGCGCGGCAAGCCTGGCTCGCCTGAATGGACAATGAGATAGCGCACACCTTGTTGACGCAGCTCACGCAATGCGGTGAGTGAAACATGATCGGGAAAATTTTTCAAGCGCGCGGCGAGCTCTATTTGCCGCGCGGGGGTGAAGCCCGAATAGCCATTGACGAGTGGGTGTCCATGCAGCGCCGTCGCAACCATGCGTTTCGCTTCGGGGAACTCGGCGTCGGGCGCGACGTACAGCGGCAGTTCGAGGATGGCGGCGCGGTCAGGCAGTTGCGCGAGATAATGATACACAGGAGGCAACATTTGTAGCAAGCCAAGTTTTGCGAGTGGGATCGGCGCAGAGAAACCTTCAACGAACACGAGTATAGCGATGCTGCTGAACAGCCAAAACCTCACGGGTTTCGAAAATCTGTGAGGTCTGATGTGCGCCACACCTAAACCGCATAGCCCTGCCAATGCGAACGTCAGCACGACGCCCCAGCGCGATGGCACGCGCATGAGGCTCGTCAGCGGCAGCCATTGCACAAATAATGCGCTCGTCATGAGGAGCGCGCTTCCAACCATCAAACCACCTAACCATCCAACGACCCAATTGCGCCGCCATAGCCCAGGCAACGCGAGCAACGGCGCGACGATGCCCATGAACAACGTTTGTTCTTCGACGAAGCCTTCACGATTCCGAAACATTGCGGTCATCGCGCCGAAGAGCCGATTCCACGGGAACGCTGCGAGAAAATCGGTGGGCTGCGCGAGAAACGATAAAGCAACGTCAGGCGGGCGCGCTGCGCGCAGTTCGGGCATGACGGCGAGATACGGTAAAACGAGTGGAAGCAAAAGCAGTATAAAGGACATGAGGGAGATTAGGGGAAATAAGAGGAGATGCGTGAACCGTGAACCGTGAACCGTGAGGCGCGAAGCGTGAACCGTGAATCGTGAACCGTGAACCGTGGAGCGTAAGAGGCGGAGCAGATGCGAGATGAAGAAAGCGGCGATGAGGAACATGGCGAAGAGCGCACCGTGTAAGGACGATGCAATTTGCAGCCAGAGAAAAACGAAAAACAAAATCAATAGCGTGCGCTTGTTTCTTTGCCAGCGACCATCCGCGATTCGCCAGCCGCTATACGCGATGAACGGCAACCATTGCGCCGTCAACAACTGAATGTGCGCGAGCGACGCGAGGCGATAGGGCGCGAAGGCGAAGGCGATGCCAGCGATGAAAGCGGCAGCGCGTTGGCGCGTCCAATGCAGGATGAGCAGATACATGCCAAAGCCTGCCAGCGTGAAACTCGACAGATACACGAAGTTGTAGGTGATGATGGGTTGACCGCTCAACAGCGCGATGGGTAAGGCGAGCAACGCACTGCCGATGAGGTTTTCGGAGTAAGCGAGCGTGTTGGGCAATGGATAAAAGATGTTCGCATGAAACACAGTGAGCAGGTCGGCGCTCAGTGCGCGTGTATCCCATGCGAGAATATATACATTCAACACGGGGTCGCCGATGTCGCCCGGCACGCGTTCGCCAACCCACTGCCATAACGGATGTGAGGCGAGGAGGGCGAGGCACGTGTAGGCGAGGAGGACAGAGATTGAGTGGCGCATGGGAAATGGGTAATTGGCAATTAGTAATTAGTGATGGGGGAGTGTGTGATGTGTGAAACGTGATTGGGATATGAGGTATTAGATATTAGAGCTTGCGTTTCGCATTTCACGCCGCGCGTTTCACGGCTTGACTTCAAGCGTGCGCTCTAACACATACGCATCGTTGGGCAGGCGTTGCCCATTTAGTGTAGCAGGATAGCGTTGCAAGGTTTGCGGGTCGTAGAGACCAATGGCGAGGCGAAATGTACCGGAGGTCTTGGGTGTGATGAGGCGATGGTCGGCGATGAGCTCGTCTTTGCTCCACGCGCGCATCGGCAGCAAGCCATTCGTCGGTGGACTATCAAACGTGGCGACGAGCTGCTGGTCGTCGTTGAGCAGATGCACGAATACCGTCGCATCGTTTTGTGGTGTGCGCGCCGCGCGCCAATAGAGCGTCAACAGATTGGCGACGAGTTTATAACCGACGAGTTCGACTTCGCCAAAACGCGCTTGGGTACGCGTGACACCGTTTAGGTCAACCGGCGTCGCACGGCGCACGCGCACGGTTTGCAAGTTCACTGCGCCGCGCCGCGCGCCATCCGGCTGCGTGACTTGCAATGACTGATTGGAGCGCGTGTCCACCATACCCACGCGCAGCCAATACACACCTGGCTCGATGTTGGGCGTCGTCGTTAATACATGCGTATCGCGCACGTAGAGCGAGAGCGGTAGATCAATGGTCAAGATGTTGCCCGGATGCGCGCGTTTCGTCTCGGCGATGGGAATGAGCGTTTGCGGATGAGCGAGCTGGACGAACACGGCATAGTCTTTGGTGATGACGCGCAACGGTTGCCAGTAGAATGCGAGCGTGAGCGACTCGCCGGCGGTGAGACTAGATGGGGACACATCATAGCCTAACAAGCGGAACTCATCACCGAGATGGTCATTGCGTGGTTGCTGTGCGCCAATCACGTGTGGCAACGGCGAGACTCGCACGAAACCCAACGACGGCGCAATGAAATAAAAGACGATGAGCGCAAGAGCAATGCCGTGCAGGGGATAAGGGAATAGAGAGGGGTTTGTCTCTAATACAAATTGTGTCTCGCGTCGTCGTCGCCATTGCCACACGGCAATAGCGATGCCTGATACCAACGCTATCAGTGATATGCCATCTGCCAATTGTCGCAAGCGTGTTTGCCCAAAGGCAAATGTGACTGTGTGCGAACCCGCAGGCACGTTGACGCGCATGGTGCCATAAGGCGCGGCGAGGTCGAGCGGCGCGGGTTGTCCGTCAATGGTCGCCGTCCAGCCGGGGAAGTAGATGCGCCGCGTGTGTAGCAAAAATGAGGCGGTGCTTGTCACGCGATGCGTTTCATGAATCACATTTTGTTCGAGCATTTGCGCGGACACAGCGGCGGGCAACGCAGCGCGGTCGAGGTAGCGTGGGATGCGATTCGCGCGCAACGATTCCATGAGCGGCGAGTCGTACATGCGGCGCTGCGTCCACAAGGGCAAGTATTCGCCCGCGCTCGTGGTGCCTAGCGCTTGTGTGTTCATTTCGAACTCCGCGATGTCGCGTAAGGTTGGTGTGCCGTACGGCAAGAAGGGCGTGCGTGGAAAAAGATACACGAAGTTGTCGAGGATGATAAAGGCGCTCAAAAAGCTAAAGATTAAAGAGTGAAGGTAGCGAGGCGGCGCTTCAGCATTGGGCAACTTCCAGCTTCTAACGTCTAACCACCAATTCTTAATTTCTTGCGTCGCTAAACCGACTAACATCGCCAATGGAATCGCGGCGAGACCGATGAAGCGCCAAGGAAATTCGGTGAGTGGCAAGAGCGGCAGATGTTCCCACAACGGCGTGGAGATGGGTAACGTCATCGCAGCCATCGCGAGCGTCAGCCCCACGAAAAAAATGTATGGCGCGAGGCTTGTCCATGTAGCGTGACGCCCAACGCGCCTCGTGAGTGCGGCTATGAAACCGAGTGTGGCAATGATGAGCAAAGAGGGTCCGAGATTGAAGGGGATGTACGGATTGACGCCCGCAAGGTCAGGAGGCACATTGGGTGACAAGATCTCGCGCGCGGTCAAGAAATAATTCTCGAAATGAAAGAAGCCTTGCGTCAAACGCTCGATGCGGACGTAGCGTTGCTCGCCGAGTGCAGGCAGCCAGAAGAAGGCGGTGAGCGCGACGGAGAGGGCGATGGCGAGCGTGAGGCGTGAAGCGTGAAACGTGAAATGATTTATGAATTGCGACTTGCGACTTGCGACTTGCGGATTGCGTTCGAGACTCAAAGAGAAAAGAATGAAAAGCATGTATGCGCCAATGAGCGGGGTGGCGATGAGGGCGGTGATGTTGTGCGCGAGGACGAGCGCGGCGTAAGCGAGGATGAAGGAGAAGAAACGGAATTGACCTTCACCCCCAACACCTCTCTCTGATAAGGAGAGGGGCGTTGCAGCCCATAAACAAAATGGCACGATGGCTAACGCAAGAAATTGCGGATAGTCGCCCTGAATGAACGCTTCGTAGAAATGATAGGGCGCATACAAATAGGCAATGCCGCTTACCAGCGCCGCTTTCCGAGATTGCTCAAGATCTGACAGGCGCGAAGCGTGGAAACTTGTCAGGTCTCTCACGAGCAGATACATGCCTAGCGGATAGAGATAGAAAATCACGATGATGGCGGCTTTGACCGCATGTTCAAAGTTCAAATTGTTCGTGTGGAGGATGTTGCCGAGCCAATAAAATAACGGCGCGTAGTAATTGAAGATGGCGTAACCGTAGCCATACGCAAAGTCGGGCGCGATGCGTGGATAGGCGACGCCATCGTGCCATGCGCGATCCAACTCAAAGGTGCGATACACGTGCAATGCGCCATCGGCTGTGTTGGGCAAGCCAGCGTTCAAGACGAGCGGCAAGATGGCGGGGATAGTGAACAAGGCGAGCAAAAGGTAATCGGATTGGAGAAGGCGGGGCAGCTTCATTGTGGGGATTATAAGGGAAACAGAGAAACAGGGAAACAAGGAAAGAGACGCGCCAGAGTCTGTTTCTCTGCTTCCGCTTTTTCTTTTGACGAATTAACAGCTGCCTTGTATAATTTTGTCCATCAATCCTCGGTAGCTCAATCGGCAGAGCGCTCGGCTGTTAACCGATCGGTTGGATGTTCGAGTCATCCCCGAGGAGCCACAGTGGAAGGCAGTAGAATGCCTTCCACTTTTTGTTTTTTGTAACCGCTCCGCTGCGCGTATTCGCTAAATCATCCTGCCCTTTTTCTCATGCAAAGACACAAAGAATCGCAAAGCACATGGAGAAAAAATACATTTGCGTTCTGTGCGATTCTTCGCATCCTTGCGTGAGGGTTGCTTTTTGCTTCTAAAGGGGACACCGTTTTTTCCTCTGCTACAAATCTGCCAATCTGTGTTACAATAGCCTTCGTCAACTTTCCCCAAAGGTTTTGTATGCGACCTGATTTAACCCGCCACGCCGATGCGTTTCAAGCTGACCTCACGCATTTTGCGCGGCTTTTGATTCAAACACCCAGTCTGTCTGGTCAAGAGCAATATATCGCCGCCATCGTGCAGCACGAGATGGAGCGGCTCGGCTACGATCAAGTCTGGCGCGATGAAGTGGGTAACGTCATCGGTTTGATGAAAGGCACGGGCGGCGGCAAAGCGCTGATGCTCAATACGCACATGGATCACGTGGACGTAGGCGACCCAAGCCGCTGGATGTATCCGCCTTACAGCGCAACGCTCGCCGACGGCTATCTGTGGGGCCGCGGCGCGTGCGACGTGAAGGGAGCGCTTGCCGTGCAAGTGTATGCGCCGGCGCTGGCGCGCAAAGTAGGCATTCCGTTGCGCGGCGATACATACGTGACAGCGGTGGTGCTAGAAGAGCGTGGCGGTTGGGGTGCAGAACATATCGTCAAAAAAATCAAAACGAACTACGCGATTCTGGGCGAAGCGACCAACAACGAAATTCGCATTGGGCATCGGGGGCGCATGGAGCTGATGGTGCGCTTCACGGGACGCTCGGTGCATGCCTCAGCGCCCGCACGCGGCGCGAATCCGCATTATGCCATTGCGCGCTTCTTGACGAAGCTGCCAGAGATGCGCATGGTGTCCGATAGCGTGTTTGGTTATTCCACCGTCGCGCCGACCCTCGTGCATAGCGATCAGACGAGCGGCAACGTCACGCCCAGCGAATTGAGGCTCATGCTCGATTGGCGCAACATTCCTAGCGAAACGACCGAACAAATTTTGGCAAAGGTGCAGAAAGTGCTTGATGCCAATCCCGAGCCCGGTGTGCGCGCGCAAGTCAGTTTGAATCAATCGCGTTTGCAAACATACACGGGTCTCGCCGAGGCGCGCGATGTGACGCATCCGGGCTATGCCTTGCCTGCCGATCATCTGCTCGTAACTACCGCGCGTGCGGCTTTACAAAGCGCGTTGGAACGCGAAGTGGACCTAGGCAGTTGGTTGTTTGCGACTGATGGCGGGCACTTGATGGCCGCCGGCATTCCGACGATTGGCTTCGGTCCTGGCGACGAAAACGAAGCGCATACCATTCATGATCGCGTTGCCGTCGCGCAATTGCGCGAAGCGACGGTGGGCTATTTGGCGTTGTTGGAAAAATTGTGTCAGTAAAACTATCGCAGCTGTTTGTAAGGAGGATGTATGCCGGAGATGCGGATAGATCACAAAGGCAAAATCTATGGTGTGCGTCGCACGAAAGAAGGTGTGCAGACGATCATTGCCACGGAACGCCACAATATTCTGGGCTACATTTTCTTATCGCCGGACAATCGGCTCAAAGATGAGTTGAACATAACCAATGAACAGTTCATCGCGGTGCGTGATGCCCAAGTCTATGACCTGAACGGCGAGCATTTGCTATATGAAACTGAATTCATGGCGCTCAACAAAGCCATGGTGCAATGGGTCTTGCCCACCGAGGCTCTTGTGCGCCCAACAGAGCGCTCCCAAGAAACGGAGTCGGCGACATGACCAATCGGATTGCCACAGAATCTTTGCGCCATCCCAAAAGCAGCGCTAAACCCAACGCGACCTATCAATCAGATTTGGCGCCGATCCCTGAACCGCAAACGCTTGAAGAGACGGGGCTCAATCCTAGCGTTATCATTGATCTCACGCTCAAGGCCATTTACTTCGCGGGACAGTATAGTGCCAACGAAATTTGCGATGAGTTGAAGTTGCCGTTTGCGGGCGTGCTCGAAAAAATTTTGGAGTTTTGCCAAAAAGATCAGATGGTAGAGATCACGGGCGCGCGTGGGTTGAGTGAGCGCGGCTATCAGTACGTCCTTACGTCTAAGGGACATGAACATGTGCGCGATGCGCTGGCGCGCAATCAATACGTCGGTGCAGCGCCTGTGTCGTTACCGAGATGGGCGGCGCAGGTGAAGAAGCAAACTATCAATGGCTTAGTCGTCCATCAAGAAGACGTGCGCGAAGCGTTGTCGTTCCTGGTGCTGCCCTCCAAAGTGTTTCGCAAGGTGGGCCCCGCTGTCAACTCGGGACGCTCGATTTTCTTATACGGACCGCCCGGCAATGGCAAGACGACCATCGCGCAAGGCATCGCGCGCATGTTGAAAGGTGACATCTACATCCCGTATGCGATTGACGTGGATGGGCACATTATCCGCATGTACGACCAACTCAACCACGTCGCCGTCGAAACGCCGCCCGAACAGAACGTGGATAAACGCTGGGTGCGCTGTAAACGTCCTGTCGTCATTGTCGGCGGCGAGTTGACGCTCCACAATCTTGATTTGATTTACGACCCCATCTCCAAGTTTTACGAAGCACCGTTCCAAATGAAGGCGAGCAACGGCTTGTTTATGATTGACGACTTCGGACGCCAACAAGTGCGCCCGCAAGATCTGCTCAATCGTTGGATTGTGCCGCTCGAAACGCGCATTGACTTTTTGACGTTGCATACGGGCAAGAAGATTGAAATTCCCTTCGACCAGCTGCTCGTTTTCTCGACAAACCTCGATCCCAAACAATTGGTGGACGAAGCGTTCTTGCGTCGCATTCGACACAAGATCGAAATTCCCGACCCTACCGACAAAGACTTCTACGAAATTTTTCAACGCGTCGCCGCCGCGCGCAACATACCCTTCAATCAACAAGCCTTTGTCTATTTGCTGCAAGAATGGTACATCAAGCAGAAACGCGCGCCCAAAGCCGTGCATCCGCGCGACCTGCTCGATCAAATCATTGACATTGCCAACTATCAAGGCACACGCCCTGAGATGAGTAAAGAGTTGCTCGATCAAGCGTGTGAAGCCTACTTTGTCGCTCTCTAGGCGTTAGGCATTAGTCGTTAGCCACTAGCGCCTAATGCCTAACGCCTAGCTGGAGGAGTAAGTTATGTCTCTGTTAAGCCGATTAGGTGGACAACAAAAAACTGTACAACCTCGTCCTGTTGCGCCCCGTCCTGCTGCGCCCGCGGGCGGCGAGGCTGCGCCTGCTGCGTCGCCACAACCTGCGGCGCCTGCGAAAGCGGGTACCCCGACGGTTGCACCTGCCGCGCCCGCGCTCGCTGCCCACGAGGCAGCGAGTGAGGTCGTGACCGTTATGCCCCTTCATTGGGAACAATTGGCTGAACATCGGCGCACGTTGGTGAACGAAATTGTGGCTGGACTTGATTCCAGTTTGGAAATGAAACGCACTCCCAAAACGATGAAAACCATCACCGAGCGATTCATGGCGGCATATCAACGACACAATTTGCTATTGGAAGAAGCGGAACAAAAAAGTTTGTTTGAAATGATCATGAGCGAAATCGTCGGCTTCGGTCCAATTCAACCGGTGTTGGACGACCCGACGGTGAACGAAGTGATGGTCAATGGACCCAACCTGACATACATCGAAAAGAAAGGCAAGCTCGTCGAAACGGACATCAAATTCGACGACGACGATCACGTGATGCGCGTCGTAGATCGCATCGTGCGTCCGTTGGGGCGTCGCGTGGACCGCAAAGTGCCAATGGTAGATGCGCGTTTGCCCGATGGCTCGCGCGTCAATGTTATCATCCCGCCGAGCGCGTTGAATGGCCCCACCATCACCATCCGCAAATTTCCCGCAAAACGCTTGAGTATCCAAGACCTCATCAACTTCGGCAGCTTCACGCCGCAGATGGCTGAATTCTTCAAAGCCTGCGTCGTCTCGCGTTTGAACATCGTCGTTTCGGGCGGCACGGGGTCTGGCAAGACGACGCTGCTCAACGTCTTGTCGTCGCTGATTCCTGAAGACGAGCGTATTGTGACGATTGAAGACTCGGCGGAGTTGCAATTGCAACAGAAGCATGTGGTGCGACTCGAAGCCAAACCGCCAGAGTTGGATGGCACTGGCGCAGTGACTATTCGTGACCTCGTAAAAAATTCTCTACGCATGAGACCTGAACGCATCGTCATCGGCGAGTGTCGTGGCGCAGAGACGTTGGATATGCTGCAGGCGATGAACACGGGACATGATGGCAGCTTGACCACGCTCCACGCCAACACACCACGCGAAGCGACCTCGCGCATGGAAACGATGTCGCTGATGGCGGGCATTGACTTTCCGATTCACGTCATTCGTGAACAGATTGCGGGCGCGGTTGACCTCGTCATTCAACAATCGCGCTTAAGCGATGGCACACGCCGCGTCACGTACGTCACAGAAATCGCTGGGATGGAAGGCGAGGTCATTGTGTTGCAAGACATTTTCAAATACACCGAAACGGGGCGCAGCCAAGATGGCAAAGTGTTGGGCGAGATGCGTCCGACGGGGTTGCGTCCAAAGTTCAGCGACCGCCTCGAAGCGCATGGCTTCAAACTCAGCGGCGAAATTTTTGGCGCGGACATGGGCGGCCCGAGC
>CAZDYP010000153.1:0-13437 GCA_964509505.1 uncultured Anaerolineae bacterium | reverse complement strand
GTTATCGCGTCAGGCGCGCGTGTTCTGTTTGCAAGCATCGCCCGCAACCATCGCGCAACGGCTGGAAGGCGATGAGCGTCGCCCGTTGCTCGACGAGCGCAACGAAACGCAAACGGTGATTGAGCGCATTACCGAATTGTTGAGGCGACGCGAGGCGGCGTATGCGCTCATTTCCTATCACATACAGACCGATGGATTGAGCGCTGAACAGGTTGCAGAGAACATCGTCGCGTGCGCGCAACAGGCTGTGACGATTGAGTTGCGTCGCACCGTTCAGGCAGGCAGCGAGACGTATGAGGTGGTGTTGGGCGCTGGTGTTTGGAAACAGTTGGGGGTATTGCTGCGTGAGCGTCTGCCGAAGTCTGACCGTGCGGCGATTGTGAGCGATGACATCGTGGGTCCCTTGCACGGCGAGACAATCAAGCAAAGTTTGGAAGCGACAGGCTTCACGACGACGCTTATCACGATGCCCTCATCTGAGAGCGCGAAAAATTTGGAGACGGTCTCTATGTTGTATGACCGTTTCATTGACGCGCAGTTGGAGCGCAGCAGCGTCGTGTTGGCGTTGGGCGGCGGACTGGTCGGCGATGTGGCGGGCTTCGCGGCGGCGACGTATCTGCGCGGTGTGAACTTCGTGCAGTTGCCGACGACGGCGCTCTCGATCGTGGATGCGAGTCTGGGCGGCAAGACGGCAGTCAATCACGCGAAGGGCAAAAACCTGATTGGCGCGTTCAAGCAACCTGTGTTGGTGTGCGCCGACCGTGAAGCGTTGACGGCGCTGCCCGTCGCCGATTTTCGTTCAGGACTTGCGGAAATCGTGAAGCATGGCATCATCGGCGCTCCTGATTTGTTCGCGCACCTCGAAACACGTGGCTTGCAAGACTTACCGCGTATCCTTGCGGATGCCATCGAAGTGAAACTCAAGGTGATTGAAGCGGACCCGCATGAACGCGCGGAGCGTGCGGTGTTGAATCTCGGTCACACCTTCGGTCATGCCTTCGAGAATCTCTCAGAGTATCGCTTGCGTCACGGCGAAGCGGTGGCGATGGGGCTCGTCGCGGCGACAAAGCTGGCGGCGCGATTAGAACTGTGTGAGCCCGAGCTGGTGTATCGCGTCGAAGCGCTGCTCAGGCAATTGCAGCTGCCGACAATGTATGATGAGTTCGATACAGAGCAAGCGCTGGCAGTGATGGCGACGGATAAGAAGAAGGCGCAAGGGAAGATTCGGTTCGTGTTGCCTGAAGCGTTGGGCAAGGTGGTTGTGCGGGATGATGTGGCGCGGGAGGATGTGGCAGCGGTGTTGGAGGAGGGAAAGGAGGAGGAGGAGGGAGATAAAGGAAATACAGGAAATTAGGGGAGCTAAGGGGGTATTGGGGAAGAAAGAGGAAAGAAGAAAGAACCCCGTTGTCACAGAGGAGTGGCAGCGGGGTTTTGGTTTGAGTTGAACGCCAAAGTTTATGGCTTTGCGGGTTCGGGCGTTTTACATTTTCACTTCGCTGATCTGAATCGTAGGCTGGGTGTCGGTATAGTTGGGAATGTCTGCCATAATCACCCCCTCCTTCCCAGATTGGGCGCAAGGCTAAATCACCCCACCCGAAAATCAATCCGTGCCGCTATCTCACTGCACGTTGTTTCAATCGCGCAAGCAGGCGCTATGGTGCGGGCGACAACTCAAGCGCGAATTGTGGTGTGGGGGTTGATGGGTCTAAAGCCAGCGGCAATTGCGTAATCACATCCAGATACCACCACCAATGGGTCACAGGCGCGTTTTCGTTGCGCCGCCAACTGTCCAAATCGGCAACTGCTTGAATAGAGGCATAGAATTGCTTGGCGTGTCGCAACAGCTGATGGTCTGCCCGTTGCACCCGTTGACGCTCTACATGGGATAAGCGCGCTTCATGTCGCGCGATTTCGCTACGGGTCATCAACATCTCCAAGTGTTCCATCCCGCTCACATCGGGGAATTGTACATCGGTCTCATAAGCTGAAATGAGCTCTTCATAATTCATCGTCCACCTCACTCAACGAGCCAACCTTTTCAAACTCAGGCTTGCTCAAATATCGCTCTGGGTGTTCAAGCACAAAGGCGCTTTCCATGACACCATCATAACCAAACATCACTAGCCACGTTTGCATGCTCACCGTCGCAACGATTGTCACGTAGGGAACACGCTTATACCAATAGTGATATACTTGCGCGGTTTCATCTCGCAACACAGTCAAGATCACGCGCTCATAATCAGCAAGATTAGCCGTGGGCGGCAAATGTTTGCGCTGTTTGCGCTTTTGCAGGTGACGTTCCGCGCTATTGGGTTTCCATTGTATGTGTGCTCGCACTGTTTGGATGACGGCGAGCAAACGGGGATGTTTCTGTGTCATTCTAAATCACTCATCTCGAAAAATCAATCCGCAAAATCCATCTGTTTTCGTCATGCCTTCATCACGTTTCGCGTCATCACTCACGCAACGAACGATCGACTTGCATTAACTTTTCTAAATCTCTGAACGCCATTCTAAATCACCCAATCCGAAGCATCAACTCCTTCTACCACAGCTCGCTGCAAGCCAAATCATCACAAGCAGTCAATGAGCGCTGAAGCTTGGGCAGCCAAATTGGAACCCAGCGTTCGTCCACGCCGCCACGACAATATTCCGTTGCTATGTAAACGCCCATCGCCACAGACAATTTGTAATCATCCCATAGCCGCTCCCAAGAATATCCCACCACGCCCTGCTTGATGAGTTGAGCATGATAGTGTCGGAGAATCGGCAGCTCTAACCGTCTGCGTGTCTCGACCTCCCAATCGAGCACGATGGCGTAGGCAAGGTCATAAACGCCCAACCACGTCGTGAGGCTCCAATCGAATGGTTGCCGATCAATGATGTAGATCGGCCTGTCCCCAGCACGCGGCACCAGTATATTCGTGTGACCCACATCGCCGTGAATGAGCGTGAAGCCATTCGCATCTTGGGTTCGCTTGATGAGCGCTTGCGGATGTTTCGCGTAGAGCGCACGCATAGCGCGGGGCCAGTGGGGTTGTAGTTCAGCCGAGAACTGCTTGAGGATGTGTTCCACGCCGGGCGCGGCGATGTCAACAAAGCGTTGGATGTGTGTGGCGTCGTGGATGGGCGCTCCCGCTTCAGCCAAGCGCTGTGCGCCCCACCACCGCACATGCAGCGCCGCCAAACCTTCTGCCAAAGCCAAGCCATACTCCATGGTTGGCGCTTTAGCCACTGCCGCGACATGAGTGCGTGACAAGTCATCCAGCAACAGATGGTAGCGTCGCTTTTCTGCAGCCCACACCGCATCATAACAACGGATGAGCGGAGCCGCTTCGACGCCGACGTAATCGCGCGTGTAATAGAACACTTCCGAGGGCCCGAAGAACTCATCGCCCAAATCGGCATTGACCAGCTTCAAGAACAAGTGTTGTGGCAAAGCGCCACGCGACCCATTCACGTAGCGCACGCTCAGGCTGGCATTCGTTGACCAATTCCCGCGCCCTGTGTCCACATCAAACGCCGCCACTGCCCCATGGGTCAGCGCATCGCTCTTTGAAAGCACATCCGTCAACCACTCAATGGTGACTTGCTTTAAGTCAGTGATCACTTCGTTGGGCAAAGAATCCTCTCCATCTATTCAGCTCACCACAAAGCCCTTCCACAAAACATCAATGCGCCCAGCATTCCCACGGCACCGCCACAATGTTATCGCTCAAACGTCTAATCTCCGACCCCATGTAAACCAGCACGCCGCCGATGGCTTTGGGATGCTCACGCAAGAATGCAGTCAAACCATCTGCGTCAGTGTAGCGCGCTTGTGAGGTCATCTTTACTTCAATGGCAAGCATGCGTCGCCCTTGCTCCACGACGAAATCCACTTCTTCGCCTCGCTGTGTGCGCCAATAAAAAATGCGCGGCTGCGGCGTCAACAACTGCGCCAACGCCTGCACATGCTGATAGATGAGCGTCTCGAAATACGCGCCCAGCTCGCGCGCATGCGCTAAACTCTCTACGTCATAGTAGCCCGACAAAAAGATGGCGAGCGCAGGGTCCGCCCAATGCAACTTCGGGGATTTGATAAGGCGTGTGGTATGACTAGCCATGAACGCTGGGACTCGTTGCGCCAAGTGAGTCGCTTCGATCAAATTCAGATAACGATGAACGGTGGGTTGCGCCAGCCGCGCATCACGCGCCAATTCAGTTTGATTGAGCAGTTGTCCCGTGCGTAAGGCGGCTAGCTCCATCACACGCCGAAAATCGGTAAGCGCGACCACTTGCGAAATTTGTCGCAAGTCTCGCTCCAGATACGTCGCGATATAGCCCTGCCACCAACGCGTCCAAGCAGACGGTTGCGACAATTCTAACAACGGCGGCATAAAGCCGCGCAGCAGCAAGGGCAATGGGTCAGCGATTTTTAGCTGGATGGTTCCTTCCGCAGGCCATCGCCCAGCGAGCAAGTCAGCTAGCAACGTCAGCGCAGGCGTGCCTTCACTCTCGCCAACAGTCATTGGCAGCAAGGTGAAATACACGGCACGGCCCGCGAGGCTTTCGCTCACCTGCTTCATCAGCAACAAGTTTGCCGAGCCTGACAGCACAAAGCGCACCGCGCGTTTGCGGCGGTCAACGGCTTGTTTGATCGCGGGCAGCAAGTGTGGCGCTTTTTGCACTTCGTCAATGACGACCGCATCCGTGCCTGCCCACAACGCGGATGGGTCGCGCTCGACTTGGCGCAGCACGTCGAAGTCATCGAGCGTGTGATAGCGCCAAGACTTCATTGGTTCGGCGTGGTGGATGAGCGTGCTTTTTCCGACTTGACGCGCGCCCGTCAGCACGACGACCGCGTGTTCGGTGATAGCGGCTTGCAAGTTGGGGGTCAGCCAATGCTTGCGGTAAATCAATTCATGGCGTGAATGATTTTCATTCATGGCATGGATTATAACGGCGCAGTGTCTCTACGCCAATCGCAAATTCCCCGATTTGCACGCAACCTGATCGTGCAACGCCAGAATGACGCCAACATCGGGATGCACGTCTGAGCGCCCAACGTGCTTGAGCAGCTTGCAGACGGTGTATGACGCGATGGCTCGTTGATATTCGTTCTCCCATTGGCGATAGGCGGACTCAGCCGCTTGGCTGAGCCATGGGTAACGCGCTGGCGGCATGGCGAAGTCGAAGCGCCACGGCTTCGGCGTCAAGCGCGCCCGAAAGCATGCTTGCTGACGACAGAGCGCGACATACAACGGGTCACACTTCAAGCTTTGCAACAACGCGATGGCGCTCGCGTCGCTTGGCTCAAACACTTCGTTGGTGATAAGGCAACGCAAGCCGCCAAACGTGCGATAAATTCGTACACCCCACTCTGGATGTGCGCGCGCCCATTGCTCGACACTTTGCAACGCGACCGCTTCGTGATTGACGGACTGTCCTTTGCGCTTCTCGTCTGGAAAATCTATATCCATGAACATCGCGTTAGCTGCGTTCAACACCAATGCGCCGTACGCATTGCGCGTGATGACGCCGATTTCGTTGCCGTCGTCGTTATGAATCGGCTGCACGATTTCTTCGCGCATGGGACGCTCGCCATACGCATAACGATCGAGCGGTTGGCGATTGAGCAGCTTCCACGCAATCTCTCTCGCGCTGCGGCGTGCGCGTTCTTTCGCTTCGTCGTAGCTGCTATCCGACCAACGCCAACAACTGAACGAGACGCTTTCGCCTGAGGGGCCGCTGACGGTTTGGGTATCGCGCGCCCAATACTTTGGAATGTTCATCGCAGTAATCTCCTCTCTAAAATTAGCTCTTACATGAAGCAAGTATAGCCATGCGTTGTCTTACGTCAATCACAAATTTTTCTGAATTGACAGCATCCTCACCCCATAATAAACTACGCCCGCAACGCACTCATCCATTTGCTATTTGCTATCAGTCATCAGCCATTAAGAGGAGGCTCACCATGAAGGAAGCCGTCATCGTTTCTGCCGCGCGCACCGCCATTGGCAAAGCGCCCAGCGGCAAACTCAAAGATTACAGACCCGAAGACATGGGCGCAACGGTAGTAAATGAAGCCATCAAGCGCGCACCCGTACTGGATCCACTTGAAATTGAAGATGCCATTATCGGCTGCGCAACGCCCGAAGCCGAACAAGGTTACAACATGGCGCGCGTGGTTTTGCAGCGCGCCGGATTGCCGTATCAAATCCCTGCTCAGACCGTCAATCGTTTTTGTTCGAGCGGTTTGCAGACGATTGCCTTGGCAGCCGAGCGCGTGATGGCGGGCTTCGGCGAAGTGCTCCTCGCCGGCGGCGTCGAGAGCATGTCGTCGTCCAGCAAAGGCGGCGGTCGTCTCAAGCCCAATCCACATCTCGCGGAAGAATATCCCGCCGCCTATACGGCAATGGGCATCACCGCCGAGAACCTCGCAGAACAATACAGCGTCAGTCGCGCAGACGCCGATGCCTTTTCGTATCAGTCGCATCAAAACGCGATTGCGGCGATTGCGGCGGGCAAATTCAAAGATGAGATTGTGCCGTTGACCGTCGAACAAGTTGAGCTCGACGAGAACGGCAAGCGCAAGGTCACGACCTACAAATTCGACACCGACGAAGGCCCCCGCAAAGACACCTCGCTCGAAGCGTTGGCGAAGCTGCGCCCCGTCTTCAAGAATGGCGGCACGGTGACGGCGGGCAACTCGTCGCAGACGAGCGACGGCGCAGGCGCAGTTATCGTGATGGAGCGCAAACGCGCGGAAGCGATGGGGCTGAAACCGCTCGTGCGCTTTGTCTCATTCGCCGTTGCGGGTGTGCCTGCGGAGATTATGGGCATCGGTCCCGTTGCGGCGGTGCCGAAGGCGTTGAAGCTCGCGGGCTTGACGTTGGACGATATTGACCTCATTGAGTTGAATGAAGCGTTCGCGGCGCAAGCGCTCGCCGTGATTCGCACGCTCGAAATGGACATGGACAAGGTGAACGTCAACGGCGGCGCAGTGGCGCTGGGGCATCCGCTTGGCGCGACGGGCGCGATTCTGACCGCGAAGCTCATCGGCGAAATGAAACGCCGCAACTCCAAGTATGGCATGGTGACAATGTGCATTGGCGGCGGCATGGGCGCGGCGGGCATCTTCGAGAATTTGCAATGATGGTTGGTGTGCGCACGATTGACAACGGTCGCCTTTTGAGGTGACCGTTGTTTTTTGTGTGAATCCACTTAAACACAAAGTCGCAAAGTATCACAAAGAATACGAAGAAAAATTTTGTGCCTTTGTGCATTCTTCGTGCTTTTGTGTTGAAAAGGGAGAAATGATGAGATTGAAAGTCGCAGCCATTCAACTCGCTGCATCCGATGACGTGGAACGTAACGTCAACGCCGCCGAAACATTCATTGACGAAGCCGTGAGTATGGGCGCGCAGGTCGTTGCGCTGCCTGAAGTGTGGCCCTGTATCAGCGAAAGCGCTGCGGTCACGCTCGCCAACGCGCAGCCGCTCGATGGGCCCATCGTGCAACGCCTGAAGGACAAAGCGCGTCAACATCAAATCTATGTGCATGGCGGCAGCATCAATGAGCGCATTCCGAATGCAGACAAGACGTATAACACGACGGTGCTGCTGGGCCCAACGGGCGACACGCTGGCAACCTATCGCAAAATTCACCTCTACGACATTGACCTCGGCGGCAACCAGAAGTATGAAGAGTCGGCGACGGTCGAAGCCGGCAACGAAACCGTCGTCACCGAAATTGGACCGATGACGGTTGGGCTTGCGATTTGCTATGACCTGCGTTTCCCTGAACTGTTCCGCGACCTCGCGCTCAAGGGCGCCGAGGCGGTGTTCCTGCCAGCCGCATTCAATATGCTCACAGGCAAGGATCATTGGGAGGTGTTGATTCGCGCGCGCGCCATCGAGAACCAGAACTACATGATTTGTGCGGGCATGATGGGCGCGTATGGCGCGAAGGGCAAACAATTCTATGGACGCTCCCTCATCGTGGATCCATGGGGCACGGTCATTGCCACCGCACCCGATGAACCCGGCCCCATCGTCGCTGAGATTGATACAGACCGTGTCGCCAAAATTCGCCGCGAACTGCCAAGCCTTGCCAATCGCAAACTCATTTAGCGCATTGAACTTTTCAACACGAAGACACGAAGAAACACAAAGGGCGCAAAGAAAATTTTGTGCTCTTTGTGTTCTTCGCGGCCGTTATGTTGAAAAAACGAAACGTCGCCGTGCTATTCGCAGAAGATTTTTTCGTGTATAATCGCGCCAAATCATTCCGAAAGTGTTTGCATGTTTGGAAAACTGTTTGGACGACAGAAAGAAGAAAACAAAGAAAAACTCGAACAGGGTTTAGAACGCACGAAAACCTCGGTGTTCGGGCGCATCAAGGATTTGTTCGTTGCCAGCGACGTGACGCCCGAACTGTACGACGAACTCGAAACCTTGTTGATTCAGGGCGATGTGGGGGTGGCGACGACCGAGCCGCTCATTGCAGAACTGAAAAAGTTGAATCTGAAGCGCTCCGCTGAGGTGCGCCAAGCGTTGAAGGCGAGCCTCGTCAAAACGCTGCAACCCAAAGGCAGCATTACGCCGCCTGATAAACAAGAGCGCTTGCTGACCATCTATTTGCTGATTGGCGTCAACGGGTCGGGCAAGACGACGAGCATTGCCAAGCTTGCCAAGCGCTTTCAAATACAAGGACACACCGTTGCGCTAGCGGCGGCGGATACATTTCGCGCAGCGGCGATTGATCAATTGCAAGTGTGGGGCGAGCGTGTGGGGGTGCGAGTCATCGCGCACAAGCCTGGCGCAGACCCCGGCGCCGTCGTGTTCGATGCGATTGCGTATGCGTTTGCGAACAAGGTCAGCTTGCTGATGATTGACACGGCGGGACGCTTGACGACGAAGTTCAATTTGATGCAAGAATTGAAAAAGTTGTATGGCATTTGCTCAAAGCAAGTGCATCAAGCGCCGCACGAGACGTTTCTCGTACTCGACGCGACGACGGGGCAGAATGCCATCTCGCAGGCGAAGAATTTCACCGAAGCCGCCAAAGTCACAGGCATCATCCTCACGAAGCTCGATGGCACGGCAAAGGGCGGCGTCGCGTTCGCCATCACGAAAGAGCTCGGCATCCCGATTCGTTTTGTGACGACGGGCGAGCAGCTAAACGACCTTGCGGAGTTTGACCCGCAGGAATTTGTGGATGGCTTGTTCGAGTAAAATATTTGAAACGCAGAGACGCAGAGGATACAGAGTTATAGAAATCAACAAACTGACTGAGACCACTATAGGTTCTGCCATTGAGGTGCGCAAGGCATTGGGACCTGGCTTGCTTGAATCCGCATATAAGGAATCCGTCGTCTGGTATTGGGGCTCAAAGAATAAATTTCTCTGCGCTCGCCGCCTCTCGGCGTTGAACATTTTTAGGAGCATAGCATGGACGAACTGAAAGACCATTTGACTGATTTAGCGCAACGAATCTCAAAAATCTTGGAGCGTCTTTGACATCGCGGGCAAAGAGAAGGAAGCGCAACAGTTAGAAGAGCAGGCGTCTCAACCTGATTTTTGGAATGACCATGAAAAGGCGCAACAGGCGATGCGACGTCTGTCGGCGTTGAAAGAAGTGACTGGCGTGTGGCGCAGCTTACAACAGCGCACGCACGATGCGCTAGGGTTGTTGGAACTGGCGGCAGCGGATAGCGACGAACATATCGCGCAAGAGATTGAACAGGACGCGGCAGCGCTGACGAAAGAGTTTGAGCGACGCGAATTTCAATTGATGTTGTCGGGTGAGCATGACCGCAAGGATGCGATTCTGGCAATTCACGCGGGCGCGGGCGGCACGGAGTCGCAAGATTGGGCGGCGATGTTGCTGCGCATGTTCACGCGCTGGGCAGAGCGTAAAGGTTACATGGTCAACGTGGTGGACATGACCGACGGCGAAGAAGCGGGCCTCAAGAGCGTGACGATGGAAGTGAAGGGTGATTATGCGTATGGCTATCTACAAGCTGAGAAGGGCGTGCATCGTTTGGTGCGCTTGTCGCCCTTCGACGCGGCGCATCGTCGCCATACCTCTTTCGCATTGGTCGAGGTGATGCCCGAACTCGGCGACGACGTGGCAATCGAAATTGCGCCCGACGATGTGAAGATGGAAGTGTTCCGTTCCAGCGGCGCGGGCGGACAAAACGTGCAGAAAACTTCGACGGCGGTGCGCCTCATTCACATTCCTACAGGCATTGTCGTAACGTGCCAGAACGAACGCTCGCAAGTGCAGAATCGCGAGCTAGCGCTGCGTGTCTTGAAATCGAGATTGCATGAGCTCGCCCACGCAGAACGTGAAGAAGAAATCGCGCGTATCAAAGGTAAGCACGGCGGCATGGGCTTTGGCAATCAGATACGCTCGTACGTGTTGCATCCGTATCAAATGGTGAAAGACCATCGCACCGAACACGAGACGAGCAACACGCAAGGCGTATTGGATGGTGACCTCGATGCGTTCATCGAAGCATACTTGCGGCATCACGCGC
This sequence comes from uncultured Anaerolineae bacterium, assembly GCA_964509505.1. GTDB lineage: Bacteria > Chloroflexota > Anaerolineae > JACRMK01 > JACRMK01 > CAZDYP01. The sequence goes on along the minus strand of CAZDYP010000153.1, from coordinate 2,912 downwards.
TATGAGACCTCGCGCAGCCCTCGGCACAGTGGGTTTCTTGAAGGATCCCGCTGTGTGACGCATGGAAGATTCTTGAGGTCTTGGACATAACGACTATGGCTACTTATACTTCCCAACAAGTCGCGCGCATCATTGGCGTTTCTTCGTCGTTGTTGCGCAACATGGCGGCACGCTTTGCGCTGTTGCTAACGCCCAACGCGGTGAAAGCGCCGTTATTGCCCGATGGGCGCTACGGTCAACGCGCATACACGCCCGAAGATTTGGTCGTCCTCAAAAAAGTCGGACGCTTGTTGCAACGCGGCAAAACCTACGAAGAGATTGAAGTAGAACTGGGCGTGCGCCGACCTGAGCCATCCACTCAAGAAGTCGTCGCCGCTGCATTATCTTCGGCCGCCGCGGCGCTCGACCCCTCGCAAGCGCCCGCCGCACCTCCGCCCCTAACCCTCAGCTCCTCCGCTACGTCAACACCTGCCGCGAGCAAGCCGCTTGGACGCTCGCATCTATCCCTCTTGCAGCAAACGCTCGCCGATTATCAAGCACGTTTAGAACAACTCGAAGCGACGACCGCAGAACCGCCGAAGCCCACTATCTCTGCGGACGAATGGGCAGAATTGCTGCAAGCGGTCACACAACAACAAACGCAATTGGAGCAACTCAGCACTGCCGTCAAGCATGTGTCGTCGTCAACAGATGTGTCCAATGCGCTGCACGCCATCACGCAACAACAGATTCAGCTCGAACAAATGCAAGCCGCGCTCAAGACGGCGGCTTCGACCAACGATATTTCGCAGGCGCAACAAACGCTGACACAGCTGCAAGAACGGCTGCGTCGAGTCGAATCGCATGCGTCGGTGACGGCAACCGCCGACGATGTGATGAGTGTGAAGCGGATCGTCGCGCAACAATATGCGCGCTTACAACAAATCGAAGCAGAGCTTGCGAAGAAAGCAGAGGGGGGCGACGCCCTCGTCGCGTCGCTCGCACCCGTGTTAGAGTCCATCGCCGCGCAACAAGCGCGCTTAGAGCGACTCGAGTCAGCGTTGACCCAACAACCGGTCGCGGTGACGGAGTTGATGACGCAATTGACGCCATTGCTGCAAACCATCGCCAATCAACAAGCGCGCCTTGAAAAAATGGAAGAGCGTTTGACTGAAACTGAAGACCGTCTAGCCGCCGCTTATACGTTGATGGCGAATCATTTATTCCTGTCGCAAAGTCGCCGCAGCGGGCGCTGGAGCCGTTACTTGATTTGGCGCGAAAGCAACATGGTCTATCAATTCTATCTCGGTCCCGCTACCGAGCAGGAAGTCAAACAACTGCAAGCGCAAGCGACAGAGATAGAAGTAGAAGCAGAATCATCGTAGATATTAGATATTAGAAATTGGATATTCAACCTCCAAATATCCAATCTCTAATGTCGAATATCCAACGTCCAACATCTAATTCCCAATAGTCATTATCATCATCGGAGGCATTACATGTCGAATACCGTCAAAGGATTGAGAGGGGTGGTCGCAGGTCAAACGGCCATCAGTGAAGTGTATGGGCAAGAGGGTCGTTTAGTCTATCGCGGTTATGATATTCACGACCTTGTTAAGCACACGACGTTTGAAGAAGTCGCATGTTTGTTGTGGAACGGTGAGCTGCCAACGCAGGCGCAGTTACAAGAGCTGAAAGCGAAACTGGTGGCAACGCGCCACTTGCCCGACATGGTGATGGACTTTTTGCGTCAGGTACCCAAAGACGCCGCGCCAATGGATGTGCTGCGCACGTGCGTTTCCATGCTTGGCATCGAGGACAAGCAATGGGCGCCGACGCTCGACCAAGCCATCAGCGTCACGTCGAAAGCGGCGACCATTCTCGCCACGTTTCATCGCAATCGTCAAGGCTTGCTGCCGCTCCAACCACGCGCCGATTTGAGTCATACGGGCAATTACATCTACATGCTGACAGGCAAAGAGCCGAGCGCCGTTGCCGCGCGTTGTTTGGGCGCGTACTTCATCATGCTGGCCGACCACAGCTTCAATGCCTCGACGTTTACCGCGCGCATCGTCGCCTCGACAGACTCGGACCTCTACTCTGGGGTGAGCGCGGGCATCGCCGCTTTGAAGGGCCCGTTGCACGGCGGCGCGCCCGCGTTGGTGTTGGACATGATCAACGAAATCGGCTCGATAGACAAAGCCGAAGCTTGGATGCGGGCGCGCATCGCGCAGGGCAAACCGCTCATGGGCATCGGACATCGCGTCTATCGCGCCGAAGATCCCCGTGCTGAGATTTTGCGCGACATCGCCAAAGAAGTCTGCGACGAAGCGAGCTTCGATTTGTTCTATCAATGCGAGCAGACGGCGCTGCGACTCGTGCACGAAAATCCGCGCGCAGCGCGCATGTACACCAACGTCGAGTTCTATTCGGCGGCGGTGTTGCACGCGGCAGGGCTGCCGCCCGATTTGTTCACGCCGTCGTTTGCCGCGAGCCGCGTCGCTGGTTACACCGCACACATCCTCGAACAAGCGATGGAACATGACCTCATTCGTCCGCTGGCAGCGTATGTGGGACCAACAGGCAAACAGGTCGCGCCGTTGGCGCAGCGCAGCTGAACCGCCGCCCAAGGGCGCTTGATTCTACGGTCAACATTGAACCCGTTGTCGTCTGAGTGATGGCAACGGGTTTTTGTTTTTGGAGACCAGCAGAGCTAAGTGGTTCTACGCTGCGTCACTAACACTTTGTTAGTTTAACCGCGCGAAGGTTGCTGCGCTATGGAATGCCTTGAGAGAGTGTTTTAAAAGTGGCAAGGCTGGGCGCTTAGAAATCGCTGCAACCCATAGCCCCATCAGCCTACGCTGATGTTTCGTAGTCTGCGTAGGCGGACTTTGCTCTGGGTAGCCGCGAATGTCATTCGCAAGGGCTTTTAA
>CAZDYP010000152.1:9373-13692 GCA_964509505.1 uncultured Anaerolineae bacterium | reverse complement strand
GGTGAACCCGCTTCGCCAGAAAAACCTTTAGGGTCTGAATTTCAAAACACTCTCTCAGGTATAGAAAAAGCGCTATTCCACTACGACACAACCACGAATGAAAGAATCAACTTCCGCGCATGAGCGACGAGTTTTCATTTGAGCAATGCGCCAACTTCCAACTTCCAACCGCCAACCTCAATGATGATCCACCCTCTGCCTCACAGGTATCTCTCGAAACTCCCGCAACAGTTCCACCATGCGGTTGCAGGTTTCCTCGAACAAGATGCGTCCGAACTCCGCCGTCGCAACGGTTGGGTCGCCTGCGACGCCCGTTTGCGAGAAGCGACTCCACCAATCCATCCATGAGTAAGCAGAGGCTTGCGGATGATCGCCCCAGTTGAAATACTTGGTCGCCATTTGCCCCAACTCTTTCACCGCTTTGTTCATCTGCACTAAGTCAGGACGCAGATGCAGCATCATCGCCGTCTCGTATTCGCAGGCGTGACCGATACCGCCATGCGCGCTTTTGCGCTGCTGCTCAATCACGTCATGCACGAGCGCGTCGTTCACGGCGGCGTTGCCCGCCATTGCGCCGACGATCATCCCTGTCGCCAACACCGCTTTGCGCGCGGCGAGCTCACACACGCTTGCGTTGCTCCCATGCCCATTCACGATCATGAGGTGCTGGAAGCCATGCCGCGCGATGCTGATGGCGCATTGCGCCACGTACGCCAGCAACAACTCCATCTCCACGCTGACCGTGCCGGGAAAATCCATGTGGTGCTCGTCAAGACCAACTGGCACAACGGGCAACGACAAGACAGCGCCATTCGAGCGTCGCGCCGTCTCAAAGCACACCGCCTCGACAATCACGTTGTCGGTGTTTAGAGGTAGATGGGGCCCATGGTCTTCAATCGTGCCGACGGGAATCAGCACAACAACATCGCGCGACACGGCGTCTTTGATTTCGGGCCACGTCAAATCATCGTAACGATATTTAGCAGACACGTAAGCCATCCTTTGCGTTGAATTTCAACAAACACGATTCTACCATAAATCAGCGTCAATGGTTGGTCATACAAAAAAACTCTATCCCTTTCAACAGCGCGTTGAAAGGGATAGAGTCTTACTGCCGCACGCAACATTTCGGGACGCGCTTAGGCTTTGGCTTGTTCAGTCTTCGTGGTCACTGCGGCTCCAGCCGCTTGAGGCGGATTTTGTTCAGCCGCCGTCAATGGCTTGAACCAATCGGGATGCCAACGTTCGACGTGCTTGCGGCTCACTGTTGTGGTGAACATGGAAACGCTGGTCGCACCCATGCGGCTGAACTCACGACGAAGTCTTCGCCACGCTTCATCCCCCAGAAAAGAACAGGAATGCTGCCTGTTACATCGAGGTCAGGAGAACCACCGCAAACCTGACAGGTCTTTGAGACCTGTCAGGTTTTGTTTTGTCGTCTCGAGCAGGAATCGGATGAGGTATCTTCCCCAGGCAATTGTAGATGAAATCCAAGTCAATCCTAATTGTTCATTCCTGCCACGCGCTCCGCAGCAGCCGCACCCAATTTCGATACATAATGTTCGCCACGTCGTCGTCTTTGTAGCCGCGCTTCGCCAAGAGGTCTTTCACTTGCTGCATATCCGCAATGGTATCCAAATCACCCGGCGCTTGCTCCCGCCCATAGCCGCCATCCAGGTCGGAACCAAGACCTGCATGATGGCTGTTGCCTGCAAGTTGGCACACGTGATCAATGTGGTCCACGATCATCGCCATTGTCGCATCTTTGTTCGTCGTCTTGCCACGGTTCCAATCAGGCACGACCATCCAGATGTCGAATGCCGCACCGATGACGCCGCCGCGCGCGATAATGGCGCGCAGTTGCTCGTCGCTGAATTGGCGTTGATGCGGCGCTAAGGCGCGGCAGTTATTGTGGCTCGCCAGCACTGCGGGGCCCTTGTAATGTTCGAGCGTTTGCCAAAACGATTGGTCTGAGAGATGAGTCACGTCGAGCATCAAGCCCGCGGGACCCATCGCTTGCACCAGCTGTACGCCGAGCTCACTCAAGCCGAGCTCTGTGCCTGTGCCGCCTGCGTATCGTCCAGGACCGTAATGCGCGGGACCGATGATGCGCAAGCCCGCTTCGAACCAATCGCCCACCTCTTCGGGATGCAGAATGGGGTCCGCGCTTTCCATTGTGACGACGAGACCAAGGGGCGGCGTCTGCTCTGTGTCTTCCGTATGCGCTGCATCCCACGCTTCCCATTCGGCGATGTGCTGCTCCAGCTGCGCGCGATTCGTGATGATGCGGATGTGCCGCTCACTTTCCAATGCGCGATAGTAGGCGAGATGCCCGCGCGCGATGCCAAACGATTGCGTCGGCGACGCATAATCAATGTGATGCACTGGTGTCCCTGTGGAGCGCGCCATCAGCGTCGCAAAACAGACAGCGATGCGCCCGCGCCGCATCTCTGGAAACGCAACCGTGCCTTGCGCGCGTCCCTTCTCGGGCAAATTCGTTTCTTGCGCGCGAATCGTATAAACCGAGTTCAGTAGATTCCGATTCCACTGATGCGCGTTCCACGCCAAATCAAGATGAGCGTCAATCATCAACATAGCTAGTCCTCTCTCGTCGCGTGGTCACGTGGTGGCGCGCCCCATTGACTAAACGACCACGTGACTATGTGACTAAGCCGCGCGCCGCGACGGGCCACACGACCTCCACCTCGCCTTGCCGCACCCCATACACGTGATTGAACAGATTGGTGACAGCGCAGGGGTGATTGGGAATGATCGTCACGCGTTCGCCGATGACGGGCTTGTGCGCGCACTGCGAAAAGTCAACGTGACCGTGTTCTTCCGACAAGCGAAAGATGTTGGCCTCGGGATATTCGAGAATGAAGCCATGCCCACCCAACGCGGGCGCATCAGACGACAAGGTTTTGCTGCCGCTGTCGAGAATGCCACGATCCGCTGTGGGACGACTGACGACGGTAGCGAGAATCCGCATCGCGCAATCCTCCACTTTCATCACGCCGCTTTTGATGTGCGCGCGGCTGCCATAGACATACTCACCCGCGCGATGCTCGGTGAGTTCAGGATGCGTGTGCGCTTCCCACATGTAGGGTGTGCCGCCGCCGCTCACCCGTTCAACGGGAATGCCATCCTGCGCCAAGCGCTCTTTGGTTTCGCGCATGAAGGGGTCAAGCTTCTCGGTATTGGGGTACGCCATCAAGCCGCCGAAGCGCAGCGGCGGCGAGTCCACGATCAAACGCGCCAGCTGGGCAGCGTCTTGTGGCGATTGCACGCCGCACCGCTGCGCGCCCATGTCGCACTCGACCAGCACCGTGAGCGTCACCCCGGCTTCTTTCGCCGCCTGCGCCAAACCGCGCACCGTATATTCTGAATCGGCTGTCACACTCATGGCGACGTCTTTCGCCAGACGCATCAAACGTTCCAACTTGCTCGCGCCGATGAGGTTGTATGGCAAGAAAATATCTTTGATGCCTGCGCGCGCCATCACTTCCGCCTCACCCAATTTTTGGCATGTGATTCCGACCGCGCCGGCCGCTATTTGCATTCTCGCAATCTCAGGTAGTTTGTGGGTCTTGATGTGAGGACGATTGGCGATGTGATGTGCGTCGAGGTACGCTTGCAAGCGTTCGATGTTTGCTTCAACCATGTCAAGGTCAATCGTGACCGCAGGGGTGTCTATTTCGTTCACGCGCATCGTAAACTCCTTTGATTTTGATATGAAGTTTCAAAAAATAATATGGGTATGGAGCGCGGGTGTAGGACAAGTTTTTAACTTGTTCACGCGGGCAAGCTGCAAACTTGCCCTACATCCGCCGTAACGGAATTAATTTCTAAACTTCATATAAAATGAGGATAATGGAATGAAAAACAATGCGATTATAGGAAAACGGCTTGCCCCTTGTCAAAAGCGGGGTTAGGCGCATTGCGGGGGATGTCTGTTGGTGTTATAATTTTTCGTGATGATGGCGACAGGTATGGCTGCTCAGAATCAACTCGCCACGAGTGAGTTGCAGCGCGCGCAACAGTGGCTCAAAGCTGGTCAGCGTCACGAGGCGTTGGCTGCGTTACGACGCGCCATCACAACTGATCCTAACCACGTCGAAGCGCGGCTGTGGCTGGCGGGCTTATGCCCCGACCCACAAGAATCGTTGCGTCACCTCGCGCACGTCCTAACGCTCAATCCACATCATCGCGCCGCGCACGAAGGCATTCGTTGGGCGCGCAAGCGTTTAGGCGCAGCTGCCGAGCTGCCTGCTGAACTCGCGCCGTTCATCGCGCGCCCCGAATCAACCGCGAATCCGCAA
>CAZDYP010000152.1:4738-9273 GCA_964509505.1 uncultured Anaerolineae bacterium | reverse complement strand
GGGGATGTTGGTTGGCGCGCTGGCAGCGTTGGGGTGGTTGGCGTATCAAGTGGTCATCGTAGAGCGGCCGCTCCCAACACCTGAGACCATCGCCATCGCCAAGCCATCCCCCACGACACTGCCCGCGCAGCCCGCGCCCAAGCTGGCTTCTCCGTTGCAACCCACGCCGACGTATGCAGAACGCGCAGAAAAACTTTTGCACGAAGTGGATGGGTTGTGGGCAAAAAGCGATTGGGAGCAAGTGATTCCGCGCGTCGCGCAAGCGCTCGCTTTTCAACCTGACAACAGTGAATTGCGACGCAAGCTGATGTCTGCCTACTTCAATCATGCTACTGTCTTGATTGACACGGGCGACTTACCCGCTGCGCTCACAGCACTTGAGCAAGCGTTGGAAGTGATGCCCGCCGAACCGTTGGCGCAAGCGGAATACGATGCGCTGGCGAACTATTTAGCCGCGCATCAAAAATTTGAACGGGGCGATTGGGCGGGCGCGATTCAAGGGTTCACGAAAGTTGCGCGCATTGACGCCGGTTATCTGAACACACCGGAGTTGCTCTTCCGCGCGTATTACAATCAAGGCTTGGCGTTGAAGCAACAAAAAGATCTGGAAGGCGCTCTCAAACTCTTTCAAGCGGCCGTCAATCTCGATGCGACGAACATTGAAGCACGCACCGAGTTGGCAGCCGTTAAACTGGCGCTGGCGCCGCCGCCGCCCGGTCAGAATGGCGAAAAGTGGATTGATGTCAATCTGACCACGCAACGCTTCCGCGCGTATGAAGGCAAGAAGTTGATCTATGAATTCAAGACCTCGACGGGGGAACCTGCGCGTCCCACACAACCCGGCCGCTATCAGATCCTCGACAAAATTCCGATGGCTTATTCGAGCCATTGGCGCCTGTGGATGCCCTATTGGATGGGCATCTATTGGGCGGGTGCGTCGGAGAACGGCATTCACGCGCTGCCCATTCTTCGTAACGGGCAAACGCTGTGGGCTGGCTATCTTGGTCGCCGCGTTTCCTATGGCTGTGTCATCCTCGACACCGCTGCCGCCAAGCTGATCTACGAGTGGGCGGAAATCGGCATCCCAGTTATCATTCACTACTGAGTAACTACCACTTTCGGTTTTCAATGCGACGCAGCCGTGTTCGGCATTGGTAATTGGACAGTGGCGATGATTCAACTCAAAGTGTAGGCATAACCACTTCTCAATCTCTACTAGCTCATCCCCAACATCTAATGCCCAATCTCCAATTATCAATTCACCATTACTAACGCCATGCACACTCTCGATTTATCCCAAGTCGCGCAGACCATGCGCTGGTTGGACGAAGAACAACGCAAAAATAAAACAATCATTGCCGAGCTGCAACGGCTGCTGGTTGAGCAACGACAAATCACGGCTAACCAAAGCCAACGCTTGCAAGAGCTCGAACAACGCCTCAAGGAAACGCGCACCGACTTGTATCGGCTCGACCTCCTCGACAGGAACATCGAGCAAACGCGCGCCGAAGCGAATGCCTTAGTGCCTAAGTTCGAACACCTTTTGCGCGAAGCCATCACACAAACAACGCAGTTGCGTTTGACTGACCACGAACGCAACGCGCGCGCCATTCAAGAGCTGACCGCCAAAACAGATGCCTTGCCCGAACTGCTGCGCCGCATCGAGCAAAACGCGCAAACCTATTTGGCTGACCGCGAGCGCGACAGTCGCGCTATTCAAGATATCTACTTGAAGCTCGAAGCCTTGCCTGAATTGACGCGCCGCGTCGAGCAAAGCGCACAAACCTATTTGACCGACCGCGAGCGCGACTGGCGAGCCATGCAAGAGTTCTCGCTGAAGCTCGATCTGTTGAACGAGCTCGCGCGTCGCGTCGAGACGCTCACCGCCGAAGATCGTCGTTTGAACGAACAGTTCCAACCTGTGCATGCGCGGCTTGAGCAACTCGCCGCTTCACTCGCCGAACACGCCGCGCGCTTCCCCTATTTGGAAGAATGGAGCGAACGCGTCACCAAGCAAATCGCCGAGCTCAAACTCATCGAGGAACGCATCAAAGTTGGGCATGAAACCATGCTTGAACTGATTCGGCGCGCCGAAGCCCATCAACAACAACAGCTCACGCAATTGGCACAGGACATGAGCGCCCATCGCAAGCAAGTGGACGACACCCTGCGGGCGCTACCGCCGATCGCCGAAATCTACGACCATGCGAAGCGGGTGCTGGCGCATTACGAAGGGCTCGAAGACGATATTCGCGGCGAGCAAGCGAGAATCGCCCATCTGCTCGAATTGAATGAAGAGCGTTTGCGCGAGACGTTGGCGCAATGGCGCTCCGAATATGAACGCAACTGGGAGCATCACCTAACGGTGTTCGAACTGTATCGCAAGCAACAGCGTGAACTGACCGATACGATCAGCGCTCGTCTCGAAACATTGGAACGCGAGGACACCGAACACACGGATCGGTGGGCGGCGTTGCGCGAATCTTGGGCGGCGCAAACCAAACGACACATCATGGAACTGGAACGCACCTATCAAGAGCTCGAAGCGAGCGTGGTAGGGAAGAAACAATCAGTCATCAGCACTCAGTCATCCATAGCCAAGACCAGTAGCCAATAGCCAGAAAGATTCGCATGCTAGCTACTGGCTACTGACATCTGGAGGAAGGGATTGCGCGTAGTTGGCACGGCCGGGCACGTAGATCATGGTAAGTCCACGCTCGTGAAAGCGTTGACAGGCATTGACCCTGATCGCCTCAAAGAAGAAAAAGAACGCGAGATGACGATTGACCTTGGGTTCGCATGGCTTACCTTGCCCAGTGGCGAAGTCGTCAGCATCGTGGACGTGCCAGGTCACGAGAGTTTCATCAAGAACATGCTGGCGGGCGTTGGCGGCATTGATGCGGCGCTGCTCGTCGTCGCCGCCGATGAGGGCCTCATGCCGCAGACGCGCGAACACATCGCCATCCTCGACCTGTTGCAGGTGAAGTCTGCCGTCGTCGCGCTCACCAAAAGCGATGTGATCGCAGACAAGGAATGGCTAGAGCTGGTGAGCGACGACATTCGCAACATACTGGCGACGACGACACTCGCGGGCGCGCACATCGTCCCTGTCTCCGCGCGCAAACGACAAGGACTCGACGCGCTCAAAAAGGCGCTGGACGATTTGCTCGCGCACACCGCGCCAAGACGCGATTGGGGCAAGCCACGCTTGCCCATTGATCGCGTGTTCACGATGACGGGCTTCGGTACCGTCGTCACCGGCACGTTGCTCGATGGCTCGTTCAGCGTTGGGCAAGAGGTGGTGATTCAACCAACAGGCTTGACCGCGCGCATTCGTGGCCTGCAAAGCCACAAAGCAAAAGTGGAGGTCGCGTCGCCGGGGCGGCGCCTCGCCATCAACTTGAGTGGCCTGAGCCCGGACCAATTGAAGCGCGGCGATGTCGTCGCTGCGCCTCAGACTATCACGCCAACTGAATTGATTGACGTGCGCTTGCGCTGGTTGCCCGATGCGCCACAACCATTGACGCACGACATGGAGCTCGAATTTTTTAGCGGCTCCTTTCAGACGTTGGCGCGTACGCGGTTGTTGGGCGAGGATGAATTGAAAGCAGGACAAGAAGGGTGGGCGCAATTGGTATTGGCGCATCCTGCAGCGGTGGTGAAGCATGACCGCTTCATCGTGCGTCAACCTTCACCGAGCCTCACCGTCGGCGGCGGACTCATCGTGGACGCGCATCCAGCGCAGCGCCACCGCCGCTTCAAGCCCGAAGTCATCGCGCACTTGGAACGCTTGCTGCACGGCTCGCCCGCAGACATTTTGCTGGAAGCGCTAATGCGCCTCGAACCCATCGCCCGCGACGAGCTGGCGCAACAGAGTAACTTGGCGCGTGACGTAGCAGAAGCTGCGCTGCAAGAGCTATTGGGCAACGAACAAGCGGCGGCCCTCGATGAATCAATCGTGATGAGCGCGGCTGGTTGGCGCACACTGCTCGCTCAGATACGCACGACGTTGAGCGCATTTCACCAACAATATCCCTTGCGGCTGGGCATGGCGCGTGAAGAGTTGAAGAGTCGCTTGGGTTTGTCGGCGCGTGTCTTTGATGTCATCGTCGCGCGCGCTGCGCGCGAAAATCTGATTGTGGATACGGCGACGTTGGCGCGCTTGGCGACACATCAAGTGATGTTCACGCCAACTCAAACGGCGCGCATTCAACAGCTAATGACAATACTGACGAAAGATAAATACATGCCGCCTTCGTATGATGAATGCGCGGCGCTGGTTGGCGCGGATGTGCTGAATGCGCTCATCGAGCAAGGGCGCATCATGAAGTTGAGCGAGAGCGTCGTCTATGAGGCAGAGGTGTATCGAGAAATGGTCGAGCGCGTGAAGACGCATTTGCAACAACATGGCACGATCACCGTCGCGCAAGTGCGCGATATGTTCAACGCCAGCCGCAAGTATGCGCTCGGTTTGATGGAACATCTCGACGACATCAAATTGACGCGGCGCGTTGGCGACGAGCGGGCGCTACGCT
>CAZDYP010000152.1:0-4638 GCA_964509505.1 uncultured Anaerolineae bacterium | reverse complement strand
TTGATAAGAAGCTGAAAGAGGAAGCGCAACGGCTGATACCAGGCCAGTTCAACAATATGAGCGAGCTGGTCTCCGAAGCCATCTATGAGCTCGTGCAGGGTTTCGAAGAAAGGGAGCAAGCGCAACAGAGCGCTGCGCGCGCCTTTCGAGGACTCAAAGAGCAATGGGATACAGAGCAGCGCAAACACTTCGACGAGTTCATCGTCGCATACACGAGCTTAGCGCCCGATGCGCCGCAAGACGATGAACTGATGTTGCAACTCGCAGAAATTTTCAACGCAGGATACAGCAACATCAGCTTGTTATTGGCGGCGCTGCACGAGGCGAAAGATTCACAGATTCCACTCACGCCAAACTATCTTGAGTCGCTTGTCATCAAGGCGTTGCCGCCCGCACCGAAAGAAGCCACGCCTATGGAAGCCATAACCGTAGCGAGTGAAGCGCCTGTAGTGACGCGCGCGCCCGTCGGCACAGACAATCCTGTGCTGGCTGAAGTCTCGAAGTTATATGAACAAGAGATTGGTGGCTTGACAGAAAAAGTCGGTGAGCAGTTAAAATCACTCGTCACCGATTATCCAGACATGGAGTTATGGCACGAAGCCTTCGAGGCTGCGGCGACCATGAACAAGCGCAACTTACGTTACGTCGTGGCGTGTTTGAAGAACGTGGGCAAGCCGAAACCAGGAACAGCAAAAGGTGAGGGCAAACGTGGGACTTCGCAAAGCGAGCGACTTCGCTCCAATAAGCGCAAGCAAATCAAAGACTACGAAGAGTACTGGGACCAAAAGCTCAAAGAGCGCCAGAAAGCCCGCGCCGAGCGAGCGAGCTGACGTCGTCGCGTGTCCTGAATGCGGCGGCGACCAGGCAGGGTGCGCGCGGTGTGAGGGCGCCGGTGTTGTGTGCGCGCGGTGCAAGGGCGTGGGCTTCATCTATCAGCAAACAGATGCGCGGCGCGTCGTCACGCGCGAATGTGCCTGCGGCAAAGCGGCGGCGCGGCGCGCAAGCGCTCTGTGGCCGTTCCTCGAACAGTATTCGTCGCTGCGCGGCGAATTGCTGCATCACACCCTCAAGACCTTTCAGCCCAGGCCGGGCTATCCTGAGGTCAGACAGGCTCATGAGGCGACTACACGGTTCGCGCAATCGCCTAACGGCTGGTTGATTTTGCTAGGGCAACCTGGCGTCGGCAAGACGCATCTCGCCGCCGCGCTTGCGAATGCGCTCATTGCGCGCCGCCAACCGGTGTTATTCCTCAATGTGCCTGAGCTGCTCAACTTTTTGCGCGCAGGCTTCAGTACGAACATGCGCAAGACCCACGACCCTGATTTCGAGACGCGCCTGCAAACCATCAAAAGTTTTCCAGTCTTGATTCTCGACGATTGGGGCGCGCACTCCGATACACCATGGGCTGACGAGCAGCTCTATCTTATTTTGAATCATCGTACTGAGCGCGCCTTGCCAACGGTGGTGACGAGCAATCTGCCCATTGAAGAATTAGAGCCGCGGGTGCGCTCGCGCTTGCTCAATCGTCATCTGTCAACCGTCATTGAAATCCTCGCCCCCGACTACCGCCTCGAAGAATAATTTTTGATTTCGCGCAATTGCCCATGCCTCTCGACCTCTCACACATCGCTCCCGACATCGAAAAACTTTCTGCCACTGTCACCAGCGCCAAATATCAACAGCGCATCGAGCTCGCGCAACGGTTGTTGTTCAGCATTAACCCTAACCAGCTGCGCGAAAAATTGGCGCAACGCAAAGCGGGCAAGGAGCGCATCCCCTGGCTCGTCGCCGATCCAATTAGCGCGCTCGGCAACGCCACAGCTGCGCCGCCATTGCCTGCCGATTTCGTCGTTGCGTCTGCCGACGGCTCCAACGTCGCGCCCGACCGCCACAGCCCAGCGCAGTTCTACGTCATCAACACAGGGCGGGTTGTGTTGGGCTATGGCGCGCGTCCCTTCGCCACGTTGACGACGCAGGCGGCGCTGTATTACGAGGAGGCTGACCTCTACTTCGTTGCATCGGACGCGACCACGCAACAAACCATTCCGATTGAAGGCGCATTGCTCGGCGCGAAAATGGCGACTGCCGAATTGCGCGCCTTGTGGGAGATGGCCTCGGCGCAAACAAAGCCTGTCGTCGCGTTGTCCGATGGCACGCTGATTTTGTGGACGATTCAGGGACAGCCGAAAGAAGCGCGCGACAAATTCGTATGGGATTACGTGCGCCTCTTGCGCGAGTTTCAACGCGCAGGCATTCCCATTGCCAGCTACATCAGCAAACCCGCCAGCCATGATGTCGTGAACTCGTTGCGCTCGTTTGTGTGCGAAGGCAATCCAATCCACTGCGGACATTGCGAATGCGCGCCCCTCCATCAACAACAATCCGCGGATCTAATACCCGTGTACGACTATCAAGCGTTCGATTTCTTAGAGGCAGGCGAGCGCTCCGACATCTTCGAGAGCTCGTCGCAGATTCTCGAAGGCTACGGCAAGGAACAGCGCATCCAATTTTTCTATCTCAACGTCGGCGGCGAAATCGCGCGCATCGAAGCGCCCCAATGGGTGATGGGCGATGAGACGTTGCTCAACCTCGTTCATGCGGTAGTCTATGACCAATGCCAGCGCAGCGGCGCGTATCCGCCCTATCCGCCCGTGCTACAAGAAGCGCATGAGCAAGCCGTCATCAACACGAGTGACCGTCGTTTGATTGAGCAACTGGTAGAGGAAGCGCTGCAACGACAAGGTATCGTGTACGTGCGCGGCGCGAAGGATCGAAGCAAGCGAGTCAGAACCATCTGATCACCCCATCGCCCCCACAAACTCCCCCGCACTCACAAACCGCTCCCTCGGGTCTTTCGCCAACGCGCGCAAGATCGCCTCAGCCGCATGTTCCGACAACGATGGCGCGAGCGAGCGCGGATCAGGCGCGGCTTGTTGCAAGTGCGCCATGATAAGTCCACCCAAGTCATTCGCTTTGAACGGCAACTGCCCCGTCACCATCTGATACGCCATTATGCCAAGCGCGTAGATGTCGGCGCGCCGATCCACCTCGCCCGCCGAGCGAATCTGTTCGGGCGACATGTAATCGAGCGTGCCCATCATCATCCCGCTTTTCGTGTCGCCCAGGTTGCCGCCGAGAATTTTGGCGATGCCGAAGTCCATCAACACCGCGCGCAGGTAGGGCAAATTACCAATTTGCCTTACATCATTTTCGAGCATGACGTTGGACGGCTTGATGTCCCGATGCACCAGTCCTTGCCCATGCGCGTAGTCGAGCGCAGAGGCGATGTCGCGCATGATGGGCAGGACTTGCGTCAATGGCATTGCGCCTGTCGCTTGCATGTGCTGAGACAAATCTTTGCCCGCGATGTATTCCATCACCATGTAATATGTGCCGTCGGCGTCGCCGAAGTCAAACACTTGCACGATGTTCGGATGCTTGAGCGCGGCGATGGCGCGGGCTTCGCGCTCGAAGCGCTGGCGAAAATCCTCTTCGATAGCGAGGCGTGTTGGCAAAATTTTGATGGCGACCGTGCGGTCGAGGCGCGGGTGTCGTCCCTTATAGACTTCAGCCATGCCGCCATGCCCCAATGGTTCGAGTACTTCATAAGCGCCCAGTTTTCTGCCCGTGACGGGACCGCTCGCCACAGGCGCCTTCGCCGCTTGCGGGTTTTGCGCGGCGACGAAATTCTGCCGCGCTCGTTGAGATAATCGGTGACTTGCACGGGCGTTGCTTGTCCCGTCAATGGCATCATGCGACTGAGCGCCGTCAACACCAATCGCTCGTCGCGCGTGGATTCCGTCCACAGATAAACGAAGTGCGCCTCGCCCGACGCGAGAATCTCATCCAGCGCCGCGTTCACATCCCCGACGGTCACGTAGTTGCGTTGCGTCTTGTTGTGTTGATTGACGAGGCTGTGACACAACAACTGCAAGAAGTACGGATGCCCTGCCGTCACGCGCCACATCTTGTCCAACGCCAAATCGTCGTAGCGCATGTTGTACGCGCCGACAGGTTCTTGAATTAACCGCAACGCCTCATCATTGCCGAGAAAGGCGACGTGCTTATACAAACTGATGTTGAACAGCACGCTCCAATAATCGGCGGCGAGCTCTTCCATGCGATGCGTGCCGCAGAAGATGACACTCAAGTTTTGTTGATGCTGAATCAGATGGCGCAAAAACGCAAACACCGATGGTTCGAGATTACCGCGTCGCACTGATGCTTCCAATTCCTCGAACTCGTCGAGCAACAACAATAAATGCCGCTCGCCAATCGCCGCGCGCACTGTCGCCAAGAATTTGCGCTCGAATGATGAGGTGGGGCTATTGGTGAAGTCGCTCAAATCGGGCGGCTCAATCGCCAAGCCTTTGTCGTCCAACGCGAAGGCAATTTCGGTTGCCAGACTGTAGAAGAAGTTCGGCAAGCCGGGGTCGAGCGCGAGGCTCTGCCCGTCGAGATACACCGACAGATAATTGTCGCCCAAACGTGAAGGCAATTGCTTGAGCAACGAGGTCTTGCCCGTGCGCCGCTGTCCGATCAACACGAGGTTATTGCGATGCGCGGCGGCGAGGTTCTCTTGAATGAACGCGATGACATCGCTGCGCCCGAAGAACAATGGCGAGCCTGTTTGCAACG
>CAZDYP010000151.1:0-13766 GCA_964509505.1 uncultured Anaerolineae bacterium | reverse complement strand
TGTGTGGATGTATGCCCGACGAGTGCGGTGCTCTATCGTGAGCTCCCCCCCAGCCTCTCGCTTGGCAGGAGAGGGGAGAACGAGGGTGCCGCATGAAACGCATTTTATTTGTGCGACACGGCAGCACCGACTCGAATGCAACCGGCGTGATGCGTGGCTGGTCGGATGATGCGTTGAGCGCGTTGGGTTTGCGACAAGCCGCATTGACCGCCCAATACGTGGCGACGTTGCCGCCTGTCGAGTGTATTTACACCAGCACGCTGCTGCGCGCAGTGCAAACAGGCGAAGCGCTTGCGCGACAACTTGGTGTGGCGATGCGCAAGCGTGACGACCTGCGTGAGCTGAACTTGGGCGCGCTCGAAGGACGTGGCGAGCGCGAGCTATGGCAATACTTCGCAGAACAAGCAGGCGCGGAACGTGGCTTGAGCGGCATGAAGGACATCACATTCCCCAACGGCGAAAAAGTTTCGGAGTTTCTGATGCGCGCGCTGATGGCGCTGGCGGACATCGGGCAGACACATGACGATTCTGTATTGCTCGTATCGCACGGCGTCTTCACGATGGTGGCGTTGGGAATGTGGCTTGAGCCTGATGTGACACAATGGCCGAAGTATCGCGTGGACAATGGCTCAGTGAGTGAAGTGGTATTTGAGCTTGCGCCGAAGCTCGTGCGTTTGAACGAGACGAAACATCTAACAACGCCGTGGGCGGAAGGAAAGTAGGCAGTAAAAAGTACTGCGTGGCGACTAAAAAGAGGTTCTATGCCTAAAATTGCTTTCATTGGCGCAGGCTCGACGGTCTTCGCCAAAACCTTGATAGGTGACATTCTCAGCTTCCCTGAGCTCGCCCAATCGCACATTACCTTGATGGACATTGACGCGGAACGTCTGCGAACTTCGGAAATCGTTGCACACAAAGTTGCGGAAGCGTTGAACGCCAAGCCAACGCTCACGGCGACGCTCAATCGCCGCGAGGCGCTCGATGAGGCAGACTACGTGATCACGATGATTCAAGTCGCAGGCTATAAACCCGGCACGGTGATTGATTTTGAAATTCCTAAAAAGTATGGCTTGCGCCAAACGATTGCCGACACGCTTGGCATCGGCGGCATTATGCGCGGTTTACGGACGATTCCCGTGTTGCTCGACCTTTGTCGTGACATGGAGGAGCTGTGTCCCAATGCGCTGCTTTTGCAATACGTCAATCCAATGGCAATGAACTGCTGGGCAATTAGTCGCGCGAGCAAAATCAATACGGTGGGCTTGTGCCATTCGGTGCAAGGCACAGCGAGACAGCTCGCGCGCGACATTGGCGTGCCTTATGACGAAATTGATTATCTCAGTGCGGGCATCAATCACATGGCATTCTACTTGAAGTTCGCGCATCGCAACGGCGAGGACTTGTATCCGTGCCTTCGTCAGGTCATTGTCGAAGGGCGCGTGCCTGACTGGAACCGTGTGCGTTACGATGTGTTTCAACACTTTGGCTACTTTGTCACCGAGTCTTCCGAACATTTCGCCGAGTATGTGCCATGGTACATCAAGCGTGACCGGCCCGAATTGATCGAACAGTTCAACATCCCACTGGACGAATACATTCGCCGCTGCGAAAAGCAAATTGCCGATTGGCAAAAGTTGCGCGTCTATCTGGAAGGCAATGGCACAGTCGAGGTGAAGCGCAGCCACGAGTATGGCTCATTCATCATTCACAGCATCGAGACGGGCGCGCCGTGTATCATTTACGGCAACGTCAGCAATCAGAATTTAATAGACAATTTGCCTGCGAACTGTTGTGTCGAGGTGCCATGTCTAGTAAACGACAAGGGGTTACAGCCGCAGAGGGTCGGCGCATTGCCGCCGCAGCTTGCCGCGCTGATGCAGACGAACATTAATGCGCAAGCCCTCACGGTCGAAGCGGCGCTGACGCACAAGCGCGAGCATGTTTATCATGCGGCAATGCTCGACCCCCACACGGCGGCAGAGTTGTCGCTCGACCAGATTGTAGCGCTGGTGGATGAACTCCTCGAGGCGCACAGGGAGTGGCTTCCGCCCTTGATGTGATGCAGCGCAAAGTGACAATTTGCGCTTTATCTTTATGATGCGAGCGGCGGCGCGCACTCGGACAGCATCATGGCGGATCAGCTTGCGGGGCAATGGTACGCGGATGCGACGGGACTCGCGCCCATCGCGCCTGATGCTCACATTCGCTCTGCGCTCAAGACGGTGTTCGCCTACAACGTAAAAAAGTTTGGCGATGGCGACATGGGCGCTGTGAATGGGATGCGCCCCGATGGCGCCGTGGATACATCATCGGAGCAATCGCAAGAGGTGTGGACTGGCACGAACTATGCGCTCGCGGCGTTCATGCTGCATCGTGGCTTGAAAGAGGAAGCGTGGGCGACGGCGCACGGCGTCTATAACGTCACGTATCAGCGCGGCTATTGGTTCCGCACGCCTGAAGCGTATGACATTGACAACAACTTCCGACCAACCCTCTACATGCGCCCGTTGAGTGTGTGGGCGATGGAACATGCGTTGAAGCGGAGATGAATGAGGTGATACAAAGTTGAGCAAGTTAGAAACTTGCTCTACAAAACATAGCGCCACGATTCAGCAGCGTGGCGCTATGTCTTTCTAACACCAAATCGCAAAGTTATGCTATCTGTAGCTGCAATTCACTGGCTTCTGAAGAGATTACTCTAGGAGGTGTGATTGCGACGTCTTCCGATTCAAATTCAACCGGCTTTTGTATAGCTGTATGCGCGCCGATGATTTTGGGTTCAGGCACGGGCAGGTTGTTTTCTAGCAAATGCGCGATGACCATTTGTCGCGCTTCAGCTAAATTGCAGACCGCTTCTCCAGGCGTTTGTCCATGGCTCATGCAGTTGGGCATCTCTGGATGATAGGCAACATAGCACCATCGGCCAGTGGTGGTTGGTTGCAATTCCACAACAGTCAGATATTTGCGTTCACTTAATGCGCGAATGTGTTGCTCATTCATGCTGTTCCTCCAATGCTTTTAATTGCCTAATCAATATTAATGGCTGTTTGCACATAGCCGACAGGCAATTCTCTGTGCCTGGCTACCGTTGCATACAATGGTGGGTAACGTGGATGTTTGTAAACGCGATGGCCACCTTTATCGCGAAATTCAAAGCCGAAAGAGGTGTAAAGCTCTTCGAGGTCTTTGGGATGCCAACCTGCTTTGCTGCGAAGCATCCGCTCTAGAAGTTTTTCGCCGGCATCCATTGTCATTATACCGTAGTTTGATTAGGCTACGCGAACTCTAACCACAGTGAGCGGGATACATACTTCGGGATAATCATCTATTTGAATTCTGAATTCGTAGCGTCCAAAGCGAGGAAAGGTGATGGCGTCAAAATTAATCACCTGGCTGACTAGAGTAGGTGCTCCGTCGGGTAATGGTTGCACTAACATCTGACCATTGAGAGCCTGAATCAGTTTGCCATCGGCATCTTGCAATGTGATGTTAATACTCTTATCGCCCACCTCTAGCGTGTCAAATTCAAACTGAAAACCAGATGGACGTTATGGTGGGTAATGGGTTCGGCTAGTCCGACAACTCTACCAAAAATACCCAAAATACTGAGCTTGTCTCGTTTATCTACAAGCGCATAATCCGCTAAGACTGCGATACGAACTTCCATTGATTCACCTCTCGAGCGAATTATACCACTACTTGCTCTGTAACCTACATACATAACACAGATTAGCAGAACGAATGGGTCGCTTCACTTACATACATCAATGCTCGATTTCATCGGCATGCAGCTGTAGTTCTTGATCGCATAGCTCATCCGGAACAAGCACACGCGTTTTGCCGCTCCGGTGCTCAACGCGCGCTTCCTCTGCCAGTTGTTCCAACACATCCAGCGAGCTCGCAAACTGTTTGTCCCAATGCTGCTCATCTGCCAGCTCTGCCAGAATCCAATTTGCAAAAGCATCCTGCTCTGATTCAGCTAGGGCAGATAAACTCTCAAATGCTTTTTGTAGCAAGACAGTCATCGCATGTCGCCTCTCTAAATAACCACGACGGCATTATAGCATGAAAGTATAGCCGCCGACTTTGCGGAGCAGGATACAGCACCAACTGATAGGCAGCAGATGAACAGATAAGCGAGATGCCGCTGCGACCTCGGATAGACCTCGCGGGTTTCCCCAACCCGCGGGGTCTTTTCATCTACGGACACCCCGCCTGCTCATGCAGATACTTCAGCTTCTCATTGCATGTCAGCTGGCGCGTGACGCGCGTGCGCGCTAACTCAATCAAGTCATTGACTTGCGTCAAGTACATGCGCGCCGTCGCATCGTTGCTGGCTGTGATGATTTGCCTGTTGTCGGAGCTGAAGCGCGCGCTGCGAATGCGCTCGGTATGACCGCGCAACGAGGTCAGTTCGTCGCCCATCAGCGCATCCCACACGCGCACCGACAAATCGGCGCTGGACGAGAGCAGCCGCTTGCCATCAGAACTATAGACCACATACGTCACATCGCTGGTGTGTCCCGTCAACGTCATCACCGCGCGCGCCGTCAGCGCATCCCAAATGTGAATGGCTTGATCGGAATTTGCCACCGCAAATTGTTTGCCATCGGGGTTGAAGGCAACGCCCAAAATCCAATCATCGTGTTTAGGCGTTTCGACCAACATGCGTCCAGTGGTCACATCCCATACGCGCGCGATGCGATCCTCGCCGCCCGTTACGACGCGCTGGTTATCGTGGCTAAAGACGACGGCATTCAACGGTTCCTGCGATGCGCTCAATGTGTAGAGCAGTTGACCCGTCGCTGCGTCCCAAATACGCGCGGTGGTGTCGGCGCTCGCGGTGGCAAGCCGCTTGCCGTCGGAACTGAATGCGACGAAGCGCACGGCGTCCGTATGTCCACGCAAAACACGCACTCCGCGACCTGTCTCTACATCCCACAGGCGCGCGGTCCTATCGGCGCTAGCGGTCGCCAACAGCTTGCCATCGGGACTGAACCACGCGCTCGTCACAGTATTGGTGTGGCCACGAAAGACGCTGAGTTGCGCGCCGGTGGTCGTATCCCAGAGCTGTGCAGTTTGATCGTCGCCGACCGTCACGGCGCGTTTGCCATCGGGATGGAACACCGCGTTGTTGAGCCTATCGTCGGCATTGAGGACCGTCAGTTCGTAGCCGCCGACAGCATCCCACACACGCGCGGTCCCATCTTCACTAGCTGTCACTACGCGCTCACCCTGAGGACTGAACGACGCATACCACACCTCGCGTGCGTGTCCATACATCGTCAGCTGCTGAACGCCATATTCCATATCCCAAATGCGCGCGGTGTGATCGAGTCCTGCGCTTAAAAGTCGTTTGCCGTCACGACTATACACGACATTGTAGGGCGTGTCCGTATGACCGGGCAATTCAAATTCTTCTAGGCCCGTTTGCACATCCCAAATACGGATCAGCTGATCGCCCGCGCCAGTTGCGATGAACTTACCATCGGGGCTGAAAGCCGCAGACCACACGCGCTCGTTATGTCCCTTGAAGACTTGCGCTTCTCTGCCCGTCGCCGCCTCCCAAATGCGCGCGGTGCGATCATTGCTCGCCGTCACGATGAATTTGCCATCGGCGCTGTACACCGCTTGGCGCACCAAGTCCTCGTGTCCACGCAACACGCGCACTTCGCGACCCGTCGCCACGTCCCAAATGCGCGCGGTTTTGTCTCCACTCGCCGTCACGACGAACTTGCCATCCGGACTGAACGCGAGGTCGCGCACTTGTCCCTCATGGCCCTTCAATTCGCGCAAGAGATTGCCTGTGGTCGCATCCCACAAGCGCGCTGTGCGGTCGTCACTCGCCGACCCAATCAGCTTGCCATCCGGGCTGAAGTGCGCGCCGCGCACCATCTCTTGATGTCCCGTCAATGTGCGTAGCAGGCGTCCAGTGTTGGCATCCCAAATACGCACAGTCTTGTCTCGGCTGGAGGTCACAATCCATTTGCCATCGGGACTGAAGTCGGCGCTGCGCACGGGCCCCTCATGCCCGCGCAAGGTTAAACGCACCAGCGAATTGCCAATGGCGCTACGCAACGCTTCTTCACCTTCTTTGGTGTACGCGCGCTGCAGCGACTCCAATGCCAAGAGAATGCTGCGCTCAGGATCAACGAACAAATTGAGCTGCGCCTTGAATGCCAGCTCGCGCGCGAAACCAATTTGGCGCTGCGTCAGCGCGTCGTTGCGCTGAATCACAGCATAGGCGGTAATTGCGCCGAAGAGCAGCACCAGCGCCGCCGCGACGACAAGCCCATAACGCAAACGTCGTTCGCGCGCGCGCTGTTGTGCTTGGGCTAACGCTTCTTCGGCTTCTTGTTTCGCTTTGAGTTGTTCTTGTTTCTCGTTGTAGCGCCGTTCCCAATCCAACATGCCGGGCGCCAGCACATCATGGAAAATTTCGTAGCGCACGGCGTTGGGTTGGTCCAGCGGCGGCGCAACCGTGCGGAGGACGCGCGCCTCGGTCAACGCCTTGAAGATGGGCGTGACTTCGTCGGCGGGCTTGTTGGTGTATGCAATGAGGTCGTCGCGCAATTGCGCAATCTTCGTGCCTGACGGGGTGACGAGGTGGCTAAAGAACGCGGAGCAAATGCCTTGTTGAGTTTCACCAAAGCGCGCCATCACATCGTCGAAGTGGGTGCGGACGATGTTTTGCGCGCCGCCGAGTCGCTCTAACGTAGCCAGGCGCAAGGTCGTATTGCGTGCTTGTCCATCCGTCGTCGCGCCTTTGCCAAACTCCTCATGCCACAACTTCGTCAACACCATCTGAAGGAATGGCAATTCGACGCGCAATTCGTCTTTGTTCAACACCGTTTGCGTTTTGCCTTGCCCGCTCATGCCTACGGATACTTGCCCGATGCACACTTGCTCGATGAGCGTCTCGACCAACGCGTCTTCAATGGTGATGGGCGCAGGTAATTCGCTGTGGCGCTTCGCGTTATACACCTCCAGTGGCTTGCGAATGGCGTTGACTGCGCCTGCATGTTTCAGGTGTTCGAGGCGCAGATAGTTGCTCATCAAGTTGGGGATGCGTCCTTGAAAACGATCCATCTGCGCGAGTCCATCTTCGCGCAGTGCGATGAGGAAGTTCGTCTCGATTTCTTGGCGATTGACGGCGCGTGCGAACTCTTCGTCAAATGCTTCAGCCGAATGATAGAGGAAGTATTCCTCGAATTGGTCGAAGATGACGACGAGATTGCGCCGCGCTGCGGCCGTTGCTCCCGCCACAAAATCGTCGAGCGGCAGCGACTCATCGAACACAAGCGGCGTCTTGCGGCGGTGATTCAACTCTGCGCTGATGTCGCTTTTGAGTTTGGCGAAGCAGGTCTGATCTTGCCACGTGCGAAAGACGACGACGGCTGTGCCGATCTGACGCAGGTATGGCACGACGCCCGCCATCAACACGGAGCTCTTGCCGACGCCGCTCGCGCCATAGACGAGCGTCAACGGCGCACTGATGAGGTTCGCCGCAATTGTCTCGATTTCTTCTTCACGCCCGAAAAAATAATCGCGGTCCGCTTCCGTGTAAGGCTGCAAACCCACATACGGACAGGTGGGCATAGGAGAGTTCTGGCTCATAATTCGTCCTCGTATTCAGTACCCAATCGTCAGTAATCAGTAGCCAGACGCATCAATCTGGCGACTGATTACTGACGACTGGCGACTGATTACTGACTTACTGTTCACAGTCCCGTCCTCGCGCGCACTTTGGACACGAACGTGTCAATATCCACGTCGTAGATGTTGACCTTGCGTGAGCCCCACAGCTTTTGTTCGAGTTCTGAAGGTTTGTATTGAATTGCCCACGCACTGTTGTCGCCTGATGATTCCTGCTCCTCGTCGGGCTCACCATCGGCATCTATATCCACGCCGCCGCCGCCTTTGATGTTGCGAAGCATCACACGCAGGTTCCAATCGCGCATCCCATAGCCCAAGAACAAGAAGCGGCGCTTGCGAAACTCCAACATGAAGCGCGCGGGGATGGCGGTTTGCGCCGTCATGCGCGAAAGGAAGTCAATATAATCTTCTTCGGTGATGACGTACCCATCCCATTTGCTGACCATGCGATCTACGGTGCCGTGCATTTTGTAAATGATGCTGGTGTCGGTCAACGAGAGCGGCAGCTTGGCGGGCGGAAAGTTTTCGGGTTCTGTCGCGCCGGGCTTCCACCACAAGATAGACGCGGCGAGTTCTTTGTGATCGGTGGGATAGGCAACCAGATGGAACGGTCTGCCTTTTTCTTTGAATGCGCGCTCGACCAGATCATCGTAGTTTGTGGTGACGATGAGCGTGGGCGTCGGCAAATCGGCAAGCAGGCGATGAATTGCGCCGATTTGATAATCGCGATTGAAAACGTCATGAATGAACGAGACGAGCGACATGCGATCAGACGAAATGGTGTAATACGATGCGACTTTGGAGAGGTCAGAGCGTTCAGCGTTATCTTGCGAGGGATAGCCTACGTCGTCGGCGAGGAAGCGGGAAAGTTCGCCGCCGAGAGGGAGGAAAGTAGCCTCTTGGTTCCATTGCGCGCCTTGTGGGCGACCGCTCAACGATGTGCCAGCGCCGAGGAATGGAACGATGAGACCTTTTTTGAAATTGTTGGCAATAATGCCATACGGCGGTTCTGCCATAGAACACCTCTACGAGGATTGTTGATTGTTGATTGCAGATTACAGATTGCAGATTGCAGATTGCAAACAGCGAAGCGGCGCTTTAGCATTGCGCATAGCGCAATGACACGTCAGCCTGACCCATTGCGGATTATGGGTTGCGTCGCGCAAGTTCGGCTTTGAGTTGCTCAATTTCGGCGGCGAGGGCTTGTGTTGTTCTTGCCAGAGGCGCTAGGGCGACGCTCGTGGTTTGGCGCGCCAAAGACGACGAACACAGCGGGCGCAACCGACGCAGAGGGATTGCCTTGTGGGTATCTGTCTCTGCCATAGGCTTACCATTCGATTCAGGATAGACGATGGTGGGTGGTTGGGTGATGGGGGGGACTAACATGACACTCATAAAAACCTCCTTATTCTCTGAGAACCTTCAGTGCGTGCGTCAATCTTGCCAATGTGCGCTCTTTGCCAAGAATCGCCATCGTATCGAAGAGCGGCAGCGTGACAGATTTCGCGGTAATGGCTTCGCGCAACAATGTAAAATAGTGGCCTGCTTTCAAACCGAGCTCGTCGCTCTTAGTCCGCAAAGTTGTCTCGATAGTAGGCGCATCGAAAGGCGCAAGGGTTTTGAGCATCTCGCTCGTCGCTTGCAATGCAGCGCGGGCTTGCTCAGGTTCAGCAGCAAAGGCTTTGCCCAAGAGCTGCTCGCGCGTTGGATGCACCAACTCGGTGAAGAAGAAATCGGTCAGCGTGACTGCTTCCTGCAACGTCTTGATGCGGATTTGCACGAGGGGTATGAGCTTCAACAATACAGCATTATCCACATCAAGTTGCGCTGCGTCGAGGAAGGGGCGAATGCGCTTTGCCAATTCCAATGGATCGAGCTCGCGGAGGTAATGTCCATTGAGCCAGTTCAATTTATCGTGGTCAAACACGGCAGGCGACGGCTGCACTTTGCTCAAATCAAAATAGCGAATGAGTTCATCGCGCGAAAAAATTTCTGTCTTATCGTCATACGACCAACCCAGTCGCGCGAGGAAATTCGTCAGCGCTTCAGGCAGATAGCCTTCGTCATGGAACTGGATGACAGAGGTTGAGCCATGTCGCTTCGAGAGCTTCTTGCGATCAGGCCCCATGATCATCGGCAGCTGCGCCAACGCAGGCATCTGCCAGCCAAACGCGCGATACAACAGCACGTGCTTTGGCGCCGATGGAATCCAATCGTCGCCGCGCGTGATGTGCGTGATCTGCATTGCGTGGTCGTCCACGACGACGGCGAGATGATAGGTCGGAAAGCCGTCGGACTTGAGCAACACTTGATCATCAATGCCCTTGTTGTCAACGGTGATGTCGCCGTGAATGAGGTCGTGATAGGTCGTCGCGCCAAGCAATGGCACGGCGAGGCGAATGGTGGGGACGATACCCGCTTGCGCTTTTTCTTTACGCTCGGCGTCGGACAGGAAGCGGCATTTGCGATCATAGCCAGACGGTTGTTTGCGCGCTGCTTGCTCCTGCCGCATTTGCTCTAGGCGTTCGGCGCTGCAATAGCATTGATACGCATGGCCATGCTCCACCAGCCACTCCGCCCATTGTTGGTAGAGGGGCAACCGCTCTGATTGGCGATACGGTCCAAAAGGACCACCGACATCGGGCCCTTCATCCCAATCAATGCCAAGCCAACGCAATGACTCCAGAATCAGCTCAAGTCCATTATCCACTTCGCGCTTCTGGTCGGTGTCTTCGACGCGCACAATGAACTTGCCGCCGTGATGGCGCGCGAACAACCACGTGAACAACGCCGTGCGAATGTTGCCAATGTGTGGCGCGCCCGTGGGGCTAGGCGCGTAACGAACGCGGACGGTCATGTAGGAATCAATCTCTTTCGTGTTAGATGATATAACGTGATTTTAGCATAAATGAGAGAACGGGGAAACGAGGAAACGCAGCAACGAGACGGTGAGCATTGACTTCAAGCTCGCTCCTCCCTAACCTGCTCATAGCGCACCAGCTCGCCATTTTCCCGCGCCAATCTTCGCTCGCTCACCAAATACTCCACATGCGATAGCGTCTCGACTAACGCCATGCGTAGATCGTCCACCTTGTTGACGCCTGGAAAGATCGTTAGACAAATCTCGTACGCCGTGCGCCCCTCGCCCGCTGCATCCCAACACGCTTGCGCGCGCTCGGCGTGATGCGCCCGCAACTCGGCGATGCGCCCGCGCAATTCACTGAACGTCGCACGATGACCAGGCAAGACGAGGCGCGGCGTCAACGTCTCGACCTTCGTCAACGACGCCAGATAGTTCTTCAACGGATTCGGATCGAGCTCAGCCCACAGCGGAATGTTCGGCGTGATCTTCATCAGAATGTGGTCGCCCATAAACGTCACGCCGTTGTCCAAGCCATGATAGATACAATGCCCATCCGCGTGGCCAGGTGTCCATACGACGCGATAGCGTTGTCCCCCTAGCGTGACCACATCGCCTTCATGTAAAGGCAACAGGGTCGTGGGCTGCGGCGTCAACATACGCAATACGTCGAGCTCCCGCAACACAATCTGCTGAGTGAGTTCTGTGGGCGCGCCATGCCGCTGCATGTACACGCCGTGTTTGTGCATCCGCTCGCCATCCGCCTGCCATTCCAATGGAATCACGCGCAGCTCTTCGTCCAGCATATACACGGGCGCATCACTCAGCCGTTGAAAATGTCCTGCCAAGCCGTAATGGTCAGGATGCGCGTGCGTCAAGAAGATGCGCTGGATATCACGCGCGGACATATTGAGCTCGCGCAGCGCCGCCTCCCACGCCTCGTGCGCGAGCGCATCTTGCAACCCCGTATCCAGCAACGTCCAACCATTGTCCTCACGAATCAGGTAACAATTCACCGTCTTCAACGGAAACGGCACGGGTATCAGCACTTGATAAATACCTTCACTCACTTCGGTCACGATTGACATACAATCCTCATAACACCACAGAGACACAGAGCGCATAGAGTTGTTGCTTCTTTCTTCTGCCTTCTCTGGGTCTCTGTGATAGATTCGATCAGCGATATTTTCCCAACTCCCACTTCGCCACTGACTCCCGATGGACTTCGTCGGGCCCATCAGCGAGGCGCAACGTGCGCGCGTTCGCCCACGCCGCCGCCAACGGGAAATCGCCGCTCACGCCCGCGCCGCCGTGCGCTTGAATCGCGCGGTCAATCACACGCAAGGCGACATTCGGCGCGACGACCTTGATCATGGCAATCTCGGAGCGCGCGGCTTTGTTGCCGACCGTGTCCATCATATACGCTGCCTTCAACACCAGCAAACGCGCTTGCTCGATCTCGATGCGCGAGTTAGCAAGGTCGGCGCGCAGCGTGTCCATCTCCGCGAGTGCGCGACCAAAGGCCACCCGTTTCTTTGCGCGCTGACACATCAACTCCAGCGCGCGCTCGGCGAGGCCAATCAACCTCATGCAATGGTGAATGCGCCCGGGTCCCAGTCGTCCTTGGGCGATCTCAAAGCCGCGTCCCTCACCCAGCAAGATATTCCACACAGGCACACGCACGTTCTCGAACAAGGTCTCGGCGTGACCGTGCGGCGCTTCATCGTAACCGAATACGGTCAACATGCGCTTCACCGTCACGCCCGGCGTATCCATTGGCACTAAAATCATAGACTGTTGCTGATGGCGCGGCGCAGACGGATTCGTCTTGCCCATGAAGATGCAAATTTTGCAGCGTGGATCGCCCGCCCCTGAAGTCCACCACTTACGCCCGTTGATGACGTACTCATCGCCATCGCGCACGATCGCAGCCTGAATGTTCGTCGCATCAGACGAAGCGACATCGGGTTCGGTCATCGCAAAGCACGAGCGAAGCTCGCCGTTGAGCAACGGTGTGAGCCAGCGCGCTTTCTGCTCGGCTGTGCCATAACGCTCCAAGACTTCCATGTTGCCTGTGTCGGGCGCGGAACAGTTGAACACTTCGGGCGACCACGGCACACGCCCCATGATTTCACACAACGGCGCGTATTCAAGATTCGTTAAACCTGCGCCGAGCTCGCTTTCGGGCAAAAACAAATTCCACAAATCGGCCGCTTTGGCTTTGGGTTTCAGTTCTTCGATGATTGGCACAGGTTGCCAACCTAACTGCTTGACCTGCTCGTGGTAGGTTTGTTCATTGGGATAAATGTATTCCTCCATGAACATTTGCAAGCGTTTCTGTAAATCCTTCACTTTGTCGGAATAGTCAAAGCGCATGATGATTTCTCCTTGAATTGATGTCGCAGCGCAAAAAGGAACGCAGGGGTAGGACAAGTTTTTAACTTGTCCGCATTTAATTCCTTAACCCTCATCCAATTTACGCCACACCGCGCACGGATTATACCCCCTTATGCGCCATAAGGGTAGGTCATTCATACTCACTTCAGAAGGACGTTTGTCACTTGTCTAATGTGCGTGACTGTGTGATACTAAGGCAGGTAATCTTCCCCACAATAAATCTTCAGACATGCATAGGTCAACCCGATGAGCAACTGGTATCAATTGGACACTGCAACGGTGTTGCAACAACTCAACAGCAATGCCACACACGGTTTGAATGCGGCGGAGGCGGCGCGCCGTCTCGCAGCGCATGGCCCCAACGAGCTGATTGAACGCGGGCTGAAGAGTCCGTGGCGCATTCTGTGGGAGCAGCTCACGGCGACGATGGTCGTCATCTTGATCATTGCCGCCGGCGTCTCTATCATTTTGGGCGACATCAAAGACGCCGTCGCCATCCTCGCCATTGTCGTCCTCAATGCGTTGCTTGGCTTCACACAAGAATATCGCGCTGAAAAAGCGATTGCCGCGCTGAAAAAACTAGCAGTGCCAACCGTCAAGGTGCGGCGCGGCGGGCACCTCGTCGAGAAATCGGCGCGCGAGCTGGTCGTCGGCGACGTGGTGCTGCTCGAAGCGGGCAATCTCGTCCCAGCCGATGGGCGCATCTTGGAGAGTGTGAACCTGCGGGTGCAAGAAGCCACGCTGACGGGCGAATCCGAACCCATCGAAAAAGAGACACGCACCTTCATAGGCGAAAATCTACCCTTAGGCGACCGCCGCAATATGGTGTATATGGGCACAGTCATCACCTATG
>CAZDYP010000150.1:6799-13970 GCA_964509505.1 uncultured Anaerolineae bacterium | reverse complement strand
GCGCGGGCAAGCCGCAGGCGCTGAATCGGTATGCGTACACGTTCAACAATCCGCTGAAGTACACGGATCCGAGTGGGCATTGCCCATGGTGTGGCACTTTACGAGACTTTGCTGGTGGATTTCTGGCACAAGTGGTTTACAATGCGAGCCCCATACCGAATGGCTATGGCTATGTCGGGGCGGCTGATGCTTTAGCGGTTAAGTCTGATGAATCTGATGCGATGTTGGTTGGACGTTTAGCAGGCAATATCTGGTCGGCCGTTGCCTCAGCCGCAGAAATGGCAGGGGCCATCACCATGGGAGGCGGTGGGGTTGCTGCGTGTGGCACAGGAGTCGGCTGTTTAGCAGGTGCGCCAGCCATAGCAGGAAGCGTCGCCCTCGCAGGTCATGGTGCAATCCAAGCTTCCAATGCCATCGTGGAAACAGGCAAGCTCAACAATGTCTTGATGGCGAAAGGCAATAGCGGTGGTTCCGAGCGCTCTCGAAACGAAATCGAAAAATCAATCCGTTCATTGCAAAAAAGAATTGCCGAACACCAAGAAAAAATTGATAAGCGTATTGGCTTTGACCCTGTATCTGACGATCCAATTATTAACCAACGAGCTGCGGACGCGCGACTGAGGCATCTACAACACGAAATCGATAATTGGCAGGTACAAGTATATGATCTCCAACGATTGCTTGACAATCTCAACAAGTGAGAATGCCTATGAAACCTAATGATAAAACTAAAGAACAGCTATTCATCATGGATTTCATCAATGCTTTGCTAGACCAAGCTAACATAGCTCAAGTAGATGTGATTAACCATCAAAATACTCCTGAGGAAGGATTCAATGTTGGTGTTGTCCAAGGATACTGGCAAGTGCTTTCGAGTTTAGTATCAAGGATGAAAATTCACGAGTTAGATCTGACTGAATATAACCTCGAAAAGTATGATCCAGATAGCATCTGGATCATGATTAGAGCGAATCTTTCAAAGAAGAAACAAACGCCTACTGATAATCATCCGCAAACCCGATTTTCCCTGTAGATAGCAGTTACAGGGCTGTATTGTTGGGGTGACAATAGACTCCTGCACGGCGACCATCTCGGCAGCGCATCTTTGATCACCGGCGCGCCCCGCCACCGCGCGAAAGAAAACACGGATGCACCGAATATGCGGATTTGATCCGTCCATTCGGTCCATCCGTGTTTTTCTCTCCCTGACCTAGCGAATCGTGATGCTGCCGATCCCGCCATTCACCGTTAGCTCCACCCGATTCGTCGCCGTATCATAGTTGGGCGAGAGGTAATAGTCGCCCTGCCGTTGATAGCGACTGCCGATTTGCATATTCCCCAACCCCGCGCGCACGCGAATCTTTGCCGCCATGCTCGCAGGAATCGTGACCTCGGTCTCACCCACGCCGCCATCAATCTGCGCCGACAGTTGCCCATGCTCGGGTAAGGTCAACATCGTGCACCCCACACCCACATTGACATCCAAACTCGTCACATGCAGCGACTCTAAGTTGATGGTTGACGTACCGACCCCGGTGCTCACCTTCAAACGGAGCGGCGCCGTGCGATTGAGCTGCAACGACCACACGTTGTCGCGCCGATCACCCCAACCCCACCAAGGCTTACCGCCTGAGTTTTGTCCACCAATCACACGGGCCAGAGCATGAAGAGCATTTGCCAAATGTTCCAGTTCAAGAAGCCCAAGTTGTTCAACAGGAACAATATGCCCAAGCCGCTCAAACTGACGGGGCTAAGCCAGCTCCAGTGCGGCCTAACGTGTTCCATGCTCAACCTCCCAATCTCATCGGTCTCTCATCGCCTGATGACGATGGCGGCGACGGCAAGTTGCCGCTCGCCGCGGGTCGGCGCAACGCACGATACAGCAGATAAGCGCCGAAGCCAATCAACGCAACAGGCCAACCGAACAGCGCTATATACTGCAAGCCAGGCATCGTGAACGCCGCCAACGCCAGCAAAGCTAATGCAGGAATGAGCGCCCATGTCATCCGTCCACGTGGCGTCGGCAACAGATAAACCAAGAAGAATGTCGCAGCCAAGCCGACGAAAAAGAGCACACCGCTTTCGCGTCCGCGCAGAACGCTTGGCAACGCGGCCTGCAATGCCAACGTGAAAAACACGCCGCCAGGGATAATGGCCCACCACTGCTCACGGCGCAAGAAGTAGATCACCCAGAAGCCGCAGCCCAAGCCGCCAAGAAACAACGCACCCGTGATGCTGCGCATCCCTACGGGAAACAACCTGCCGAGGAATGCAGCCATACCCAACCCCACCAAGCCGAAGCCTGGAATGCCTGCCCACCAGAGGCGACGGTCATTTGCCAATGCGACCAGAAACACCGCACCCGCCGCCAGAAAAAGCGTAGCCCACACCACTGACACGGCAGACTGACCCAACCAGCCGAGGTTTTGTAACAGCAACAATACGCCTCCTCCCACCAACAACAAGCCCCACAGTAACGAACTATCTAACCGCTTCATGGTATCCTCCATTTCGTGTAATTCCGTGTGCGTCGTGGACGAATTTTTTCGTAGCCTGTGTGTTGCCTGAGCGACTATCCAACCAACTTCCCGCCTGCGACGCGATACCCATCAGACTGCAAACTATACAGCAGATTCGCCCTCGGTTCCGCCAGCCGCTGCTTTAGTGCGGCGTCTGGCTCTTCGCCCCACAGCAGCAACAAATCTTCGGCTAAGCGGATCAGCAGCTGCTGCCCGACCTGCCGCCGATGCTCGTGGCTCCATTCGGGATGCGCCTTGAAAATCAAATCGCCCGCATACAACTTCAACAAACATTCTTTGATAGCGCGCGGCGAGCCGCTCATGTCTTTCAACTGTTCACAGAACCATGCGGGATATTCATGCGCGCACAAGAACGCATAGAAGTCTTCACCCTCCGCTGAGGGCAACTTACCATAGCGCGTTGGCGGCGAAAACTTTGTCTCGCAGACAGTCGCCAGCGCTAGGGTGGTCGCTGCGCTAAACATAAGTCTCTCCTCACTCCAATCAGCAGCCACTCCCTCTGATT
The DNA here is from genome assembly GCA_964509505.1 of uncultured Anaerolineae bacterium. Lineage (GTDB taxonomy): Bacteria > Chloroflexota > Anaerolineae > JACRMK01 > JACRMK01 > CAZDYP01. The sequence goes on along the minus strand of CAZDYP010000150.1, from coordinate 10,925 downwards.
GGTTTCTATCAGGTTATACGAATGGCGTCCCGAAAGGTTACAACAGTGTAGCAAATAGCGAATGGCAGATAGCCATCCGCCATCTGCCATCCGCCCTTTGCCCTTCGCCATTCGCTCCTGTCAAGAACACATGCGTTTGCGCGGAGCGCGCGCGCTCGACCTTGTTGGTCACGCGCAGGCGGCGCGACCAACACCATCGAGAACGCCGCCGCCTCAGCGTGTTCCGCCACGCACGATTTCTGAACATGAGCGTCGCCATTCACACATCGCGGAACGATTCGCCCAACGCCGCTTGCGCCGCGGCGAGACGCGCAATCGGCACACGGAACGGCGAACACGAAACGTAGTTCAAACCCACTTGATGGCAAAACGCGATGGACGATGGATCGCCGCCATGCTCGCCACAGATGCCAACTTCAAGTGTCAAGTTCACGGCGCGCCCTTTCTCAACCGCCATCCTGATGAGCTGTCCCACCCCCTCGACATCGAGTTGTTGGAATGGATTCGCCGCGATCAAGCCTTTCTCAACGTACGTCAACAAGAACTTGCCCTCGGCGTCATCGCGCGAGATGCCAAGCGTCGTCTGCGTCAGGTCATTCGTCCCAAACGAGAAGAACTGCGCGTGCGCTGCAATCTGATGCGCCGTCAATGCCGCGCGTGGAATCTCGATCATCGTGCCGAACTTGTAGGCGACCTGCATCTGCTTTTCAGTCATCACCTTCTGCGCTTCCTCCTCGAGCAACTCACGCATCACCTTCAATTCGTTCACAAACGTCGTCAATGGAATCATCACTTCGGGATACACAGTGAAGCCTTCCGCTTGTAACTCGCACGCCGCCTCGAAGATAGCGCGCACTTGCATGCGATTGATTTCGGGCCAAATGATGCCCAGTCGCACGCCGCGCAAACCCAACATGGGGTTCATCTCGCGCATCCCTTCGACTACTTTCAACATCGCTTCTTTTTGCGCGAGCATCGTCGGCTTGTCGCGTCGCACGCGCAACTCGACGACCTCCGCCAACAACTCATCGTGCGACGGCAAGAACTCATGCAGTGGCGGATCAATCAAGCGAATGATGACGGGCTTGCCTGCCAGCGCCTTCAAGATACCTTTGAAGTCCGCGCGTTGAATCGGCAACAAGCGATCGAGCGCCGCTTGTCGTTCTGTCTTCGTCGGCGCCAAGATCATCTCGCGCACGATGGGCAAACGGTCCGTCTCGAAAAACATGTGCTCCGTGCGACACAAACCCACACCCTCCGCGCCGAACTGTACCGCCCGTTCCGCGTCACGCGGATAATCCGCATTCGCCCACACACCTAGCTTGCGAATCCCATCTGCCCACTTCAGCAACTCCACCAAATCGGTTTGCTCTTCGAACCGCGGCGCCTTCATCGGCAACTCGCCGAGTAACACTTCACCACTCGTGCCATCAATCGAGAGCATAGCGCCTTGCTTGACGACCAGACTGCCCACGGTGAACTGCTGCGCCTCAAGGTCAACCTGGATGTCCTCACACCCCGACACACATGGCAAGCCAATGCCGCGCGCAACCACCGCCGCATGAGAGGTTGCGCCGCCATGTTGTGTGAGGATGCCCTTCGCCTTCAACATGCCATGCACATCGTCGGGCGTCGTTTCAGGACGTACCAGAATCACCGCCTTGCCTGCTGCGCCCCATTCGGCTGCCGTGTCCGCATCGAACACCGCAATGCCAACGGCTGCGCCCGGCGAAGCGTTCAAGCCTTTGGCGACGAAGCGCCCCTCTTGCTTTGCGCGCTTTTTGTCCTCGTCGTCAAAGCGCGGATGCAAGAGCATGTCCACTTGCGTCGGCGTCACGCGCGACACCGCCACCTCTTTCGTGATGATGCCTTCTGCAACGAAGTCAACCGCAATCTTCACCGCCGCTTGCGCCGTGCGTTTGCCCGTGCGTGTTTGCAACATCCACAGTTTGCCTTGTTCGATGGTGAACTCGACATCTTGCACATCTTGGTAATGTCGTTCGAGTTTGCGGCAGATGCGCTCGAACTCCGCATACGCTCCAGGCATCTCCTCTTTCAGCTGCGCAATGGGTTGCGGCGTGCGAATGCCCGCGACCACGTCTTCACCTTGCGCGTTGACCAGATACTCGCCATAGATTGCGTTCTCGCCCGTCGCAGGATTCCGTGTGAACGCGACGCCGCTCGCCGAGGTGTTGCCCATGTTGCCAAAGACCATCATCACCACATTCGCGGCGGTGCCCAAATCGTGCGGAATGTTCATGGCATTGCGATAATCCACCGCGCGGCGCCCATTCCACGAACGGAACACCGCGAGAATCGCCATGCGTAACTGCTTCATCACGTCTTGCGGGAATGGTTCGCCTGCTTCTTGTTGCACGATGGTTTTGAACTCGGCGACGATGGCTTTCAAATCATCGGTCGTCAAATCCGTATCGGCGCGCGTGTGGCGCTTCGCCTTGTACGCATTGAGCACATCTTCAAACTTGCGCGCTTCGACGCCTAACACGACCTTGCCAAACATCTGCACCAAGCGGCGATAGGCGTCGTACGCGAAACGCTCATTGCCGCTCATGGCGATCAACCCGTTGAGCGTCTCATCGTTCAAGCCGATGTTGAGCACCGTGTCCATCATACCGGGCATCGAGAACTTCGCGCCCGACCGTACGGACACCAGCAGCGGCTTGTTCACATCGCCGAACGTGCGCCCCGCTTGCCTCTCCACCTCACGCAATGCGTCGTCCACTTGCTCCCATGCGCCTACAGGCATCTGTCCTGACGACGAGTAGTCGTTGCACGCTTGCGTCGTCAAGCTGAAACCCGGCGGCACCGGCAAACCAATCCGCATCATCTCCGCGAGCCCTGCGCCCTTGCCGCCGAGCAAGTCGCGCATCTGGGCGTTGCCCTCGGATGTGAGATAGACCCATTTCGTTTTGCTGGGCAAATCCTTCGTCGGCGTTTTCAATTCCGGTGTCGCCTGTGGCGCGACTGTCACAGCTGTGATCATCTAAGCCTCCTTGAAAGCTCGGTGTTCGAGTCGGCTGTCAGATTTCTTGGTGAAGTCAAAAAATTAATTCCGTCACGGCCGCTGTAGGGCAAGTTTGCAACTTGCCCTACACCTATGCTCATACGCCTAATGTGGGCTCTTCTGACTTTGGTATAGAACGCGCGTGGGAGCTGCGACCAACGGGAGTCCCGCGCGAACATTCCGCACTGAAGTCAGGAGATCCCTAATTTTTTAAAACTTCGTCAGAAGCCTGACAGCTTCACCCTGGCAACACCATAGCACGCACTGAGACAAATAAACAGGGGCGAATGTCACCTGATTTTTGGGACACTTGACCAATGTCAAACGTCTCGCCCCATGCGATACTGTAACCAGAGCAAGACCTTTGAGCAGGGAGGACAAGTAAGCCCAGTCGTTCTAACGAGAGGGTTGCGACTTGTCTTTAGAGGCAAGTTGCAAACTTGCCCTACACCAAGGGTCTGATCAGAGGAGGTCAATATGAAACACCGAGTTTTGATTCCACTTGACGGCTCCGAATTCAGCCGCCAAATCTTGACCCACGTGCGAAAGTTTCTGTCGCCTGCGACGCACGAGCTCATGCTAATGCAAGCAGCTCACGCCCCCATCGGCGCGACCGCGCATCCACCACGCGTGAGTGAGATTGGCGTTTCGATGTACGAGACCGAGCGCGATGCAATTTTGGCGCAGCATCCCGTCTATGCCAGCCAAGAGCTCGAAAGCACGATGGCGAATATCAAGCGCGAATTGGAGACAGAAGCTTTGTTGCTTGAAGCGGATGGCTATACCGTCTCGACGCTCGTACGTTTTGGCGAGCCTGCGCAAGAAATCGTGGATACGGTTGAGGACGAGAACATTGACTTGATCGCCATGACGACGCATGGCTTATCTGGGCTAAGTCGCCTTATCTTTGGCAGCGTCGCCCAGAAAGTCGTGCGCCAAGCGCCCGTGCCTGTAATGCTAGTGCGCCCCACAGGACAAACCTGACAAGGCGAAGGCGGAGGTTGAGCATGGCGTCCTCGTGTTGACGGTGTCCAAAGCCGAGGAGGTGAACCCGAAGCCCATCAAGATTGTCACCAAGAACGGCAAATAACTGAATAGACC
>CAZDYP010000150.1:0-6699 GCA_964509505.1 uncultured Anaerolineae bacterium | reverse complement strand
TGAACCCGAAGCCCATCAAGATTGTCACCAAGAACGGCAAATAACTGAATAGACCATACAGCCACGCGCTGACGATACCCTGAGGTGTCGTCAGCGCATTTTGTTTCACTCGTTGGGAGAACAGCGCTATGGAGGATACAGAGAGTCATGCCTGTAACAACGTAACCCCAAACCATGCGCGTTTAATCCATAACGCAACGTACACCAACGCTATCAGCACAGGCGCTTCGCTGAGAGGACCGATGACGATTGCCAACGCTTCTTGCGCAATGCAACGCGCAAGTCCTGTCGCGCACGCGCCTCCTGAACGTCGCTGCGCACGGCGCGAAAGATACTGCTGATTTGCTCGTCGGCGCCTGCTGCTTTGGCGGGAGCGGGCAATGACCAATGCAAGCGTGTATGCTGAACGGGCAACAGAGGGCGGCGTTCCTCCACGTCACCGCACACCATCACGACCACGCCAAGGTCAGCTAGCGGCGCAGCTTACACATCTCAATCATCCCCTGCATAAGCGCGCGCCAATCCTTCTGCCATTTGCGAGCGACACGAATTGCCTGTGCAGAGAAATAGCACTCCAGATTCGCGCGATTTTACACCATGCTCAATGCAAATCCCAATGCCGCAAGCGTGACAGACGCCAATCGCTATTGCAATATCATAGCGCAGCTGCATGGGTTACGCCATTTGTTCGCAAATGCAGCATCTGATTAGTTACTCCCTTCTTTGAATGTAGCGTACACCTCAAAATGGCGCGGTTAAAGTGATACTTGTCCCATTAAAGTTGGGACATTTGACTCCTGTATAACCCTCGCAAATTTGCCATACTACTCCCAAGTTTAATTGAGCCGCTGTGAGTTGGTATCTCTCAGGAGGTCTGTTATGCCAGTGATGTCGGAAGAACTCACGCGCACGTCTAACACGGCAACCGCTCTCGTCAGTGAAAAACAAGACCCACTCATGCGGATGCAAGAGGAGCTGCGACGTGCGATGCAAAAACCTATTGAACAACGACGCTGGGTGATGGTGATTGATTTGCGAAAGTGCATTGGTTGTTCCGCTTGCACCATCGGTTGCGTGGTCGAAAACAAACTGCCGCCCGGCGTCGTCTATCGCCCCGTGATGGACGAGGAAATCGGCGCGTACCCCAACGTGACCCGCCGCTTTCTCCCCCGTCCATGTATGCAGTGCGACAATCCCCCGTGTGTTCCCGTCTGTCCCGTCAATGCAACCTATAAGCGTCCCGATGGCATCATCGCCATCAACTACGAAGAGTGCATCGGCTGTCGCTATTGCATCGTCGCCTGCCCCTATTCGGCGCGCACGTTTGACGCGGGGCGGCACTATCTCGACAGTGTAAACGTCTCGATGCCTGCGCTGCTGGGACAACAGAAGGCGATGACTTACGAGAAGTTGCCCGCTTACGAGTATGGCGAAACGTGGAACCGTGCCGAAGGCGACTCGCCTATCGGCAATGCGCGCAAGTGCCAGTTCTGCTCGCATCGCTTGAATGCGGGTATGTTGCCGATGTGCGCGACGACGTGCATCGGGCGCGCGACGTATTTCGGCGATGCCAACGACCCCGACGCGCTCGTGTCCGAGCTCATCGCCTCGCCCAACGTGATGCGCCTCAAAGAAGAGATGGGCACGGAGCCGAAGGTCTATTACCTCACCTAAAAATCCCAAAACCCAAACTCCAAAAGGCAAGCACAGGTTGGTAGTTGGAATTGAGGAGTTGGGATTTTCCCAAAGGAGTGACTATGAAATTCTTCGAGAAATTACTGTGGCTGGTGGCAATCGTCGGGTTCGTCGTCGGCAGTTACGGCTTGTATGACCGCATTGCTTATGGCCATGTGAATGCCGCCTATGGCAGCTACGTGCCATGGGGCTTGTGGGTGGGCGCATACATCTATCTGGTCGGCGTCTCCGCAGGCGCGTTCCTCATCTCGGCGTTGGTCTATGTGTTCGATGTGAAGAAGCTGGAGAAAATTGGTAAGCTCGCGCTCTTCACGGCAATTTGCTCACTCGGCGTTTCAATGTTCAGCATCTGGCTCGATCTTGGACACCCATTGCGCGCCTGGCGCATGGTGACCCATACTAATTTCACCTCGATGATGGGTTGGATGATCTGGCTCTACAGCGCCTACTTCATGTTACTGCTCAGCGAGCTGTGGTTTGCGCTGCGCGCCGATTTCGTCGCGTGGAGCGCCCGCACCGATTTCGTCGGCAAACTCTCGCGCGTACTAACCTTCGGCGCGAACGCTGTCTCGGACAAATCGCTCGCGCGTGATAAGTGGGCGCTGCGCGCGCTAGGCTCGCTAGGCGTGCCGCTCGCAATCGCATTTCATGGCGGCGTCGGCGCGTTGTTCGGCGTGGTCGGCGCGCGGCCCTATTGGAACACGGGACTCACCCCCATCATGTTCCTCGTCGGTGCCCTGTTGAGCGGCGGCGCGTTGCTTACCTTCGTCACGCTCATCTTCGGTCCGAATCGCGATAGTGATGAGCACAAAGGGACGGTGTTGCTCCTCGGGCAAATCGTGTTGGGCTTGCTCGTCTTTGACGTGTTGCTCGAATGGGCAGAGTATTCGATTGGCCTCTACGCGGCGCTGCCCGCACACGCGGCGAGCCTACGACTCGTGTTGTTCGGGCCTTACTGGTGGGTCTTCTGGGGGGTGCATGTCGCGCTAGGTATCGTCGTACCTGCGGTGCTGCTGCTGGCGTTCCGTCAGTCCCCGCTGTGGGTTGGCATAGCAAGCGCGCTGATCGCGGTCACGTTCTTCACCGTCCGTCTCAACATCGTCATCCCCGGACTGGCTGTGTCAGAGTTCGAGAACTTGGCAGCGGCGTTCACGGGGCCAGGTTTGAGCTTCGATTACTTCCCAACCTTGACCGAGTGGTTACTGCAAATCTGGATTATCTCGGTCGGTGTGTTGGCATTTCTCATCGGCTATCACCTTCTGCCAATCGCGCCTCCGGCGAAGCCTATGGAAACCGTAGCGCCATCGCTGCCTACGCAGGATGCGCCACGGGTGGCTCATGCGTAGCGCTGCAACGCGAGCCTCGAAAGAGGATTGTGGTGAGAACAGCTTAGGAGATGAAACTATGACGGATCAAATCATCATCGAAAGTGAAATTGAAACGAAAGAAACAAAGCATCTCACGCGGCGCGACTTCATCAAGACGGCTGCCTTGCTTGGCGGCTCGGCAGCGCTTGCCTCGCAGGTAAATCTCGCGTGGGACTTCATCACGGAGCGCGCAGCGGAAGCGGCAGTAGTTGAGCCGAACTATCCGTTGGCGAATCCCGCAAACATCATCTACAGTGTCTGCCAACAATGTAACACGAACTGTGGCATCAAGGTCAAACTGATCAACGGCGTTATCTCAAAGATTGACGGCAGTCCATACAACCCGTTCACACTCAATCCCCATCTGCCGTACAAGACGCCCGTGACCGAAGCGGCGACGGTGGACGGCGCAATTTGTCCGAAGGGACAAGCAGGCATCCAATCCACCTACGACCCCTATCGGCTCGTCCAAGTGCTGAAGCGCGCAGGGAAGCGCGGCGAGAACAAATGGACGGTGATAGACTTCGACAAAGCCATCGCCGAAATCGTTGAGGGCGGCAAGCTCTTCGAGAAAGTCGCAGGCGAAGAGAACCGCGTCGTCGCGGGCTTGCGCGAACTCTACGCACTCACAGACCCGAAAGTGGCGGCCGCGATGGGCGCCGAGGTGAAGAAAATTTGGGCGGAGAAGGATGCTGAGAAGAAGCAGTCGCTCATTGCCGGCTTCAAGGAAAAGTTCAAGGACAACTTGGGCGTGTTGATTGACCCCGACCATCCTGACCTCGGTCCGAAGAACAATCAACTGACGTTCATGTGGGGACGCCTCAAGGGTGGGCGTAGCGACTTCATCAATCGCTTTGCGCGCGATGCATTTGGCACAACGAACACGCATGGACACACGACGGTCTGCCAAGGCTCGCTCTATTTCAGTGGCAAGGCGATGAGCGAGCAGTTCAGCGCTGGCAGCTTCACGGGCGGCGAGAAGTTTTACTGGCAAGCCGATGTCGAGAACAGTGAGTTTGTCATCTTCGTCGGCGCATCGCCATTCGAGGGCAACTACGGCCCCACGAACCGTACGCCGCGCATCACCGAAGGGCTGGTGAGCGGGCGTTTGAAGTATGCCGTGATTGACCCACGCCTCTCGAAGACTGCGTCAAAGGCTTGGAAGTGGATGCCGAATAAGCCGGGCAGCGAAGGCGCGATTGCGCTCGGCCTCATTCGCTATGTGATTGACAACAAGAAGTACGACGAGAAATTCTTGCGCGCGGCGAACAAAGCGGGCGCGACGGCGGCGGGCGAATCGTCATGGAGCAACGCGACGTGGCTCGTGAAGTTGGATAGCACCGGTGCGCCGACGGTGTTCTTGCGCGCCTCGGAAATCAATCTGGCGGTGAAAGGCAAGGGCAAAGACAAAGATGGCAAAGAGATTGACGTATGGAAAGTGAACACCACCGAGTTCACGTTTGATCCGCTGGTGGTTTTGAAAGATGGCAAGCCCGTCGCCTTTGATCCCAACGACGACAAGAACGCCGTCACGGGCGACCTCGTCGTGGATACGACCATCGGTAACTTCAAGGTCAAGAGCAGCTTCAAGATTTTGAGCGAATCAGCGCAGGCAAAGTCGTTTGCGGAGTGGGCAGAGATTGGCGGCGCGAACGCGCGCGACCTCGAAGAAGTAGCGCTGGAGTTCGTGTCGCATGGTAAGAAGGCGTGCGCCGACATCCATCGCGGTGTGTCACAACACACCAATGGCTTCTACAATGTGCTGGCATGGAACAACCTCAACTTGCTCATCGGCAACTATGATTGGAGGGGCGGCTTCGTGCGCGTCTCGACGTATGATGCGAGCGGCGGCAAAGCGGATGGCCCCTTCAACCTGAGCAAGCTCACGCCAAACAAACACAACCCCTTCGGCATCAGCATCATTCGTCATGACGTGAAGTACGAAGAGACGACGATCTTTAGCGGCTATCCTGCCAAGCGCAATTGGTATCCGCTTGCGTCGGACATCTATCAGGAATTGATTCCTTCGATGGGCGACGCGTACCCCTATCCAATCAAAGCGCTGTTCATCTACATGGGTTCGCCCGTGTATGCGCTGCCGGCCGGTAATACGAATATTGACATCCTCAGCGACCCGAACAAGATTCCGCTCGTCATCGCCTGTGACATTGTAGTAGGCGAAACCTCGATGTATGCCGACTACATCTTCCCCGACCTGACGAACTTGGAACGCTGGGAGTTTGCGGGTTCGCATCCGAACATGACGGTGAAGCAACAGCCCGTGCGCCAGCCAACCATTGCGCCGCTCGTCGCGATGGTGAAGGTGTATGGGCGCGAGATGCCGATTAGTTTGGAAGCGCTGATTCTGGGCGTCGCAGAGAAATTGAACTTGCCGAACTTCGGGCCGAACGGTTTTGGCGAAGGCAAATCGCTGACGCACATGGACGACCTTTATCTGCGGATGGTTGCCAATCTCGCATTTGGTGAGAAGAACGATGGCAGCGATGGCGTGCCTGAAGCCGACGATAGCGAAGTGAAAATTTTCATGGAGGCGCGCAAGCATCTGCCGAAGTCCATCTTTGACGCGGAACGCTGGCAGAGCATCGTCGGCGAGAAGCACTGGCGCAAAGTCGTGTTCGTGCTAAATCGCGGTGGGCGCTTCCAAGATTACGCGAAAATTTACGATGGGCAGAAGGTGGCAAACAAGTACGGCAAGCTCGTCAACATGTATCAAGAGAAGACGGCGAAGTTGAAGCACGCGATGACAGGCAAGCCTATCGTCGGTTACGCCGCCTACATCCCGCCCGCGCGCGATGTGCTTGGGCAGGAGTTGCCTGACGAAAAAGATGGCTATGACTTGAAACTGATTACGTACCGTGAGATCGCCATGACCAAGAGCCGCACGGCGACGAACTACTGGCTGCTCGCGCTGTATCCGGAGAACTTCGTGTTGATGAACGCGCAGGACGCTAAGAAGCGCGGGTTCGCCAATGGCGACAAAGTGCGCGTTATCTCCGCGACGAATCCGAATGGCGAATGGGATTTGAAGAACGGAACGAAGGTGCCCATCGTCGGCAAAGTCAAAGTGATTCAAGGTATTCGTCCCGGCGTTGTCGCATTCTCGCTCGGTCACGGACACTTCGCGTATGGCAGCATGGACTTCACGATTGATGGGCAGCTGGTGAGGGGCGACCCGCGCCGCGTGCGCGGCATCCACGCCAACGCCGCAATGCGCGTTGACCCCTACTTGAAGAACACGACGCTGGTGGATTCGTACGGTGGGAGCGCGGTATTCTACGATTCGTTGGTGAAGGTGGTGAAGGCATAATGGCAGATTGCAGATGGCAAATAGCGAATAGCGGTTGGGGTGGGGCGGGCAGCTGTCTCCCCCCGCAAGGAGCGCGCCCATGAACCAACTGTCCCGCCGAGAGTTTTTCAAACGACTGAAATTCAACGCAACAGGCACAATTATCAGCGCCGTGAGTGTGGTTGCGCCGCCGCGTAGGGCTGTCGTGACGCCGATAAGGTATGAGGAGCATCAGATGGCTTGCGCGCGCTGTTGCGCGCCATTTACTGCGATGAGCGATGAGGCGTTGTGTCCAGAGTGCCGCGAGGCAGATGCGCAGCAGCGCGCGTT
>CAZDYP010000149.1:0-14141 GCA_964509505.1 uncultured Anaerolineae bacterium | reverse complement strand
TCCACGCGATGCAACCAACCAGGTCTCAGCTGCAAATTCACCAGCTCGCTTGTGACAAGGGGCCAGTGGCGTAAGGCGTCCAATGTTTGTTTGGATTCGATAGGGTGTGGACGCAGCCTGAGTTTCAAGTGGCGCGCTAGCCAGACAATTTCGGGTAGCGCGTGTGTGGGTTCTATCACGCGTAGCATGTGCGGCGCGAGGTCTTTGGCGCGTAAACGTGGCTCGATATCCCACAAGGTAGTGTCGTGCTGTGTGCGCGGCTCGGTGGGTGTGAATGCTGGCTCGGCAACGAAGGACACGGGATGATGCGCGTCAAAGGGTGGAGTGGCTTCGCGTAAGTCTGAGGTGTGATTGACTGCTTGAACCGCCACACGGATGGTGGCCGCCGAGATCAGCGCTGCTGAAACGTGAGGCGCGAGCGTGTAGGGCGTGAAGCGGTTCCCTTGCGAGGCGTCACTGACGACCAGACCCCATTCGCCTAGTTCGAGTAAGAGCGCTTCTGCGTCTTGGGCGCGCCCTAACGCTTGTGGCAAATCGGAGGCACGCACATCGGGTTGGCCATCGCTGAGAATGAACATTATGTGTAACACGGCGCGCTCTGTTTCACTCAATTGCTTGAGGGCGCGACGATGGGTTTCAGGGTCGGAAAGTAATCCTGCGATTTGCGCCAGGAACCCTGCGCGATCATTGCCTTTTAATTTGAATTGGTGACGCTTGGCGATGGCGCGCAATTGGCTGACGGTATGCCATTTCAAATGTTCGTGCCATGGATTAGGCGGCGCTGCTGGGGTGGGGGCGAGCGATGCTACATAAGCCGACGGTGTGGGTATGTCCCTTAAGGGGGATGAGGCTGCGAAGGTATAGCTTTCTTTTGCCCAAGTGAGGAGCAAGGCGCAGGCATGGACACACAAGCCGCCACGCCCACAATCACAGTGCGCCACAAATTCATCGCCGGCGCTATGTTGCAGCTTGAGCTCGTAGAGCTGCAGGTCATCGCGCACAGTGGCGAGCAAGGTCGCCTCCTGCATGACAACCGTGCGGTTCAGGATAGCGCCGCTTTGATACAGCCGCGTTGCTGCAACAAAGGTGGAGTTGGGACAGAGGCGCATGACCTCTGATTCTTTCAGCGAGGGAAAAATACGAGGTCGGGTCATCAAACTGACCATTCCATTTCAAGAGTCGTTTTTCACGGCGATTGCGGGCAGCAAACCGGGCTTGCCTTCGGTGAACACGCCCGCGAGCACGGCGGGCTCGAAGGCGGCGACTTCGTGGTCGTAGAGGATATCGTAGTGGTAGCCTTGTTCGGTGAGGAAAAGTTGCCGTTTGGCGGCAAATTCCTGATCGCGGGTGTCGCGCGTGACAATTGAATAGAAATGCGCGAGCAAGCCGTTGCGCTTCGGACGTAAGATCCGTCCTAAGCGTTGAGCTTCTTCTTGCCGCGAGCCGAACGTGCCAGAGACTTGGATGGCGATATTGGCGTCCGGTAGGTCAATCGCAAAGTTGGCGACTTTGGAAACAATAAGTAAGCGTTGTTCGCCATTGCGAAACGCATCGTATAATTTCTCGCGTTCACGAGTGGGCGTCTTGCCTGTGATGATGGGTGCGCCGGTTTCGCGCGCGATGCCTTCGAGTTGTTCGATATATTGACCGATGATCAACACGTTGTCTTCACGATGTTTGTCGAGCAGTTGGCGTAACACCATCACCTTGTGAGGATTCTCGGCAGCGACGCGATACTTGTCACGCTCATCCGCTACCGCATACGTCATGCGCTCCGAATCGGGCAAGGGCAAGCGAATCTCGTGGCATTCAGCCGTAGCTATCCAGCCCTGCTTCTCCAAATCTTTCCACGGCACGTCGTATTTCTTGGGACCAATGAGCGAGAAGACGTCGGTCTCACGGCCATCCTCGCGCACCAACGTCGCCGTCAACCCCAAGCGACGCCGCGCCTGAATCTCTGCCGTCACACGAAAGACGGGCGCGGGCAAGAGGTGAACTTCGTCGTAAATAATGAGCCCCCAATCGCGTTGGTCGAAAAGCGCGAAGTGGGGGAAGTCGTCACTGCGGCGTGGACGATAGGTGATGAGTTGATAGGTGCTGACGGTAATGGGGCGCAGCTCTTTTACGTCGCCCGTATATTCGCCGACTTCATCCGCCGTCAATGTCGTTTTATCAATAATCTCGTTGATCCATTGATGCACGGCGACCGTAGAAGTGGTGAGGATGAGCGTGGCAGTTTGCAATTCTGCCAATGTGCCTAAGCCGACCACTGTTTTGCCCGCGCCGCACGGCAACACGATGACCCCACTGCCGCCACGCGCAGAGCCGCCTGCATGAAAGATGTCCACCGCCGCGCGTTGATATTTTCGCAAGGCGAAATGCACCCCCTCGCTCGTCGTCTCGCGCAAGGCAACGGGCAAGTGCGCGCCCTCGTTGTAGCCCGCCAAATCTTCGACAGGGTATCCAATCAGCACTAGCGCATGTTTTAGATGACCGCGCTGGGTGGGATCCACCTTTAAGGTATAGGGATTGGTATGCGCGAGGATGAACGGCTGGATCTTTTTGTGATGCGCGATTTCGGCAATGAGCGCGGTGTCCGAGGATGTAAGATACAGCAAGCCATCGTCACCTTTGATCAGTTTGAGGCGACCATAGCGTGAAATGTAATCAAGAATGTCAATGCGGACGTTCTCTGGCAAATCATATTTGCCATACTGAACCAACGCGCCGATGATGATCTCGGCTGTCTCACCGGCTGCTGCCGCGTTCCAGAGAGAGAGTGGAGTAATACGATAGGTGTGAATGTGTTCGGGTGACTTTTCGAGTTCGGCGAAACGGGCCAGCGCATCGCGCGCCGCCTCGTAATAGTCGTTATTGACTTCGAGCAAAACGGTCTTATCACCCTGCACAATGAGCGGATTTTCGGGTCGAAATGCCATAGAATGCTTAACTGGGCTTTTACCTTCTTAGCGATAAAACGCTGAGGATAGATGTTGGGCAGTATAACACAGGGGGAGCGTAGGCGCAAAAATTTTCGCGCTCACTTGAGAATAGAGGCGACAAACACTAAAGACCTGAGTAACTAATATCTTGGGCAGGACTTACGCTTCTGACCGTCATTGCGAGCGGAGCGAAGCAATCTCCCCGCACCAATGGGGGATTGCTGTAACGCGCGTACCGCGCCGCCGAGTGACACGCAATCTCCCCGCACCAATAGGGGATTGCTTCGGCAAACGACGCCTCGCAATGACCCTAAGCGTAAGTCCTATTGGGTTTAACCATGCGAAGGTCGGTAGGGACATAGCTGCGCGGCAGCTCTTCAACCTTCGCAAGGTTCGTGACACGAAAGTGTTAGTTACTCAACACAAAAGACCTAGCGCTTTGGCTAGGTCTTTTGTGTTTGAGGGTGCAGTGAAGAAATTATGGCTCTACCGAATTGTAGTGTGAAATGCTCGCGCGGGATGTATCCATCCTGCGCGAGAGTGGTGGATGTGACCATTCACCACGAGCGTTCTACATCAAAGCCAGAAGACCCGAATCTATCTAACTGATGAACTTATTATATGTTTATATCTTGGGGCGTAGTTTGTAATGAATACTAGAAGTTGTGTTAAGGCTTTGATAAATAGCCTTACTTATCCCCAAAATAGGTTCTTTCTCCACAAAAATAGCCTACTTATCCACACTTTGAATGAAATGAGATAGATAAGAAGTTATGTTACGGAGTTCGTTCAGCATATAACATCCCTTTGACAGTCAGCACTTCACGTCGTAATTGCTCGTCGCTTTCGATTTGTTCAGAAATTTTTTCGACGCCATACATCACCGTCGTATGGTCTCGTCCGCCGAGCGACGCGCCGATTTGTGGCAATGACGACTCCGTTTCTTCGCGCGCCAAATACATCGCAATCTGACGAGCATACGCCACTTCTTTGCTGCGGTCACGACCTCGCAGCTGTTCAGGGTCGAGGTGATAAAACTTGGCGACAGTGCTGATGATGTCATCCAGCGTGCGGGCGCCGCGATACGCCAACACATCTTCAAGCGCCGAAGCCGCCATCTCAATGGTCAATGGCTGATTGAGCAATTCTGCGCGACCAATCACGCGCGTTAATGCGCCTTCGAGTTCGCGGATGTTGCTCTGCACGCGTTGCGCGATGTGGGTTAGCACATCCGCAGGCACACTCATCGAAAGACTGTCCGCCTTTGAACGCAGAATAGCGATGCGCGTCTCAAAATCGGGCGCCTGCACATCGGCTATCATCCCGCCTTCAAAACGTGAGCGTAACCGATCTTCTAGGGTGTGAATCGAACGAGGAGGACGGTCGTTCGTAATGACGATTTGCTTGTTGGCTTGTTGCAAGGCATTGAACGTGTGGAAAAATTCTTCTTGGGTGCTCTCCTTGCCTGCGATAAATTGGATATCGTCAATTAACAGCATATCAATACTACGATACATCTGGCGAAACTTTTCGGTTGTCTGCGTGCGAATGGCATTGATGAGATCATTGGTGAATTTTTCCGAGGAAACGTACATCACTATCAAGCCCTTTGTTTGCGAACGTTGACCGATAGCATGCAACAAATGGGTCTTGCCCAAACCCACGCCGCCGTAAATGAACAACGGGTTGTATGCGCGGGCGGGGTTGTTGGCCACAGCCAAAGCAGCGGCATGCGCCAACCGATTACTATTGCCCACAATGAAACTGTCAAAGGTCAATTTGGGATTCAGTGTGGGAGGTGGAACCACCGGCGCGGTCAATACGACATCGTCTGCCACGCGCGTAGGAGATTGATTGAACATCATAGGCATATCCGCTTTCGACGATTGATATGAATGCGGTGGCTTGACCACAAAGCGCAACTCGACCGAACGCTGCATGATCGTCGAGGCGGTGCGTTTGATTGCGCCAAGCAACCGATTCTCCAACCATTCTACCGCATACGTGTTTGGAACGCCAATGATGAAGGTGCCATCTTCATACGCAATGACCTGCGTATGCTTAACCCAGGTGTCAAACGTTGCACGGGTCATCTGCATTTGTAGATCGCCTAAGACTGCTTTCCAAACGTGTTGTGCCCAGTCCCCTTTGGACATGGTAAGCGCATGATTGGGAACCGTCATAATGACTCCAAAATCAGAGATTACCTCAATTAGCTTGGCGAATAGGCGCAGCCACATTCGCTCACTCAGCGCCGAGCGATGCGGATTCTGCAAGGCGAATGCGCGCGCCAACGTAACGCGTCGCTTGGGACGACGCGCTACGTCATTGCTCCCAAAGCAAGTTTGCAGAGCGATGACCGACGAATCATCGTTTAGCAGCGCCATTGCTGCCAGGAATAAAAATCCCCTTGCGGGGATGGATTCAACGTCGAATGCTATGCGATTGAAATGAACGTGCAAGAATCGTTTAATCGAATCGTATCATGTGCGAGCATCATATCACGACTCACGTCGTAACACAATAGGGCAATCTTAAAAAATGGCGCATGCACAAAAACTCGTCGCGTCTCAGAAATTGCGTTATCCACGATTGTTGATAACTTACTCACACCATCTGCATAGGCTGATTGGTGCGCGAAATCAATACTGACAACACGAATGCTTTTGCACGGCGTATCCTCCACAGTTATTAGCGATTTGTCCACAATCCAATCAACATATCCACAGCGAATAGCCGATGACGATGCGCGGATACACGACATGCATCACGTTTGACGTATCGCTTGACGCACAAAGCCCTTCGCCACCTTCAAACGTCGTCGCGCCTCGGTTGCATTCACATCGGTGAGCTGCATCACAATGGCGGTTTTCACTTCCCAGTGCGCTTGTTTCAACACACGTCGCGCGCACGCTTCGGTCAAGCCAGTCGCTTCACAGACGATGCGTGTTGCACGTGCTTGCAGTTTCTCATTGCTCGCTTGCACGGACACCATCCAATTGCAGTACACTTTGCCCAAGCGCACGAAAGTCGCCGTACTCAACATATTCAACACCAATTTCTGTGCCGTGCCTGCTTTCAAGCGCGTCGAGCCCGACACAATTTCCGCGCCGGTCACAGGCGCAATCACAATCTCTGCGCGCGCCGCGATAGGCGAGGGCAACGAATTCACGAGAGCGATGCGCGCTGCGCCAACGCGCTGCGCGTACGTCATCGCGCCCACGACATAAGGCGTGCGCCCACTGGCGGCGATGCCGACGACGACATCGTGCGCGCGCAAATGCAACTTTCGCAAAGCGCGTTCACCTGCTTCGACATTATCTTCAGCGCCCTCGCTGGAGCGCACCAAGGCGCGTGAACCGCCCGCGATGACGCCACGCACCAAGTTAGGCGAGACGCCAAACGTCGGCGGACATTCGCTCGCATCCAGCACGCCCAGCCGTCCGCTGGTGCCTGCGCCAACATAAATCAGTCGTCCGCCTTGCGACAATCGCTCGACGCTGAGATTGATGGCTTGCGCGATGTGTGGTAACTGCATCTTCACCACTTTCACGACATAGGCATCGCCGCGATTCATTTCCGTGACAATTTGCAGCGCAGACCACGTATCTAAATCTCGCAGACGTTTATCCACTTGCTCCGTCGCAAGCTGTTTCAAATTGATGTTCGTCATACAAACTCCCTGTGGCTTGGATGGATGGTTGGTTTGATGTGGGTTGGATTCGCTTGGCATTGAACCAACTAAACTTTTGACGCATCTAATACGCGCCATTATAATCACCGCCTAGCGCTCTGCTAAAAAACGTCATTCTACTGAGGAGAAAAGAAAGGTACATGAAACGAACGTGGCAACCCCGTGTGCGCCGTCGTGCGCGTGTGCATGGTTTCCGCAAGCGTATGTCCACGCCGGGCGGACGCAAAGTCATCAAGGCGCGACGGGCGCATGGTCGTAAAAAATTATCGGCTTAACGAGTCGCCTTGTCGCTTGGTCGCATAGTTACTTAGCCGCATCACTGTTGGGTAAACAAACTCGGCGCTGCTACGCCGCAATGCCCAAACACCTAAGTGACTATGCGACCATTGGACTTCGCATGTATCGGCTGAAAGGTCGTGAAGCATTCGAGCGTGTTTTTCGTGAAGGTCAATCGTGGGCGACGCCTCTGTTGGTCTTGCGAGCCTCCCCGAATGATTCTCCCCACAGTCGTATTGGTTATTCTACCAGTAAACGTCTAGGCAAAGCTGTTGTCCGCAATCGCCTCAAGCGACGGTTACGTGAAGCAGTGCGCGCAACGCCCATCATCCCAGGTTGGGACATTGTGCTCATCGCGCGCGAAGCCAGTCGCACAACAACTTTCACGCAGCTGCGCAACGCATTAGATCAAGTATTACAACGAGCGGGTTTGAAGGATAGAAGCGCATGACATGGTTGGCTCTGAAACTGATTCGGTTATATCAGCTCACACTGTCGCAAGTGTTGCCGCCCTCATGCCGCTTCGAGCCATCCTGTTCACAGTATGGGTATGAGGCAATTGTGAAGTATGGCTTCTTCAAGGGGGGGTGGCTAGCTGTGAAGCGCATCGCGCGTTGCCACCCTTTCAATCCCGGCGGCTATGATCCTGTGCCTTGACGACATTGCAAAATTTTAGATTTAGATTTTTGATTGGCGGATTGAACGACACCATTAAAAATCAAAGATGAAAATTTCCGAATGAATTTGAAACACTCTTTTACTATGGGCGGCCTTGTCCTTGTCTTGCTCCTGGCAGGTTGTAGCACCACCGTTCCATCGGCTGGTTGGGCAAAGCCTCTGCTAGCGCAAAACACGCTCTACCTTGGTTCGACCGGCGGTAAAATTTACACGCTCGACCTCGCCACATGCAACCCTAACTGTGCGCCAAAGGTCTTGTTCCCTCAGAACGGACAAAGCGTTCCCACCCTCTATGCGACGCCTGTCCTCGGCGACCAATATCTCTTTGTCGCCTCCAGCGACAAAAAGTTGTACGTCTTGAAAGCCGCCACAGGCGAAAAAATATGCGAATACGAAACCGGGGATTCGATTATCGCCACGCCTGTATATGCCAATGGCATTGTCTATGTCGGTTCTGGGGACGGCAAGTTACGCGCCATTGATCCGAGCCGCACAGAAAAAATTACCTTTGCTGGGGTTGATGAACTCAAAGAGAATGTGCAACGTCTCTTCGACTCCAAGCGCGCTGACCGCGTCCAGTGCGCGCAGCGTTGGGTGTTTGCCGCTAAAGAAAAAATTTGGGCTGAACCGCTCATCGTCGGCGATAAAATTTACGTCGCCTCACTCGACAATCATTTGTATGCATTGCAGCTTGAGACAGGCTCGCCGGTGTGGAAATTTCAAGCCGGCGGCGCGATTGCCTCCTCGCCCAAACTTGGCAATGGCTTGATTTATTTCGGCGCATTTGATACGAAGGTATATGCGATCAGCGCGACCGAGGGCAAAAAAGTTTGGGAATTTGCGACGGGTAATTGGGTGTGGGCAGACCCGTTCATCATGCAAGAGACCGTCGTCATCGGCTCGCTCGATCACAACGTCTATGCGCTCGATGCGAAGACCGGTAAGCAAAAGTGGGCGTTTGCCAGCAAAGGCGGCGTGCGCGCAGCCGCCAGTGGACGCGAAGGCATTGTCTTTGTCGGCTCGGAAGACCGTAAAGTCTATGCGCTTAACCTAACCGATGGCAGCAAAGTTTGGGAATACAACGCCGATGCAACTGTACGCGCTACCCCCACACTCGTCAACGGCACGCTCGTCGTGCAGAACACCAATCACAAAGTATTGGGGCTCGATGCAGCGACAGGACAAAAGAAGTGGGAGTTTGAAACCGACAAGTAATAGCAGATAGCGAATGGCAGATAGCTGATGGTGCATGATTAGCAATCGGTAATCTCCAATCTGCAATCTGAAATGGATCATTATGGGTGATATTATTGGTTTGGTGTGGGACACGATTCTGGTGCAACCCCTTGTCAACCTCATGGTAGTGGCTTATTGGTTTCTGGGTCACAGTTTCGTGCTGGCGACGCTGGCAGCGACCATCGCCGTGACGATCGCTACCTGGCCGCTGACCATGAAGAGCATGGAATCATCGAAGAAGATGCAAGCATTGCAAGCCTCTGAAGAATGGCAAGCCATACAAAAAAAATACGCCAAAGACCGCGAAAAATTGGCGCAAGAACAAATGCGTATTTATCGTGAGAGGGGCGTCAACCCGCTGGCAGGTTGCTTGCCACTCATCTTGCAGATGGTTTTACTGATTGCATTCTTCCAGGCGATTAACGTGCTGCTAGTCACCAATCCCGAAAGTTTGCTAGAACTCACGCGCTATTTGTATCGTGCGGTGCCATTCATTGCAACGATTGCAGATCAAGTTGTGCCATTACAGAGCCAATTTCTCTGGATGAATTTGGCGCATCCCGACCCATTTTATCTTTTACCCATCTTAGTCGCGCTCGTGACCTGGCTGAGTTCGAAAACGATGAGCGCTAGCACACCCAGCGCCGACCCACAACAAGCGGCCATCGCACAACAAATGCAATTGATGATGCCGCTGATGATTGGTTTCTTCTCGCTCTCTTACCCGTCGGGTTTAGCCATTTACTGGATTATTTCGAGCGGCGTGCGTATGGTCGTGCAGGGCTTCACGCAAGGCTGGAATACGGTGTTGCCCACAGGGTTCAAGCTCGCGTTACCGAAGTTGGGAGCAGTGCAACCTGCCGAAACAACAAAGTCACTCGAACAACCAACTCGCCTGAACGGCGAAGTTCCCACGAACGAGAAGCCAATGAACCGTCGGCAGCGCCGACAAGCGCGACGTTCTTAGCGCAGGTATTCTAAAGACCACTGCATGAGTTTGTCATGAAGTTCAGTAGGTCTGTTCACCTTGAGGGAAAAGAGAATGGATACAAAGAACAGCATCGAAGCGGAAGGCAAAACACCCGACGAAGCGATTGCCAAGGGATTGGCGCAATTAGGTTTGTCCAGTGATGATGTCATCATCGAAGTATTGAAGCAAACCGCCACCGAAGCGCACGTGCGCCTCACCCCATTTCCTAGTGAAACTTCAGGGAGCCATGGCGCCACGACAGCAGCTACCCCAATGGAGGCATTGCCTGTGAGCAAAGACGTGTTAGAGCATCTGCTCAAACACATGGGCATTCGCACGCAGGTCGAAGCGACGATCGGCGAACTGGCTGATGGCGAAGACGGCGACGAGCCTCCCATCATGCTCAACATTACGGGCAATGACTTGAGCTTGCTCATTGGTCGCAAAGGCGAGACATTAGCGGCGCTGCAGATGATGACCCGTTTGATTGTGGCGCAAAAAATGAAACGCACCGTGAGTATCGTCGTAGATGTCGAGCATTATAAGCAGCACCGTGAAGAATCCCTCCGCAACCTCGCCTTGCGCATGGCTGAACAAGCGCAAGCGAAAGGTCGCACCGTTTCACTTGAGCCCATGCCGCCACATGAGCGACGCATCATCCACATCGCCCTGCGTGACCATGCGTGGGTGACGACGCAATCCATCGGCGAAGGCGAATCACGCAAAGTGACGATTATCCCGAAAAAATAAACGCCACCTCCCGCATCTCTGCGGGAGGTTTTTGTTAATCAGATTTGGTATGTCCTTATCCCCTCCTGCCTTCCTTCTTTTTGTTTGCTCTCATCCCTGATAAAATATCGCCTATGCGCCTCGATTATCTCGTCATTGGACACGTCACCAAAGACCTTGCGCCAAACGGCTACACGATAGGCGGCACAGTGACCTATTCCGCCTTGACCGCTCAACGCTTGGGCCGCTCGGTCGCCATCGTCACCGCCGGCGAAGACGAATTCATCGCCGAAGTCAAGGTCGCTGCGCAAGGTGTTGCCCTCCATCATCGTTCCTCTCAACACACTTCGACATTTGAGAACATCTACACCGATGCGGGACGCACACAATACTTGCGCGCGCGCGCCGATGATTTAACCTTGAACGATGTTCCCATTGAATGGCGCAATGCGCGCATCGTGCATTTAGGTCCTCTCACACAAGAATTGTCAACCGAGATGGTGACACAATTTCCCAACTCACTCGTCGCGCTCACACCACAGGGTTGGCTGCGTCAATGGGACCAGACAGGGCGGGTCAGCCCCCAACAGTGGACGAATGCGCTCGAGGTGTTGGGGCATGTGGATGTATTGATTTTCAGTCCAGAGGATGTGGGGCATCATTGGGAAACCATCCGCACCTATACCCGTGCCGCCCCTCTCTCGGTTTTGACCCTAGAGCGTCATGGGGCGCTCGTGTTTCAGCGCGATGAAGGCCGGTGGCTCGCGCCACGTGAAGCGTCTGTCGTTGACCCCACAGGCGCGGGTGATGTGTTTGCGGCTGCTTTTCTGGTCGCCTATGCCGAGCAACGTGATCCCATCGCCGCCGCACGGTTCGCCAACGTCACCGCATCATTTTCGATTGAGGGACACGGCATCACCAACATTCCTGACCACACTAAAGTGCTGCAATGGCTAGCGGCGCATCCGACATTTTGAAACATTGGGTATCAATGTCGAACCCAGTTTGAATAACCATGGCTAGAATTATTAGCTTAGCTAACCAAAAGGGTGGCGTAGGCAAAACGACCACCGCCGTCAATTTAGCTGCCTACCTCGCTGACAAGGGGAAGCGCGTTTTATTGGTGGACATGGATCCGCAAGCAAACGCGACCAGTTCGTTGGGCTTCGATAAACGCGCCACCGAGTCATCGATTTACGATTGTTTGTTGAACGCTGAACCATTGGCGCAAATCGTGAAACTGACCAATTGGGTGCGCTTAGACCTTGCGCCCTCCAGTCCTGTATTAGCGGGTGCTGAAGCCGAGTTGGTGTCTGCCCCTCAGCGTGAATATCGTCTGCGCGCTGCGCTCGCAGAACCCAGTGAACGCTATGATTTTGTCATCATAGATTGTCCTCCGAGCTTAGGCTTTCTGACGCTGAATGCGCTGACCGCAGCCCATGCCGTGCTAATTCCGGTGCAATGTGAGTATCTCGCCTTGGAAGGATTGACGCAGTTAATGGCGACTATCCAGCTTGTGCGCCAAAGCTTGCATCCGGGCTTGCAAATCGAGGGCGTGGTGATGACGATGTTCGATGCGCGCACTGCGCTCTCGCAGCAGGTGGCTGACGAAGTGCGTAAATACTTCGGTAGTCAGGTGTTCAAAACCATGGTGCCGCGCAGCGTGCGGTTGAGCGAAGCGCCCAGTCATGGACGCCCCATCCATGCTTATGCGCCAACGACCCCAGGCGCGCAAGCATACCGCGCATTGGCAGAGGAAGTGGTAGCGCGTCAGAAACCCAGCGTCAACGGCACGCACGCAACCACCGCGCAGGAGGCGGCATGACGACGAAAAAAACTGGCTTGGGGCGTGGGCTGGAGGCGATCATTCCACGCGCGCGCGCCGATACACAGGTGCAAACGATCGAGGTGGAGCGCATCGTGCCAAACACGCGCCAACCTCGTCAACACTTCACACAGGATGCCTTGCGTGAGCTCGCAGACTCGATTCGCACACACGGGGTTATCCAGCCGCTCGTCGTAACACAAATCAAGTCTCAGGATAACGACCTTAGCCCAAACTACCAACTCATTGCGGGCGAACGCCGTTGGCAGGCAGCGAAATTGGCAGGCTTGGCAACCGTGCCGGCCATTGTGCGCGAAGCCAACTCCCAAGAACGCTTAGAGTTGGCGTTGATCGAAAACATCCAGCGCGCGGATCTGAATCCCATCGAGGAAGCTGTTGCCTATCGTCATTTGATGGATGATTTCAAGTTGACGCAGGAACAAGTGGCGGCGCGGGTGGGCAAAAGCCGCGTGGCAGTGGCGAATGCCGTGCGCTTATTGAAGTTACCCGAAGAGGTGCGTTTAGCGTTAAGCGAAGGACGCGTCAGCGAAGGTCATGCCCGCGCATTGTTGCGGCTCGAAACCGCGATGGAACAACGCGCTTTATTGAAGCTGATTTTGGACGAGGGCTTGTCGGTGCGGCAGGTTGAAGAGCGAGCTGAACAGGGCAAGCATCAAGCGCTCTCTGCTCGCGCCAAGTCCGCCCGCGATACGCGCCAGCCCCGCGACCCACTTGCGCGCAGCCTCGAAGAAGATTTTCGCCGCGCCTTAGGCACAAAGGTCAAACTCGCGCGCCACCGTTCTGGCGGTGGACAGTTGGTCATTTATTTCTATTCGGACGAAGAACTGAACGCCCTCCATGAGCAGTTTACTCAGAAGAAGCGCTAATTACTCTTCCTTTGCACAGGTGTGGATAACTCCTGTGGACAACCACCCATTGTTTCACGTTTTACAGATGACGAGCATACTCTTGATCGTCATGTTTCGACTATGACCCAACCACGCAGCCCAGCCTCAACGCCTCAACCTGTGCAAGCGCCTTCCGCTTTGCCCATTTGTGATTATGAAGGCACGACCTATCGCACCGATTTTTGGGAAGGGCAAGGGCGTGAATACGAAGACCGCGTCGAGCGCATCGCCCTGCGTGTGTTGCTGCCTCCGCGCGGCGATTGTGTTCTCGAATTGGGCGCAGGCTATGGGCGACTAACTGACCTGTATGCCAACTATCGGCGCGTCATTCTGACAGACCGTGCTTACTCGCATCTCCAGCAAGCCCACGAGCGGCTCAAGCACGACCCGCGCTTTCAGTTCGTTGTCGCCGATGTGTATGCCTTACCCTTTCGGGCGGAGGCATTTACGCAGGTCGTCTCCGTGCGTATGCTGCACCATTTGGTGGACGTGCCGCGCGCCTTCACAGAAATCGCGCGTATTCTTGTGGCGGGCGGCTCATACCTTACCGAATTTGCCAGCAAGCGACACCTGAAAGCGATCCTACGATATCTATGCGGGCAGCAACAGGAAAACCCATTCTCATTGGCACCCCATGAGTTCGTCAAGCTCAATTTCGACTTTCACCCGCGCTGGTTAGAACAGCAGCTGCACGCGGTTGGGTTGCCGGTCGAGGCGCGGCGCGCGGTCTCGCATTTTCGACTGGGCTGGCTAAAGCGGCGCGTGCCATTGAACTGGCTGATTGCAGCGGATCGGGCTTTGCAGCGCGTGGGCGCGTTTTGGACGTGGACGCCTAGCGTGTTCGTGCGCACACGCAAACGATGACTGTCGCTTGAGCAAGCGT
>CAZDYP010000148.1:2560-14187 GCA_964509505.1 uncultured Anaerolineae bacterium | reverse complement strand
CAAACACACTCACAGGCACCGTCGCTTTGCTCGACATCAGCAAGCCGCGCGGCGATGTGTTGATGGATAGACTCGCGGCGCGCTTGATCGAGACGATGCCCCACGTCACGTTCAAACGCTATCGCAAGCCGACGTACACCAAGCCTGCGCCCGATGCGCTGCGCCAACAAATTGTGATGGAGAGCGACTTCGTGATCGAGGCGCTCGCCGACTGAGGGTCGTGTACCACGTGCAGTGTGCACGATTCAGTCTGGTTCGAGATTCAAGGCAAGCCCTCGGTGTTCATCGCATCGTCGGCGTTCGTCGGCGCGGCGCAAGCGCAAGCCAACGCGCTCGGCTTGCCTGACGTGCGCCGCGTCTTCGTCCCGCACCCTATCCAAGATGCGACTGATGACGAGCTGCGCGCCAAAGCTGATGCGATTGTCGAGCAAGTGATTGATGCATTAGTTAAAAACGAATAACCACAGAGTCACAGAGACTACAGAGAAAAAAAGACTCTGTGGTAAAAATATAAAGTCCGCAAGAAAGAAGCTTATGACCCAATACAATGGGCCCCTCCACCAAATGACCCTGACAACGCCGACGCGCTACTGGAACGATTCTTGTTCCGTCGAGGAGTTGCAATACGCCATCGCGCGCGGCGCGACGGGCGCGACCAGCAATCCTGTCATCGTGTTGAACGTCCTCAAAAAAGAAATGCGCTTGTGGCGCGAGCGCATCCAACAAGTCATCGCAGACAACCCGACATGGACCGAGACGCAGGTCGCGTGGCAAATTTATCAAGAGCTCGCGGTCAATGGCGCGAAGCTGTTGTTGCCCGTGCATGAGCGCGAACAACACACCTACGGGCGGCTCTCGATTCAAACCGACCCCGCCTTCTATCGCAATAGCCAAGCCATCTTGCAACAAGCCCAATACTTTCATACGCTCGCGCCCAACATGCAGGTCAAAGTGCCAGCCACGCGCGCAGGCATCGGTATGGTTGAGGAAGCCACGTATCGTGGCGTGAACCTGAATATCACCGTGAGTTTCTCCGTGCCGCAAGTCATCGCCGCCGCTGAAGCTATCGAACGCGGACTTGTGCGCCGTGAGACAGAGGGTAAAGATATTTCAACCATGTCGCCCGTCGTCACGATGATGGTGGGGCGCACCGACGATTGGATGAAGGTCGTTGTCAAACGCGATGGCATTGACATCCCTGCGGAACATCTGGAATGGTGTGGCGTCGCGTGCTTCAAGAAAGCTTACAGGCTGTATCAGGAGCGTCGCTATCGCGCGCGCTTGTTGTCTGCAGCGTATCGCAACTTTTATCATTGGACGGAGTTCGTCGGCGGCGCGGTCACGTTGACGATTCCGTGGGAATGGCAAGTGAAGTTCAACGAGTCGAACATCCAGCCCACGCCGCGCATGCCAGAACCCATCGGCGAAGACATTCTTGATGCGCTGTATCACAAGATTCCTGAATTTCGCCGCGCGTATGATGAGGATGGCATGACGGTAGATGAGTTCGACGCCTTCGGTGCGACGGTGCGGACATTGCGCTCGTTCATCGAAGGCTGGCACAGCTTCGTCGCCGTAATTCGTGATGCGATGCTGCCCAATCCCGATGTGAAAGCAAACTAAATTATCCTTTGGAGGTTGAGCATGCGAATTGGCATCAATACAGGTTTAGCGCGTGGCACAGCCCTGAATGATCTGCTCGCGCAATTTGAACGCGCCGAACAAGCGGGGTTCGCATCGGCATGGCTGGCGAACATCTTCGGCCCCGATGCGTTGACGACGCTCGCGCTTGCGGGACAACGCACACAACGCATCGAGCTTGGCACTGCCGTCGTGCCCACCTATCCACGCCATCCCGTCGCGCTCGCACAACAAGTATTGACCGTGCAAGCGGCAACCAACAATCGGCTCGCGCTGGGCATCGGTCTTAGCCACAAAGTCGTCATTGAGACGATGTTCGGCCTCGATTACTCGAAACCGATTCTACATACACGCGAATATCTCTCGGTGTTGAATGGCTTGTTGACGGGACAATCCACTAAATTTGAGGGCAAGCAATATCGCGTGCAAGCCCAACTCACTGTGCCGCATGCCACGCCACCGCCTGTGCTGTTCGCCGCGTTGGGCAAGCAGATGTTGGAGCTCGCAGGCAAAATGGCGCAAGGCACGATTACGTGGATGGGTGGACTGAAGTATTTGGGTGAGACTGCTGTGCCCATCATCACTCAAGCGGCACGCGCAGCCGGCCGCCCTGCCCCGCGCATCGCTGCAGGCTTCCCTATCATCGTGACCCACAAGCGCGATGAGGCACGCGCGGCTGCTTCGAAATCATTTGCGGTGTATGCGACACTGCCATCCTATCGCGCCATCCTCGACGTTGAGGGCGCAGCCGATGCCGCCGATGTGTTGATCACGGGTGATGAGAGTGCCGTCGAGAAACAATTGCAGCAGCTCGCCTCTGCAGGGGTCACCGACTTCAGCGCCGCCATTTTCGATGTGCGTGACGATCCCGACGCGCGCGAGCGGACGTATCAGTTCCTTGCGGGATTGGCGCGTTCAGGAAATTACACATAATAGGCTCTCTCAGCTTAGGCGCAGAGATGTCAGACTTCTTTGAGAAGTCTGACGTCTCTGTGTTATAATCCCCTCACCTCTCAGGAGTTTTTCTACCGATGTTAGTGAACAATCGCTAAGTCCAATCACCGAATGTCGCGCCGATACAAAGACCTCACAGGTTTCCAAAAACCTGTGAGGTCTGCTTGTTGCGCCGCATTCGATTCCCCTCTGGGCAGGTTGTTCATGTTGACCGTTCACTCCATTTCCAAATCGTTTGGCGTTACGACGGTTCTCAAAAACATCTCGTTCAATTTGAATGCGGGTGACTGCGTTGGCTTGGTCGGTCCGAATGGGTGTGGCAAGACGACGTTGTTACGCATCCTCGCGGGCAGTGACGAAGCGGATGCAGGCTCGGTACAATTGACACCCCCCAATTCGCGCGTCGGCTATCTGCCGCAAGGCTTGGAGTTTCCACCCGACGAAACCATCGGCGCGTTTCTGGCGCGCACGTGTGGCGATGTGCAAACGCTTACCCACGAATTGGATCGCCTTGCTACTGCGCTTGTTCACCAACCACACAACGCCGACTTGCAACGCCGCTATGACGCGCTGTTAGCGTGTCTCTCATCAGCCACGTTGCACGAGGGCGATGTCGCCAGCGCCTTGAGTGCGTTGGGCTTGGACACCTTCCCCGACCACACGCCCATCGCGCATCTGAGTGGCGGGCAGAAGACACGGCTCGGCCTCGCGGGTGTGTTGCTCGGTGATCCACACATCCTGTTGCTCGACGAGCCGACCAATCATCTCGACATCGTGATGCTCGATTGGTTAGAGCGATGGCTCGCGGATTTTTACGGCGCAGTACTCATCGTCTCGCATGAGCGCGCGTTCCTCGACCGCACGGTGACGCGCATCCTCGAACTCGATCCCATCACCCATCAACTCCGCGCCTACGCAGGCAATTACTCCGCTTACTTTGCGCAAAAAGTCGCGGAGCAAGAACGACAGCAACATCAATGGCGCTATGAGCAAGCAGAGGTTCGGCGCATGAAGCAAGACATCGCCGCCACGAAGGAGCAAGCGGCATGGGTCGAGCGCACGACGACCTCGCGTCAACCGACCGTGCGACGCTATGCGAAGAAGGTCGCGCGCAAAGCGAAGTCGCGTGAGAAAAAATTGGAACGCTACGTGGAGTCTGATGAACGCGTTGAGAAACCCAAAGAGAGTTGGGCGCTGAAGTTAGAGTTTGACAAGACGCTTATGAGTGGGCAAGATGTTTTGCGCCTAGAAGGACTCGCTATTGGCTACGGCAAAACCGTGCTGTTAGCCAATATGAATTTGCATGTACGGCATGGCAAACGCATCGCCATCATGGGCGCGAATGGCGCGGGCAAGACGACGTTGCTCCGCGCCATCGCAGGCGTGTTGCCGCCGCTTGCAGGGTATGTGCGTCTCGGCGCGAATGTGCGTGTCGGTTACATGGCGCAAGAGCAAGAGAGTCTTGACCATTCGCAAAATGCTTTCGACACGATTCGCGCTCTCATGCCGCAAGCGGAAACCGAGGTGCGCTCGTTCCTGCACTTCTTTTTGTTCGAACAAGCTGAAGTGTTTGCGCCGATTGGGCAGCTGTCCTATGGGGAGCGGGCGCGTCTGTCGCTGGCCTGTCTCGTTGCGCGTGGCTGCAATCTGCTGTTACTCGACGAGCCGCTCAACCATCTCGACATCATGTCGCGCGCGCGCTTCGAGCAAGCGCTTAGTCACTTCGCTGGCACGGTCATCGCCGTCGCACACGATCGTTACTTCATCGCACAGTTTGCGACGGAGATTTGGGAACTGGCGGATGGGCAAGTGCGTGTGAGTGTAAACAGTGAGAGGTGAGACGTGAAGCGTGAAACGTGATGCGTGTTCTGCCCACGTTTCACGCTTCATGTTGGAGGAAGAAACACCATGAACAAACAGACCATCATCAAGAGCGTATTGGTTGTGAACGGCGCACTCAATCTGCTGATTGCGCTGGCGTTGCTGTTCGCGCCGCTCTGGTTCTTCGAGAACATCGGCAACTTCGCGCCATTCAATCGCCACTACGAAGGCGACCTCGGCGCGTCCATTTTGCCGATGGGCATCGGTTTGTTCGTTGCGGCGCGCAACCCATCCGCGCAGCGCACGTTGATTGGCTTGGTTGCGCTCGGTAACATCGTGCATGTGTTCAATCATGTTTATGATGCCGTGTTGATGCAAGCGCCATTGACACATTGGTTGTTGGACACAGCGCCATTAGCTATTGCAGCGCTGTTGCTGCTATGGGCATGGCGGCATAGCCAATAGCCACTCACCATTTGCTATTCGCCATAAGCCATTCGCCAAAAGGTGACACGATGAAAATTTTTATTGCAGGACCGTCAGGGGTGTTGGGACGCGCGACGATTCGCCAACTGGTCGCGCGTGGACATAACGTCGTCGGCATGGTACGCAGCGCGGAGAAAGCGCGTGTAGTGGAGTCGCTCGGCGCGCAAGCGGTGCTGGGCGACATCTTCAACGCGACACAAGTGCGCGAGCTCGTCGGCGATGCAGAAGCCGTGTTGCATTTGGCGACGGCGATTCCGACGAAGCCGCGCACGCAACCCAGCGATTGGGCGATGAACGATCGCTTGCGACGCGAAGGCACGCGCAATCTATTGGAAGCGTGTCGGGGGCGAGCGATACGCGCCTACATTCAACAGAGTATTGCGTTTTTATTTGGAAACCTACGGGGCGCGTGGGCAGATGAAACAATGTCGCCACGCTCCAATCCAATTTTGCAATCGGCGCTGGATGGGGAAAAGATGGCGCTTGATGCGCAACGCGAGTGGGGTTTGCCTACGGTCGTCTTGCGTGGCGCGATGTTTTACGATGCGGAGTCGTGGAACACGCGCACCATCCTCGACCAACTCCGCAAGCGCATGATGCCCATTATCGGCGATGGGCAATACTATTGGCACTACATTCATGTCGAGGATATGGCGAGCGCGGTGGTCTGCGCGACGGAACAAGCGACGAATGTAGCGGGAGAAATTTTCAACGTGGCGGATGACGAACCCGCCTTTGCTAAAGACATACTGAACTATGCAGCGGGCGCGATAGGCGCGCCGCGTCCAATGCGTGTGCCGCATTGGTTAGCGCGGCTCGTTGCGGGCAGTAGCGCCGTCAACTTTCTCACCACTTCTGCGCGCTATCGCACCGACAACATCAAACAACGGTTGGGGTGGGCGCCGCGCTATCCGTCGTATCGTGAAGGGTTCACGGAGATTGCGGCGAGGCTGCGCTAAACCACAAGACCTCACGGGTTGGCGTAGGACAAGTTTTTAATTGGTCCACCTGGGCAAGTT
Source organism: uncultured Anaerolineae bacterium (assembly GCA_964509505.1). Taxonomy (GTDB): domain Bacteria; phylum Chloroflexota; class Anaerolineae; order JACRMK01; family JACRMK01; genus CAZDYP01. Next base: position 8,266 of record CAZDYP010000148.1, on the reverse strand, counting down.
ACAAACTTGCTCGACAGATGGGCTTATAGCTTTGCAAACACTTCGCGCAACAGCGCGCGTTCGAGAATCTCGGGCTTCGGCTTGCCTTGCGGGTCGGGCCAGCGCACCAACCGAATCTCGCCCTCGGCGATTTCAAGGCCTGTGATTTTGCCATCCACAAAGCAGCAACAACCCGAGTTGAAATAGCACGGCTTGGGCGTCAAATCGGGCGGCAATTCTTGCCCCGGTTTTTGTTGACCCTGTGAGCGCACCCACTCCAGCTCGGCTTGCAGCACACTGATGGCTTGCTGGCGTTGGGTAGGGTCGGCGATGGTGCGCTCGGCAATTTCGATTTGCTCTTTGATTTTTGTTGCGTGTGAGCGTGAGGCGAAGACGGGACGATGCGTGTGCCCAACGATCAACACGGTCTTGGGTTGTTGGCTTGCCCATGAATACATCGCCAGGTTGTGCGTCTCGCGCAACATCCAATCGGTCGCGGGCGTGTTCCACGAGTAACCCGTCAGGCGTTGCCAGTTGCGAATCACATGACGCACCACCGGCCTCGACACCGCCGCCCAACGGTCGCTGTCGAGCGTGCCTTGATGTCCATGCGCAAGGAACAATGTGCCTAACTCATCGGTATCATCTTTGACGTGCACGCGCAACGCCTCGCGCACTTGCAAGGGCGAGCCGCCATATAATGGGGCGAGTCGTTTTCGCACATTGTCCGCGTAACGCCAATCGTCGTCGTGGTTGCCCCAGAAACGCAAGTAACGATTCACCTGATGGAATTGTGCTTCGAGTTGGAAGGTGTGCGCGTACGTCTCCAACACCTCGGTGGGATACTCCTCCCACAACTCCTCGACATCGCCCAACACCGCGAGCGTATGTCCCATATTGAAGTAGTACGCGAGCGCCGCGTTATACACGCGTTCCGTCACACGAAAATCGTCGGCACGATTGCGCGCGCCCTTGTGATGGTCGGAGAAGATGATGAGGCGCTCGGCGTTGAGGTCCAACGCATACGCGCCCTCGTTAGCTTCGATTTGCTTGGCATGTGTCAATGTTTGATCGAATGCCTGCTCGATGCGTTTCAAGAAATTTTGATTTTGTACGATTTGTTGGATGAGGTCTTGCTCGATCATGTGGGTCTCCAATGAGTGGATAGTTGAAGTCGCTCATCTTCCTCGGCGTTGCGGTGCTCGCTCCAGAATTTCAGTCTTTTGGTTACGGCCATCCAATGCAATCCACAGTTTGTTGAGCAGATCACGGCCTATTAGAATCTCGTCGGCATGATCATCGGCAATCACTTCCAGTGCTGGAAACTTCCATTCGCCAACACGCGCATCTACCAAATACAAATACACGCTTTGTCGCTCGCCCCAGTGTGGGCGCACAAATGTAGAGCGTGAGAAGGGCGCTTGGGTCTGCTCAAGCAAATGAGTGGGTACGGTCGTGACATCTGTGCCTGTGTCTATCAAAGCGGATACAGGCCCCACAGACAAGCTCAGTTGTTCTGAGATGAACGTAACCTCCAAAGCGGGAAAAGAGGGAAAGTGATCTTGCTGGTAAGAAAAAATCACCGTGCGCCTCCAGCTAAACGCAAACCATGAGTCTTGATAACTGGCTCGGGTTCGTCGCTGACGAGTTTGTGCAAAATCGGAGTTTGTCCGAAGCGCGCGAACACTTGCGCGTGAAGCGAGCGCAAATCGGGCGCGTGCGCGACGACTTGTCCTTGATGAATGGCAACGTATTGACCGCGATATTGAGTGAGCAATTGGGCGCGCAGCTGTTCAAAGGCTTGCATCTCGCGCTCGATTTTTTCGCGGCCACAGCGTCTGACATATTCAATCACCGCTTGCTCTGCTGCTTGTGTGACATCCACGCCAATCCACTCAGCTGCTTGTTGTAATTGTTCTGATGTTTCTGAATCAAAAGAAATAGTCAGTGTGTTTGCCATACCATACCTCCATGAATCACTCTTCCAGCGCCAACTTCACAGCCTCATCCAGCGTCAGATTCCGTTTCTATGCGTTTGAACCAGACCGCTAGCAGGGATTGGCGTAGTTGTGGTCCGGCTATCTGTGCCCACTTCACAAAATAGGCTAAATGCAGGTCGCGCACATGGTTGCTTTCGCCTAACGCAGTGACACGCGCGGCCTGATTCACCACGGTTCCATAATAGTCGCCATCCCGCAGTTCTGCCGCGCCGGTATGTAAGCCCATGCACACACGAAAGGGTAGGGGTGCGGTTGTCGCGCCCTGCAAGGAGCATTGTGCTGCGATGGTCGCATTGAGTGCATCGGTCGCCGTCGCGAAGGCCGCATAGACACCATCACCTGTCGTCTTGACGACATAGCCATGGTGCGTCTCAATCTCCTGATGCAACAATGCGCCATGGTGCGCGAGCACGACTTACATCGCATCGGGATATTTTCCCACAGCTTTGTGCTACCCTCAATGTCGGTGAACAAAAAGGTGACGGTGCCAGTTGGTGGAGTGGACATGGCTACCTCACAAGCGGAAGGAAGACGTGGGGAGATTATAGCGCGAGAGGTATGGCGCAAGCAAGCACAACAACGAATTAAGGAACGAACGAAAGAACCATCTGTCTAACCTGCTCACGCAAGGACGCAAAGAAACGCAATCAGCTAAAGACCACTTAGCACACAAGGATTTCTTTGCGATCTTTGCAAGGGTTAGCGTCTTTGCGTGAAAATTGGTCATAACACAAAAACCCATTTGCTGCTGAAAACAACTCAGTGACAAACGGGTTTCTCTTTGCCATCAGCTATGCTATGGCAGCGCTTCACGGTAGGCTATTGGCTATCTGCTATTCGCCAGCCGCTATCTGCCCGCGCTCGCCGTAGCCGTTTTTGCCAGCGCTGGTTGCTGCGCTGCCTGTTGTTCCCACGTCTTGAAGTATCTCCAGAACAACAGATTCGACACGAAGTAGAAGCCTGCCATCAACAACAATGGCGTTTGGAAATCGTGCGCGGCCATCCATTGCCCGCCGAAGTAGCCGCCAATGGCGCCTGCAAGCGATGCCACTGCCGACTGAATGCCAATCGTCGCGCCGCGCTCGCCGGGGTCGAGCGCTTCCATGCTGAACGCGGAGAAGATTGGTATGGACATGTTGAAGAACACGGTGCGCATGACATAAGCGAAGGTCGCAATCGAAAGCAGCGAACCGACGTTGTTGATGAAGCTGGCAATGTAGTGAATGTCAACATGCGGCGCGAAGGCGAGGATGACGACGAACGGCACGGCGAGCATTCGCAACACGAACACCGAGCGCACCTTGCCCAGACGTTGCGCGACGACAGGCGAGAGGAGCGCGGCGAAGCCCAACACAAACGAGCCAAGCGCGAATGTGCCGCCGATTTGCTCGTCGTGCGCGTGCAGCGCGCTATCGTGGAAATAGACGCTGAACAATGGGATGACAAACGCCGCGCCAAAGGCAATCAAGCCTTCAACCATCGTCAACTGAAACACGCGATTGGGATGCACGATGGACTCGCGCCACGAGCGTTTTTCTTTCGGCATAGGTTCATCACCTTGCGGATCGGCGCGCAACAAAATCGCAGGCACGAGCGACAAGAACCACAACGTGATGCCGATGAACGACGAGACGCGATAGACCGTGATGATGTCGTAGCCCAACGTGAGCATGAACGGGAATGTCAACGTGATGAGCGAGCCGATCATCACCGCCAACGTGCGTGTGCCTGACGAGACGCTGAACAGATGCACACGCTCGGCGCGCTTCGAGTTCTCTGCCATGAACGCAGGCTCGCTGACACCATGCAGGTTGCCGAAGATGCCGCTGATGATGGGGGTGATGAGCAAGATCGTTGGGTTCAATGTCATGATGTTGACGAGGCTCATCAACGCGCCCATGCCATCGCCCAAGATGAACGAGGCTTTGCGCCCAATGCGGTCGGAGATGATACCCGCAGGAATCGAGGCGAACGCGCCGACGATGCCCGCGATGGCGAGGCGTGTGCCGATGAATGCAGCGTCGAAGCCAATGGCGAGCAAATACAAATTGAACACCACGCTCCACGTGCCGTAGATGGTATCCATGCCGACGATGTGCAGCAAATAGAGTCGCGCATTCCAGCTAAATTGCCTAACTTTCTGCCAATAGGTACCTTCTAATTCGGTTGTTTGGTTGATGGCAACTGCGCTCATATTTTCTCCTTGTGAGTCATTGGATATTGAAGATTGGACATTGGAGATTGGACATTCGAGTTTGGAATTTGGGATTGGGGATTTAGTTGTTATGGAGTTGTCTGCCAAAAATGCGGCAACTGTTCGATGCGCTTCCAACCTTCATCACGCTTGACCGTCTCCACGCTCAAGTTGGTGAAGTAGGTGTCTAAGACAGCAGCGCGTTCCATCGCCAAGGGCGGCGAGCAGTAATCTTCCTCTTCCCAAATCGTCATGCCATCGGGCAACACACGCGCGTTGTCCAAGCCGCTGTGCAACGCCATGCCAAACGGTCGCAGCTTGCGAATCTCGCCGCTGTCGAGTCGTCGGCGCAATTCAGGTAACAAATCCGTCTGTGGTTTGGCTTTGACCAGGTAGTAAGCCATCGTTCACCCCCTAACGCAAAATCACAAAGTATCGCGAAGGGCACAAAGAGCTCAATCTCTTAGAAAGTGTTTTGAAAAGATAAGACCGAGACCCTAACGGTTTCGCTGGCAAGCACCAAAGCATTGCAGGCGGGCTTTCTGCGCCACTGGTGAACCCGCTTCGCCAGCAAAACCGTTAGGGTCTGAATTTCAAAACACTCTCTTAGGGAACAAAGGAATTTTTGTGTCTGTGTGCTTTCCTCGTGTTTTAGTGTTGGTGAGCAAGCGCGAATTCAGGCGCTTGAATCGCTAGTGTTTCCGTGACCACACATTGTCGTTCTTCGCCGTCGCTAAACGTGATTATCGTCGGAAACACATCGGCATATTTGCCTGACTGTGGGTGCCACTCGCGCCCGCGTTTCACGACGATAAACAAGCCATGTTCATCGCCAACCGCAGCAAACGTGTCACTACCCGCGCCGTAGCTGGATAACCCGAATTGTGTTTGCATGATCCGCACGGTCGCTGGCACATCGTCCGTCGCAAAGCCGATCTCGCTGACGTTCAAAATTTGTTGTTGATTGAATGGCACGGTTGTCGCGTTGGGCAAGGTGTGGCGCGCAATCAGCTCAAGGATGTTGCCTGCGGGATCATAAAAATAAACTGCGTGCGCGTTCCAATCCGTGAAGTCATATTCATCCACACCCGCCGCGTTCTTGGCAAGCGGCGCACGCTGGTTAAGCCATGCCTTCGCATTCCGCAATTGGTTCTCTGGGATATTGAATGCGAAGTGATAAACCACAGGCGTCTGGGTTTGCGCAAAGATAAGTTGCGTCGCGCCTGCCTGCACTGTGAGCGTGTCGTGCGTCAACGTCACGGGCAAGCGCAACACGTTGGCGTAGAAATGGCGTTGTGTGCTGAGGTCTTGCGTCGAGAGTTTGAGGGTGTGAATGCGCATGATCGTCCGACTTCATTCTGTAATTACGTTTCCAATCTACCGCAAAAAGTGACCTCACGCATCCGTTGAACGGACGGTTTTTGACCTGAACGAAAGGACAGCCACTTGACAAAGACCCGCGAGGTTTTCGAAAACCTCGCGGGTCTGTTTTGTTATGGTCTCTGGGCAGCGCGATGTGATGCGAACTCGATG
>CAZDYP010000148.1:0-2550 GCA_964509505.1 uncultured Anaerolineae bacterium | reverse complement strand
AGCGAACTCACGCATCCGTTGAAAGGACGGTTTTTGACCTGAACGAAAGGACAGCGTGGCGGATGGCGAATAGCAAATAGCAGATAGCGAATGGCGAATAGCAAGTGGCAAGTAGCACGTGGCAATTGGCTATTCGCTATTCGCCATTCGCCATTCGCCATCTGCCATCCGCGATATGCTCATGGTCGCTTGGCAGCGCGATGTGATGCGAACTCGATGAGCTCGTCGAGCAAGCGCGCGACGCGGCGTTGGGCGCGTCCCTCTTTGAGCGTGAGGTCTTCGTTGAAATCTTCGCGCTGGTCGAGTGTGATGTGCGTCGGCGCCAACCATGCGCGCAGCTCGTGCGCTGAATTTTTCATCGCGCCAAACGTGAGCGGGTCGGACACCGCGATGAGTCCGACGACCTTGCCTTGCAAATATGGAGGGTCATCATCGGCAAGCAATTCCATGAAGTCGAGCGCATTCTTGAACAAACCGCTCACCGTGCCGTGATACGTTGGCGACACCCACAGCAGCGCATCGGCGCGACGGCACGCCGTCAACAATTGGACGATGCCTGCGTGATGAATGGCGGGATAATCTTCGGGCTTCCACTTTGGGGTGAACATCGGCAAGTTCAGCTCGCGCAAGTCTAGCAGCTCAGTTGACACGCTCTTCGCTTCGGCAATACGCAACGCCTCGCGTGTCGCCGCGCGCGAGAACGAACGCTCGCGCAGCGAACCGCCAAGACCGACGATGTAGGGTGGACGGGTTGTCATGGACATTCCTCGCGTAGCCGATAGCAAAGGGCAGCTAGCAGATAGCCGCGAACCACAGCATATAAGCACCTCGCTCATGTCTAAAAATAGTGCTAAAGATGCTCGCGGCGGATTTGTAATCCGCCGTTCAGCGCGGGATTCCAAATTCCGCGCGAGCAGACCGTACACTTTCTGGACATGAACGAAGCGCCTATACCACACGCCGCGCTGCCAGCATAACAAAAAATCCGCACTACACATCAGACGATAGGACAGCTTGCGAACTGTACGAAAGGACAGGCGACGAATAGCGGATAGCAAATGGCTAATGATGGCACGGGCAACACTAAATGCGTTACAACACGATGTCGAAATGTGTTTGCAACAACTCCGTGTATTCTGCTTCGCTCGCTACATCGTGTTCACTGCGATCGCCGTTGGTGGTGGCGATGAACTTCATCTCGCTGAGGGTCACACGACCATCGGGCAGCGCGCGCGAGCAAATACGACGACGTGTAAAGGGCGAGTCGGGCGACGTTTGGTGATAATGGCAACCGCCCGCAAAATCTGTGAGCTGATATGGGTGCAAGGTAAACACGTATTGCGCCTTCCAAGCGCCATCTTCATGCTGAAAATACGTCCAATAGGGTTCGCCGTCGGCGATGCGATACGCGCGCTCACCTTCGCGTTGCGCATCGCGCTCGTCCAAACGCAACGGCTCGCGGAACGAGTCGCCAAAACCCACATCGGCTAACCAGCGCTCTGCCAATTGAACGAGCAAAGCCATGTGATCGAACTCGATTCCCAATTCGCCTTGCCCATTGAACACGCGCGCCGCGAGCAGCTGTGTGTCAAAACCCAACGCGCGTAACAATGCGGCAAATGCGCCATTCAATTCATAGCAAAAGCCGCCGCGTCGCCGTGTCACAATCTTGTCAAACAATCGCGCTTCATCCAACACAATCGGGCGACGCAATGGGATGTCGAGGTTCTCGAATGGCACGGCGAGGAGATGCGCGCGATGCAACGCGCGCAACGTCGCAAGCGTCGGCGCGAGTGAACCGTGATAGTGAATACGCTTAAGATAGGCTTGGATGTCCATAGGGAGCGTTCAGTCACCAGTGGACACTGCTCACTGCACTTCCTTGTAACGAAAACAATCAACGGTGTGGTCGTTCACCATCCCCGTCGCTTGCATGAACGCATAGCAGATCGTCGAGCCGACGAATTTGAAGCCGCGTTTCTGCAAGTCTTTGCTCAACGCGTCCGATTCGCTGGTCTTTGCGGGGATTTCTTTCAACGCACGCCACGCGTTCACTTTGGGTTTGCCGCCGACGAATTGCCAGATATACGTATCGAATGAGCCGAACTCTTTTTGAACGGCGAGGAAGGCGTGCGCGTTTTGAATCGTCGCCGCAATCTTCAAACGATTTCTTACGATGCCCGCGTCCTTAAGCAAAGCGCTAATCTTGGCATCGCCATAGCGCGCAATTTTACGCGCATCAAAATCGTCAAAGACTTTTTTGTAATGGGCTCGCTTTTTGAGAATGGTGATCCAGCTCAAGCCTGCCTGTGCGCCTTCGAGACATAAGAACTCGAACAGCGTGCGGTCGTCATGCGCAGGCACACCCCATTCGTGATCGTGATAAGCGACATTGAGCGGGTCAGCGCCTGCCCAGGCGCAACGAGTAATCATAATTCAGGAGTCAGTGGTCAGGAATCAGGAGCCAGTAGCCAGTAGCCAGCTGATAGAATCTGACTACTGACTACTCAAATGAATCAAGCCGCGCTGCGCCGCCATCGTCACTGCCTC
>CAZDYP010000147.1:0-14201 GCA_964509505.1 uncultured Anaerolineae bacterium | reverse complement strand
TGCAGCCGACGCTTTTGCCCGCTCCCGCCAAACCTGCCGATGCGACAAGCGCCCCGCCCACTCCGGCTATTCAACCCACACCCATGCCTGTGCCAACCAACACACCAGCGCCAACCGTGGTGTCAGCGGTTTCGCCCACGCCTATCTCAACTGTGTCAACTAGTCCTTCTGATATCCCTACGCTGCTCCCACCTACTAGCCCATCACACGAACCTGTCTGGTCGCCTCTCACGCCATCTTCGCTCTTCCCCACGAGCAGTGATACGAATAGCGCCAAACAAATCGCCAAGCCGTTGAGTATCCGCACTGATACGTTGCCATCACCTGTGGCGTAGGTAACGCCGAAGTGTCGCACCGCCCAACTGCCGCGCTAGGGCAATCTGCGCTGGTGCGTTTGACGGTCAAGGCAGCCTCGGAATTAGCAGCACTCAAAACAACTGCGACTAGCAAACGCTCGACCGATGATCCGGTCTTCGTGGACACACTGTCGCCTCGCATAGACCTCTACCCTTTGGATGGGGACAGAGTTACAAGCTGCTCCAACCCATTTCAAAATTTCACCGACTGGACGGTAGCGTAAACCCATCGTGGGCGAGCGAACAACGAAGTGGGTTTGGCCCTTGACGCCGCTGCAGAGGTATGGGCTGTTTGGTCGTGATGATCGTGCTGGTAGGCGGTGTGACACTGTTGATCATTGCACTCCTACGTCAAGGATATTCGCATAACAATCGCTGGCAAAAACGAGCCATTCACATAGTGCGAATCAAAAATCTTTGCCCGGCAACCTGATTCATGCATTAGAAACCGCTAAATGATTTGCCGTCCTTTGTGAGTCACGATACAATAGCGCGCATTTAGTTGAACGTGTCGTGTGAGCTGACAAGCCATCTACGATACGTATCATGCCATACGGTGGAGGCAGTTGTGAAAATCTCTTGCTTGCAAGAAAATCTGCATAGAGGTTTAGGCGTCGTCGCGCGAGCCGTGTCCACGCGCAGCACCTTGCCCGTGCTCAACAACATTTTGATCGCGGCTGAGGGTGCGCGCCTAAAATTGGCGGCGACTGATTTGACGCTGGGGATTACGACTTGGATTGGCGCGAAGGTCGAGGAGGAAGGCGCAACGACGGTACCAGCAAAGCTGCTTACCGATTTTGTCAACTCGCTGCCGCCTGAGCGGATTGATATGAACTTGAACGTGCGGACGCAAACGCTCAACCTGAAGTGTTCGCGCTTCGAATCGAACATTAAGGGCTTGGACGCGCAAGACTTTCCCATCATCCCTGCCGCCAGCGGCAGCGATGCCATCAAATTGGACCCCGAGGAACTACGCGCGATGATCGGACAGGTAGCTTTTGCGGCGGCGACGGATGAAAGTCGTCCGGTGTTGACGGGCGTGTTAGTCAAATTCGACGATGAGAAGATTACATTGGCAGCCGCAGATGGCTTCCGGCTGTCTATCCGCAAAGGCACAACCGTGTCTGGTAAATCCACCGTCGCTTCCGCTGTCATTCCCGCCCGCGCGCTCATCGAGCTGCAGCGGATCGTCGGTGATGACGAGGCGCCTGTCGAAATCACCATTACGAAGAATCGCAATCAAGCAGTGTTTCACACCGCCAACACAGACCTCGTAACGCAGTTAGTCGAAGGCACGTATCCCGACGTGATGGCGCTCGTGCCGAAGACGCACCAAACACGCACGGTGGTCGGCGCCATAGATTTCTTAAAAGCGGTCAAACTCGCGTCATTTTTCGCGCGCGATGCGGCAAATGTGGTGCGCTTAAAGGTAGAACCCGGCGGCGAGCTGACGCCAGGTCGCGTGATTGTCTCAGCCACCTCCGCCGAAATGGGGGACCAAGTGGGCGAGGTGGATGCGACGGTGGATGGCACTCCAATTGAAATTGCGTTCAACGCAAAATATCTAACCGATGTGTTCAATGTGATGGACGCCGCGCAGGTCGCCATTGAAACCAATTCGCCCGAAAAGCCCGGCGTGTTCAAACCCGTGGGTTCGGATGATTTTGTGCATGTGATTATGCCGATGCACGTGGGACGCTAGGCGAGTAGTAAAGAAGCAAGAGGGGCAACTCATAAGTTGCCCCTCTCTGGTTTTAACGCAATGGCAAATTGATGTCGCCCCAATTCTCAAACCCAGTGGTCGTTGCGCGATATACTAACACCTTTACCCGATTCGCTTGCGCGGCAAGGGGGGGCGGCAGTGCGTAATCGTCGCGCACGACCTCGCCGACCTGCCAGCGCGTCATGGGGTGAAACCCAAACACAGGATGCGCGTTATCCACTTGGAAGACCTGCCCTTCGCGCAACAGAGGTTGTGCGTCATGCAGCAAACGCACAGATACCGCCAAATCTACCTCTATACGATTTTCCGCGCGCCAATACAATGCAAAATCAGCGTGTTCACCACTACGTTGCAGCTCATAGCCCACTAGCTGTAAGCCGCGCGCAAGTGTTTGATTGACTTTGATGATGGAGGGGGGCGCTGTGTGATTGGGTTCGTTTGACACGACAATCAAGTTCAAGCCATGCGACGACAACCGCGCTGCTGGCGTAAGCGATTTTTGCGCCAATGGCATCGCCGCCTTACTTACGTAAAGCGGCTGTGGCGTCGTCGCGCTGATGTGGGTCGTGCCCATCGCGCGCACGTCGGGTCGCGCACGCCAGACCTGCGTGAGATAATCGAGCGCGAGATTTTCGGGCGACGTGCCCATAATATAAGCATTAGGCGCAGGCTCATCGGCGAGTAATGCCCAGCCAGCTTGTAAACCCGTCGCAGTCGAACGATTGCGTAGATTATCAAGCGGATAGTTGCCCATCAATTTGCTGAGGACCAGCGCCATGAGCAGCGCCAGTGAAATGCTGAGCCAGCCGTGGAAAATGATGCGCATGATCGGTTGTCCACTTTGCGCTTTGATATACGCGCCTTGTGACACGGAGGCGATGAGCCTCACGAAGCCAATCACAAACACAGGATACAACGGGATGATGGCTTGAAACCAATTGCCATAGCGGTCAACGTACATTACGGGCGCGTAAACAGCGATGATGCCAAGTAACAACATAGCGCGCCAACGCGGGAGCAGAAACAATCCAATCAATCCTCCAATGAGGACGAGCCACGTCAGCTCATGCGTGATGATGCTCACCATCTCTGTCGGAATCCCATCCCAATTCCACGTCAATTCCGATTGTCCTTGCTTCGTCGTCAGAAAATCCACGAACCAGCTCCACGCATTGGGCCAGTTGCCCTTGCCGCGCCATTCGGGATGCGTCGCGCCGCGCCAGTAGATATACCCGTATGACAGCAAAGGCAAACCCGCAGCGATAATGGCTTTGAGAATTAACTTGGGACGACGCAAGTAATCAGGTTGTTGCCCCAATACAAAGAGGATGACCGCAGGCACAGCGAGCGCGACGGTGAGCAGGTGCGCGAGCGATAAGCCACATACGAAGGCAAGCCATAACAACGCGCTTTCATCGCGTCGCTCCTGCCACCGCAACGCCAACACAATCATCACGAGTGTGTTCAGCACACCCGACGAATAGTTTTCGGGCGAGACGGCGTAATACCAGAAGAAGTAGGTGAAGGCGAAGAAGAGGGTGGCAAGAAGGGATGTGAGAGATGGGTAATGAGTAATTAGTAATTGGTAATGGGAGGTTGGGATTTGAGATTGGGGATTTGGATGTTGGATTTTGTTGAGGAGGCGATAGAGCAACGCAAGCGATGGGATGGCGTAGAGTGTGGAGTAGAGCGCGAGGCGTTCGATAGGATTGAAGATAGGTGAAAGGATGTTTGAAATTTGGAACCAGAGCCAGCCGAGCATCGTGAAAATGGGGTAACCCGGCGCGTTGGCGAAGCGCAAGGTCGCTTGCGCGTATTGATGTGTGATGGGGTCGCCGCCTTGCAGCTCGGCGAGGGTCAAGCCGTTTTGCAAGGTTAGCAAATAAACAGCGAGAGGAACGAAAACGACGAGCAAATAGTGGTAACCATTCGCATCATGCCGTGCGATCAAGTCAACACAAAAACACATAGAGCCACGAAGGGCGCGAAGAAAAATTTTTTCTTTTTGCTCTCTCGGCGAAGTCGTATGCTGTGTGCCTGCTTCGTGACTTTGTGTTGATTGGATTTTTCTCACGTTGTTTGTTGCCATTCCAACACAGCCACCGTCTCGATATGATAGGTTTGTGGAAACATATCGAGCGGTTGCGCTTCGACGAAGCGATAGCCTTTGGCGACAAGGCGTTTAAGGTCGCGCGCGAGCGTTGCAGGATCACAGCTCACATAGATGATGCGTGGAATGCGTTTTTCAGCAATCGCATCAAGAACGACGGGCGCACAGCCTTCGCGGGGTGGATCGAGCACAATCACATCAAAGGATTCGGGACGTTGTGGCAATAGGTCTTCGACCAAGCCTTCGATGATTTGCGCGTTAGGAAACGCTTGGGCGTTGATGCGCGCATCGCGCACGGCGCTCGGCGCACTCTCGATGCCGATAACCGTTTGCGTGTATGGCGCGAGCGCGAGCGCCAACGTGCCGACGCCACAGTACGCGTCCAAGATGGTTAGTTGCTTCGTTGGTTGGCGCCTTAGTTGGGTTGGGGGTTGGCTGCGATTAACGCCCCAACCAACAACCCAACTGACTAACTTCTCCGCTTGCGCCGTGTTCACTTGAAAGAACGACGAGGCCGAGATGCGAAACGATTGTCCATTGAGCGTTTCGTGGAAGTGGTCGTCGCCCGACAACACAACTTCACTTCCATCATTCAACTGTACGACACAATTTACAGGCGAATCAATCTCGGCTTCGGGCGCTTCGTCGCTGTCGAGCTGGAAGACGACCATCCGCTCGCCTGTGTGGATGCCTGCGCGCAATGCAACTTCGACCAAGTCGGGCAGCCCAACGTCTAACTCGCGCCATAACGCTTCGACAGGTTCGCTCAAAATATAGCACTCGTCAATGGGAATGACCGTGTTGGTTTTCGCCGCCATGAAACCCAGTCGTCCCTCGTCGTCCGTATGAAATTGGATGTGATTGCGATAGCGCCACGGATTCGGCGCAGGGATGGTTGGGTGTACGAGCGGGTCAGTCAAACCGCCGATGCGTGTCAACTGCTCCTGCACGATGGCCGTTTTGTATTGGAGTTGCAGTGCGTAGGGGATGTGTTGCCATTGGCAACCGCCGCACACGCTAAAGTGCTTACAACGCGGCGTGATACGTTGGGGCGATGGCGTGATGAGCTGCGTGATACGCCCACGCGCGAAACGTCCTTTGTCTTCGACGATCTCAATTTCGGCTACATCGTTGGGCATCGCAAACGGCACAAAGATAGGCTGGCCATTGTGTCGCGCGAGCGCGTCCCCGCCGAAGACGACATGCTCGAAAGTGACTTGCATAAGAGGAGTCAGACATCAGGAGTCAGCAGCCAGATTGCCCCCTCTGGCTACTGACGACTGATTACTGACGATTATGGATAGATACCTCGGGTGAGTAGCGCATCAGCCACACGCTTCACCGCCACCATCTGAGCTGCGGTGCGCGTATCTACGTTGTATTGTTGGCGCACTGTGAACACTTCGTTGAAAGCGCGCATCACGACTTCTTCCAAGCGCCGATGAATTTCGACTGAGTCCCAGAAGAAGTGTTGTAAATCTTGCACCCATTCAAAATACGAAACTGTCACGCCCGCGGAGTTGCACAAAATATCGGGCACGATGTGTACCCCATTCGCGTGCAAAATATCATCCGCCTCGGGCGTGGTGGGGCCATTCGCGCCTTCGACCACGATGCGCGCTTGCGTGCGCGACGCATTCTCCGCCGTGATTTGCATTTCATAGGCGCATGGCGCAAGCACGTCACAGCGCAAGGCGAGCAATTCGTCGTTGGTGATCGCTTCGGCACGCAAGAGACCCGTGAGCTGTCCCGTCTGCTTTTTATGCGCGATGAGCTGTTCAATGTCGAGTCCGTCTGGATGATAGACCGCGCTTTGCGAGTCGCTCACCGCGATGATCTTCATACCCAAGTTACGCAACGCGCGGGCGGCGGCGCGGCCTACATGTCCGAAGCCTTGTATCGCGACGGTTGCGCCTTCGATAGGCAGGTCAAACCGTTTCATCAATTCGCGTGTGCAAATTGCAATGCCCAAGCCCGTGGACTCGCTGCGCCCCGCCGTGCCGCCAATCTCAATCGGCTTGCCCGTCACCACCGCAGGCGCGGAGTAGCCTTTGTGCATGGAATACGTGTCCATGATCCAAGCCATCACGCGCTCGTTAGTGCCGTTATCGGGACCGGGGATGTCGCCTTCGGGACTAATGAGGATTTCGATTTCGGAGGCGTAACGGCGCGTGAGCCGTTCCAATTCGCTGGGTAAGAGCCGATGCGGATCGCACGCGACGCCGCCCGCCGCGCCGCCAAACGGCAAGTTCATCAGCGCGCACTTCCACGTCATCCACATCGCCAGCGCGCGAATTTCGTCAACGGTCACGTTAGGATGATAACGAATGCCGCCCTTCGACGGTCCGCGCACGGTGTTGTGATGAATGCGATGTCCCTCAAAGATGCGCGTCGAGCCATCCTCCATGCGCACGGGAAAGGCGACGGACAATTCACGCTTCGTGTAGCGCATGACCTCATAGACGCCCGCGCTCAAGTTCAATTGATGCGCAGCTTTTTCGTATTGCAGCAGCGCCATCTCGTACAAGTTCATCGGAACGGCTCCTCATGGAAATTTTTGATTGTCAATTACAAATGGCGAACGCAAGGGAAATTTGATGCGTCAATCCAACCCAACCACGAATGAAGAAATTAACGAAAATCTGAGTCACATTCGTTTTTTCCTCAATGCGCTATGACGTGGTGTGTCACGCCCACCCGCGCAAGCGCACCGCCTCCGCCACGCGCTGCACGGCGACCATATACGCCGCCAGGCGATTATGGATTTTGTGCTTTTGCGCCATCTCATGCACCGCATGAAACGCGGCGGTCATCTTTTGATCGAGCCGCTCATGCACGAGCGACAAGTCCCAATAGTAGCCGTAGCTATTCTGCACCATTTCAAAATACGACACGGTCACGCCGCCAGCGTTGCACAGAAAATCGGGAATGACGTAAACGCCGTTTTTGAAGAGGATGTCGTCGGCAGCGGGCGTGGTGGGCCCATTCGCCAGTTCTGCGACGATGTGGGCTTT
Source organism: uncultured Anaerolineae bacterium (assembly GCA_964509505.1). Taxonomy (GTDB): domain Bacteria; phylum Chloroflexota; class Anaerolineae; order JACRMK01; family JACRMK01; genus CAZDYP01. The sequence goes on along the minus strand of CAZDYP010000147.1, from coordinate 6,998 downwards.
GATTTGCTCGGCGTTCTCGTGTGTAATTTGATTCTCCAATGCGGATGGGAACAAGACCGTCACGTTGAGCTTCAACAACGCTTCGTTGGTGATGGTCTTCGCGCCTTTGAAGCGAATGACGCTCCCTGTCTTATCTTTCCACGCTTTGACTTGCTCGTAGTCCAATCCTTCTGGGTGGTAGATGCCGCCTTGACTATCGCTCACGGCGATGACCTTCAAGCCAAGCAGTTCCGCGCCTAGTTGATGCGCGTATTGACCGGCGTTGCCATACCCTTGAATCGCTGCCGTCGCGCCTTGCAAATTCAAATTCAATACCCTGCCCGCTTCACGCACGCAAACCATACCCCCACGTGCGGTTGCGTCATTGCGTCCTGCCGAGCCGCCCAATGGCAACGGCTTGCCCGTGATGGCGCCAAATTCGTTATAGCCTTTCATGGCGCTGAACTCGTCCATCATCCACGCCATGATTTGCGGCGTCGTATAAACGTCGGGAGCGGGCACGTCTTTTTCGAGACCCAACATACGACCCACTTGGCGCACATAAGCGCGACTCAATCGTTCGAGTTCGCCTTCACTCAACGTCTTCGGGTCGCAGATGATACCCCCTTTGCCGCCGCCAAGTGGAATGTCCACGACGGCGCACTTCCACGTCATCCATGCGGCGAGCGCGCGCACAGTGTCAATCGTTTCGTCGGGATGAAAGCGGATGCCGCCCTTACAGGGTCCGCGCGCGTCGTTGTATTGCACGCGGAAGCCTTTGAAGATTTTGATGCTGCCGTCGTCCATACGCACGGGCAACGTGACGTGCAGCTCGCGTGTCGGTTCGCGCAAGAAGGCGTGCAGGCTCTCGTCGAGTCGGAGCTGGTCGGCGGCGAGCGCCAATTGCGCTTGCGCCATGGCGAAGGGGTTAGTTTCGCCAGTGACGCTGACGATGTAATTATAACTGTGGGCCTTGTGTCCATTGTGATTGCGGTGTCCATTGCGGCTGACCGCGCGCGTTGAGGCTTTAGACGTAATCTTGCGCATCATTTTGGTAGTCATAACACTCTCCTCTTGGAAAGTATGGGGTTGATGTCCCTATTCAGTTGTGGCGTTACCGTATGTGTCGCATCACCTCCTTCAAGTATATTGTCGCGCTAATTGCGAGAAAAGTCTAATCATTTTCCTCCCATCGCCCCGTAAACCCCTTGCCCAGCTCATAACGCAACAAGCCCTTGGGATAGTCAGGTGGGACATTGAGCACATACGAGAAAAAGATGGTTTCGCCATGCCGATAGACGCGATTGATGCGCAGCTCCGCGCCGAAGATTCCATGAATTGGATCGGGCGCGTCAAGCACTTGCCCATATGAACCAATCACGGCGTAACTGCCGCTGACGACCAAATAGAAGTGATCGCGCAACGCCACCACACCAGAGGCAAAGCCCAGCAGCTCAAATGGGTACTGGGGTGTCTCACTGCCATTCAGCACGACGAAACCATTGGCGCGGTCAACAGTTAACGTCATTGTATCTGACTTGACCCCGTAGCCGCCCACATTGCTGTAATTTTTGAACCCCTGCTCAGTCTCAGGGTGATTGTGTAACCCTGCCAACATTTGATCGAATGGGATAGTGTTGAGAAAAGCGCGCCGCGCCGCGATTTTATCCCGTTGTTCTTGGAATGGCGGATAGGTCGGCGCGACTTTGACGGACTCAATCACTTCAGCCAACACCTCTGCGTCAAAAAAGCTCAGGATAAGATTTTGGTGCGCGCCCTCCAAAAATTCCGCGTGTGTGCAGGAGACTGCATTTTCGCTATGCCCCGAACCACTGCCGATCACGACCTCGTTGGCGGTGACGACAATGAAATAGGGCATGCCGTTGTGATTCGTGTTCCAATCGGTTTTCATTCTTCCCTCCTCCGACATGACCAACCCTAGAAGTCTTAGGTCAAATTCCTATTGAATGGACAGCTAGACCTCACGGGTTTCCAACACCCGCGAGGTCTGAGTCACCGCGCCTAACGATTTTGCTCTTCGAGAAAACGGATTTCTGCTTGCATACTGACCGCAAGCGAAAATTCCGACCAGACCCATCAGGTTTTCGTTAGCGCGAAAAATATTTATCGAGGATCTTGCGCGCAATAGGCGCGGCGACGCGCGAGCCTTCGCCGCCATGCTCGATCATCACGACCAACGCCACGCGTGGATTATCGGCAGGCGCATACGCGGCGAACCACGCATGCGCTGCGCCGGGCGGCGCTTCGGCGGTGCCTGTCTTGCCTGCAACGCTGTAACGCGCGCCCGCGAACGAAGCAGCGGCTGTGCCTAGCGCCGTCGAGGTGACGCCGCGTAATGCGCGTTGAATCGTCGCCAGATTAGCTGGGCTGACAGGCAGCTTGCCGACGAGCTGCGTTGTGAAATCAACGGGACGCTCGCCATTAGGGCCCACGACTTTGGCGACGAGACGCGGCCGATAGAGGCTGCCGCCATTCGCCACCGCCGCAAGCATGTTCGCCACTTGCAACGGCGACGCTTGAAAATCCCCTTGCCCGATGGCAGCGTTCACCATGTCGCCGACGAATACGGGCGCTCTTGTTGGGTCTGGTACGAAACCACCGGCCTCGTCGCTGAGACCTGGCGCTTGCGTGGGCGCGCCGAACCCATACGCGCGCGCGTAGGTCGGCAGAATCGAGCGGTCAATCTGATCGAGCTTCAAGCCGACATCATAAAACACGATGTTGCACGATTGGATGAGGCCATTGTAGAGCGTGATGCGCCCATGTCCCGTGGGCCACCAGTCTTTTTTGGTGATGTCTTTGTACGTCCACGTGCCTGTGCAGTTGAACACCGAATCAGGCGAGAAGCCGCCGCGCTCCAAGCCTGCCGAGATGGTCACGATTTTGAACACGGAGCCGGTGGGATACACACCTTGGATCGCACGGTTGATGAGCGGACGTTGCGGATTTCTCAAGAGGGCTTGCACTTGCGCGGGGGTGCCGCGCATGAGTGTTTCTAAATCGTAACCAGGGTACGACGCCATCGCCAGGATCTCGCCCGTGCGCACATCGAGCAACACCGCCGCCGAAGGTTGCTTCGTGTTCGCTAGCTCATTTTCGATGAAGCCTTGCATATCCATATCAATCGTCGTATAGACGTTGCGCGACATTTGCGCGCCGCGCGCCGCGAGCGTGGTGACAATTTGCCCATCGGGGTTGATGATGACAAGCGTGCCGCCCAAGTCGCCGCGCAGATATGGCTCGCCCCATTTTTCCAAACCCGCTTTGCCGATGAGGTCGTCGGGACTGTAACCTTTCGGCGCGAGCTGCAGCCATTCGTTTTCGCTGATGGCGCCAACGTAACCGACGAGATGCTCGGCGGTAGCGCTGAACGGATAAACACGGCGCGCGGTGTCGCGCAACTGCACCGCTTTGAATGACAGCAAATCGTTCTTGAAACGATTCGCGCGCTCGGCGGGAATGCTCTTGAGCGGCACCAGCCATTCGGGCTTCGCGTTGACGATTTTGCTCTTGATGGCCTTCGCATCCATTTCCAAAATGGAACTCAACACGAAGAGCAAGCGTCCCTCGTCGGTGATATCGCCCGGCACCACGCCGACGTTGACGAGTAGTTCGTTGTCGGTCAGTTTTTGATTATTGCGGTCGTAGATGTTCGCGCGGGGATTGTCATGCACGATCATATAGACACGATTGCCGGGGCTGAGGTCGGAGAAGATGACTGTCGGTGTCCATTCGATGCGCCAGTCGCCGTCTTCAAAGATCATTGTCAGGCGATTGCGCCGATTGAATTGCCCAGCGAGCGTCGTGTCAATTGAGACGCTGAAATTGACGGTGGCGCGATTGAGCGCTTGGTCAATGTCAAGGATTTGTGTTTTGATGGCGGTGAATGTGCCGACGCTGGCGATGTCGAGGTAACGTTTGGTGAAGGCTTCGACTGCCCACGTGCCGCGACTCAACGAGGAGAGCTGGTCGTACATGTCGCCATAACCGCCCTTTTCCCAAAGGGTCAAAAAACGTTCGGCAGCCGCGCGCGGCGATGGCAAGGGAGTCGGTGTGGGCGCGGGGGTTGGCGGAGGGGGAGGAATGTCAGTTGGCAGCGTGTTGAGGGGACGCACATTGGGTGGCATCTCGCCACATGCGAGGAGGAAAACAACAACGAGCAGGAGAACAGAAATACGTTTCATCGCTTTAGTCCTTAATCGCTCGTCGTTCGTCTCTAGTCTTTAGTCGTCAGTCATCGGTAACGACGAGCACCCAACGACTAGCGACTAGCGACTAGAGACTAACGACCAGTGACTAATGACTAACGACTAGCGCGAGCGACTAGCAACTAGAATGGGCGAGACAGGGCTCGAACCCGTGACCTCTTCGGTGTAAGCGAAGCGCTCTGACCAACTGAGCTACTCGCCCATGTAAGCGATATTATAACAGATTCTGGCGAGATTGAAGATTGGAGATTAGCGGTTGGCGGTTGGAAGTTGGCGGTTAGAAGTTTGATGGCTAAAATGCACGCACCTATACTTACCCACACACGCAAAACCGCAACCCAATGGCTAAAATAATAGTAGATGATCTCCCATGGCAGTAAATCGTGCGGCAGCAACCGCCATTGGCAACCCGTGCGAGAGAGATAACGCAGCGCATTAATGACCTCGCGCAGATCAACGCGGCACGGCGCACCGCGCGCATGCGCGGGCGGGATGTGCGGAGCCAATTTTTTCCATTGTTGATCGGGTAAATCACTGGGGTAAGGGTTTCGTTTCATCAGCCGCATAATACCCCGATTTATTAAACAAGCTCTGAACGACCCCGCGGAGCTGGAAGCTATCCTAGACCGTGCGATTGAACTCAAAGAAATGAGGAAGATGGATGAGCGCATGCGGAAGGTCGCCGCTTTCGTCGTCCAACATTTCCGCGACACCATCGAGCCGATGGGCTTCAAAGCGTTTCTCGTCGCCGTTGACCGTGAAGCGTGCGCGCTCTACAAGCAAGCGTTGAACAAACATCTTCCAGACGAATACTCTACTGTTGTCTATTCGCCCGCGCACAACGACGAGAAACTACTCAAGGCATACTACCTCGACGCCGACCAAGAAAAGCAGGCGCGTCGTGAGTTCGGCAAGAAACACAGGACGCCTAAAATCTGGCATGACAAAGCCAAAGAGCGCGCCATCGTTCACTTCACCGACAAGACCCAATGCGAAGAACGCGCTCAGCGTTTGCAAAAATATTCACACTAGCGCGCAGAAGTGCAACTCCTGCGCGAACAAAGACAGCAACACCTACAAACGTATTCATTGTGAAAATCTTCGGACTTTTCACGACTCGCAGTTCATTTCATTCGGAGCAACCTCATGCACGCTTTACGCCACGCCCGCGCCGTCGTCATTGGCGGCGGCATCACTGGCTGTAGCATTGCTTATCATCTTGCGCTACTTGGTTGGCAAGACGTTGTGTTGTTGGAGAAGGGCGAACTGACGAGCGGCACGACGTTTCACTCGGTCGGACTCGTCACGCAGTTCCGCGTCTCGGCGACGGTGATGCAACTGCAAAATTACAGCATTCGCCTCTACAACCAATTCCGCGAAGAAGTCGGCGAATCGCTCGGCTGGCGCAAGGTCGGCAGCCTGCGGCTTGCGTCGAGTCCCGACCAGCTCAAAAACTTGCAGCGCAACATCAGCCGCGCCAAAGGGTTAGGCTTGAACGTCGAGCTCATCGGGCCCAACGACGCGCAAAAAATTTTTCCTGCGATGACGACCGCTAACCTTTATGGCGCGGTGCATATTCACGACGACGGCTATCTCGAACCGAACGGCATCACGCAAGAGCTCGCGCGTCGTGCGAAGCAGCTCGGCGTCGCCATTCATACGGGTGTGCGTGTGACGGGCATCACGTTATCGCCTAAGCGTGAAGTTAAGACTGTGCATACGACAGACGGCGACATTCACACCGAAGTCGTCGTCAACGCAGCGGGGCAATGGGCGCGACGCATCGGCGAGTTCGTAGGCATAACATTACCGATTCTGCCCGTGATGCACCAATACATCATCACCAAGCCCGTTCCCGGTCACGAGCTGCCGCAAAACACGCCCGTCTTGCGCGACCCCGATAACCTCGTGTATATGCGCGAAGAGTTGCGCGGCTTGCTCGTCGGCGGCTTCGAGAGCCAGCCACAAGTGTGGTCGCCCGAAGGCGCGCCTTGGGAGTTCACCCATCAACTGTTGCAACCCAATTGGGAGCTGTTCGAGGAGCTCATGCAGGGCGCGATTCGTCGCGTGCCGTTGCTCGCCGATGCGGAGATTACTAACATGGTCAACGGTCCCGATGCGATGACACCTGATGGGCAATACTGTCTCGGCCCCGTGCCAGGTCTGCGTGGCTTCTACGTCGCGGCGGGCATGTGTCTCAATGGCATTGCGGGCGCAGGCGGCACGGGCAAGCTCATGGCGGAGTGGATCGTCGAGGGCGAGCCGTCGCTCGATGTGCATGAGCTGAACGTGCGACGCTTCGGCGCGCATCTCGGCGACGTGGCGTTGTTGTCTGACCGCGTGCGCGAGCATGTGAAGTATTACTACCGGTTGCGCTATCCGTATGACGAGAACGAGTGGGGCAGACCATTTCGCGTCAGCCCGCTCATGCCACGCTTGCAAGCGCTCGGCGCAGTGTTTGGCGAGAAGAACGGTTGGGAGCGCGTGAATTATTTTGATATGGGCAAGCCATCGCGTCGCGCCGGCGCAGAGCAACGCCATTGGGGATGGGGCAGACCGCCCTACTTCGAGCTGATTGGCGAGGAACATTGCGCGGCGCGTGAGCGTGTTGCCTTGTTCGATATGACCTCGTTCAACAAAATTGATGTGCGTGGCCCCGGCGCATTCGCATTGCTGCAATGGCTCGCGGACAACGACCTCGATAAACCCATCGGCAGTGTAACCTACACCCAATTCCTCAATCGCAAAGGCGGCATCGAGAGCGACTTGACCATCACACGCCTTGCCGAC
>CAZDYP010000146.1:0-14523 GCA_964509505.1 uncultured Anaerolineae bacterium | reverse complement strand
GAGGCATGGACAACATGAACACGGTCATTGCGATTGATTTGGGCGGCACACAAATTCGCGCCGCGGTCGTGAACGAAGCAGGCACAATCTTGTCGCGCGCACGCGCCGACACGCCCACAGGTCAGAGCGCCGACGTGGGCATCGCGCAAATGATTCACACGACGCGCGAAGCGTTAGCGGGCGTCTCCGACGCGAAACCGCTCGCGATTGGTTTGTCATCGCCGGGTCCAATTGATCCGCGACATGGCATTTTGTTCTCGACGCCCAACATCCCCGGCTGGCACAATGTTCCATTGGCACAGCGTATGAGTGAAGCCTTTGGGTTGTCGTGCTTTGCGGGCAACGATGCGAACCTCGCCGCCGTCGCCGAGTGGAAGTTCGGCGCAGGGCGTGGCTGCACCGACCTCGTGTACCTCACGGTCAGCACAGGCATTGGCGGTGGCGTCATCAGCTCAGGGAAGTTGATTGATGGCAAGCGCGGCTTGGCGGTCGAGGCAGGTCATATCCTCGTCGCGTTGGATGGCCCGCCGTGCGGTTGCGGCAGTTACGGTTGTCTCGAATCGTTTGCGTCAGGCACGGGCATCGCGCGCGCGATGGAAGAGCGACTCGCAACGGGTGAAGCCTCATCACTCACAGAGGAACGGGGACGCATCACGGCGCGCATGGTGGTCGCAGCCATGCAAGCGGGCGATGAGTTAGCCGCTGCCGTGTTCACGCGCGCGATGCATTATTTGGGGATTGGTTGCGCGAGCTTCATCAATTTGTTCGACCCACAAAAAATTATTCTCGGCGGCGGGGTGACTAAAGCAGGTTCTGCGCTATTTGATATCGTCCGCGAGGTCGCGTTCAAGCGCTGTATGCGCGAGTTGGGGGAAGGCGTGGAGATTGTGCCCGCCGCGTTGCGCGACGACGTGGGGTTGCTCGGCGCGGCGGGCTATGCGTTTGAACATGCGGTTAATTTAGTTTGACTTCCACTTCATCTCCTAGCCATGCAAATTGCGTATCGAACCCCGCCGCGCGCGAGATCTTTTCCACGTAGTCAAAAACTTCTTGCCCACGCTCACCACGCCTCACGACCTCGGGGTGTCCTTGTTGATTGACAATGCACGGCACATAGCTCACCCTCACAACTTGCTTATTGGCTGCCACACAGCGGGCAATCAGGGTGTACTTCGCTTCGGGATGGAATGGATAGGTTGGATAGGCAGGGTCAGGCTCGAAGCCAAACAACTCGCGGCGTCGCTTCGCCCACGACAACGGGTCCTGATTCGATTGGGGCGCGAGCAACGGCAGCCACACCGCAAAATTGCCCAAGCCGTGAAAGATGGCTTTGCCTTTATAAACCTCGATCCCCTTGAGGATGTGAGCATGATGCCCTATGACTAGATCAGCGCCCGCCTCAATCGCCGCATACGAAACTTGCTGCTCATACTCGGCGAGTTTGACAGGCGTGTGCGCGATACCCTTGTGAAACGACACAACCAACACCTCGCATTGCTCGCGCAGCTGCCGAATGTCAGTCGTCATCGCCCGCAACGATTTCGTCTCCGCCCATGTATAGATGGTGGGGGGCCCCCCGGGCGTCGCATGATCTAACTCGTAATGGGTGAGGACATGCACGTAAGCGCAGCCGGGCTTTTCAGAGGTCGCCCATGTTTCCTTCGGTCCCACACAATTGTAATTCAGACAACCAAACCGTGTGCCGTCACGCTCCACGTTGAGCGGGCGTCGCGCTTCGGCACTGTCCATGCCGCCACCCGTATATGCGATGTGGTGCGCGCGTAACCACACCAAAGTATCCTCGATGCCCTCCTCACCCGCATCGGCGATGTGGTTGCTTGCCAATGTGACTGCGTGAAACCCCGCAGAGACCAACGGCGCGAGGTTGTCGGGAGTGCGTTGCAATGCCACCGCATGACGATCTCTGGTGGTATGCGGCACTTCGAGTTGCCCCAACACCACAGCGGCAGCTTGCAAGATGGGTTTAGCGGACGTGAAGTATGATTCGCCCTCCGCGCCCAGAATGATATCACCCACTGCCAAAAAACTTTGTGCCTGAGAAGCCATCTCAACTGCTCCTATCGGAAAATTAGAATGCGCCGCTCATGTCACACGCTTGCTTTACGCGAGCGAACCACGCTTGAGCTATCGTTGCCATTCAACTTGGTATCACAGGCAAATCCACATACGACGGATAAGCCGCCGTATGATAGATCGTCTGCATGGCGGGGATGCCACGCGCATCTTCGCCGATCGGGCTGCCCGTGTTCAAATTGCGATCAAACTGCGGAAAGTTGCTGCTGGAAACGTCAAGGCGAATGCGCTGACCTTTGCGAAAGAGTTGGCTCGTGTGTCCCAAAGTGATGACATACTCATACACTTCGTGTGGGTTGATCGGCTGCGGTTGCTCGCCAAAGGTGCGCCCACTCGCGCGGATGAGCCCCTCCGCTAAATTGTAAGCGCGCCCATCGGGATAAACCTGCGCAAGTTTCGCCGTGAAATCGGTGTCGCGCGCCGAGGTCGCCGCGTAGAGATGCACAACCAGCGGGCCCGTCACTTCCACCGCGTCTTTTAACTCAGGCGTCGTGTAACACAAAACATCGTTGCGTTTCTCGACCGCTGACTGGTTGAGGGAGCCTGGTGTCAAGCCCACGCCAACCAAACGCCCCCCATCGTCGGCACAGGCTAGTGCAGATGCTGGGTGTTTGTGCGCGTCGGCGGACCGATAGATGTCGGCGCGCAACGTCGTGCCATCGCGCAACATCAGCGGCACGTTGCGCTCCATGTGAATTGAAGTTTGCATCGTGAATCTATGAAAAATGCATAGGAGGCGACTCCCAACGCCAGCCATCAGCAGCGGGAAACGCCTCCGACATCAGAATTGCGCCATGCCTGAAAATGATGAAGGGTAGGAAATTAATTCCGTCACCGGTGTAGGGCCAGTTTGCAACTTGCCCGCGTGGACAAGTTAAAAACTTGTCCTACACCTGCGCTCCATACCCGGTAGCCCATTATGCCCCTTGCGCCAACCACGTTTCTTCGGGCGTCCACACGCTGCCATGCGTCGCGTTGATGCCGTCGCCGCGCACGGTAGCTTGCTTCGCCACAGGCAGCGTCGTCACGTAGAGCGGTGTGAACATCGCCAACTCGTCGAAAGCTACCTTTTGCAATTCGAGCGCGAGTTTACGCTTCGTCTCGAAGTCAGGCGCAACCGTGATGTCGGTCAGCAGCTTCTCCAACTTTTCAGGATGGGTGATGCTCTTGGTAAACAACACACCCGTTGCGCTGAACACGCGCGGCATGACCAACGCCGAATCGGCGTCGGCACGCGTGCTGAAATTGATCAAGCCTTCCCAACCCGCTTGCGATGTGAGCTGCACATAACGCGCGTTGTCAATCGGCTCAAGTTGAGCCTCAATACCGACTTTGGCGAGATAGCCTTGAATCGCCGTGAAAATTTGCACCGTCTCTGGCGCGTTGCCCGATTGCATTTTGATTTTGAAACCGTTGGCATAGCCCGCTTCTGCCAACAATTGCTTCGCCTTATCGGGATTGTACGGAAAGCCCTTCACATCGGGGTTGTATGACCACGCGCCCGGCGCAGCCCATTGATTGGTCAACACGCCAAACCCATAGAGCTGCGTCTCGACGATGGTCTTCGCGTCAATCGCGTATGACATCGCCTGCCGCACCTTCGCATCGGCAAAAGGCGACTTCGCGTTGGCGCTATCGCTGATGACGCCCGCCAGCGACGCGCCCAATCCCGTCTCCAGTTTCTTGACGACGAGACCGCTTGCTTGCAACTCTTTCGCCGCTTGCGCAGGCATCAGCATGTAAGCATCCACGTCTTTAGCTTTCACGGCGGCGACGGTGGTCACAGGATCTTTGATAATGCGAAACTCGATGGCATCCAAGTAGGGCTTGCCTTTTTGCCAGTAGCCATCAAACTTTTTGTACTTGAGCGCGACATCACGCTCCCAGCTGACAAATTGGAATGGGCCCGTGCCCACAGGATTCTTCACCGCCCAATCTTTGCCGCCGTTCTTCTGGAACGCCGTCGGCGAAATCATGGGACCCGCAAAGTAGCCGATGCCATGCATGATGGTGTTGTTCCATTGCGACAGCGTGACCTTCACGGTGTAATCGTCCACTTTCGCAATCGCCGCCACGCCGCGCAGTTCGGCGCGCCCCGCCTTCAAGAACGCATCCAAATTCCAGCGACACGCTTCGGCGTTGAAGTCGGTGCCATCATGAAACTTGATGCCCTGCTTAAGTTTGATGGTAATCGTCTTAGACGCCGCATCTTCGGTGAAGCTCTCGGCGAGCCACGGCGTCATCTTACCCGTCGCATCATAACGCCCCAAACTCTCGATCACCGGCGCCATCACCAGAAAATCCGTGATGGTTTTCGGGTCAGGCGGATGGCCGAGGGTGGTCGCATCGGCGTTAATCGCGATGCGTAACGTCCCACCAGCGCGCGGCGTTTCAGGCGGCTTGGGCGCGGGCGTGACGGCTGCCGCAGCACCCGGCGCCGCCGACGGCGTGGTAGCGGGCGCAGCCGCAGGCGCACAGGCCGCCGCCACCAGTCCAATCCCTGCCGCAGCTGCGCCGCGCAAAAATTCGCGGCGGGTCAAATGTTTCATGCTCATTACGCTCCTCCTCTATGGAATTTCAAATTCAGCATCCAGCGTCCAGCCGCTTCTCTCGACTGGGCAGCAGATACTGTTCGCCACTCATGACCTTGGCGGTATCACAGGCAAATCAATGTATGAGGCGCAACCGACTTGATGATAGATGGTCTGTAGCGCAGGCACGCCAGCGGCATCTGTGCCAATTGGGTGGCCTGTGTTCAAATTGCGATCAAACTGCGGAAAGTTGCTGCTGGAAACGTCAAGGCGAATGCGCTGACCTTTGCGAAAGAGTTGGCTCGTGTGTCCCAAAGTGATGACATACTCATACACTTCGTGTGGGTTGATCGGCTGCGGTTGCTCGCCAAAGGTGCGCCCACTCGCGCGGATGAGCCCCTCCGCTAAATTGTAAGCGCGCCCATCGGGATAAACCTGCACAAGTTTCGCCGTGAAATCGGTGTCGCGCGCCGAGGTCGCTGCAAAAAGATGCGCTTGCAACGGTCCGCTCACCTCCACGTCTGCCGCGAATTCGGGCGTCGTGTAACACAACACATCATAGCGCTGCTCGACGTGCGTTTGTTCGACTGGACCCGCGATGCAGCCAGGATAATCCAACGCGCCAATCAGCGGGCCGCCGAGCGTCGGCACAGGCCGATGCGGATTGTAGATAAAGACATCAGGCGGCTCGTCTTGCGGCTCATCACGACTCAACACGCCGTCACCCGCAGCCGTGTTCGCATTGCCTCCACTATGCAGATAAAAGCGTTGCCACTCGGTTTGCGGCAGCGGCCACGTTTCCGCCGTTTGCCAACGGTTGCGCCCCATCACAAAGTAACGCACGGTAGGCAGCGTTACGTCTTTGCCCAACAGATACTTGTCAAAGAACGCGATTTGCAATGAATGAATCTGCGAGCCCGCGCTGTCGGCAGTAAACCCATAGTTGATGTCGCCCACTGTCGCCTGAAACTGCATCGTATGGGGCCACGGTCCGACGATGAGATGCTGTCCTTCACGCGCCAACGAGGCCCCGCCGCGTTTTCGCATCTGACCAAAATTTTCAAACACCGCCCACCCACACCCATCATACCAACCGCATTCATGGAAGCATGGCACAGTCACTCGCTCATATTGACGGTGGCGCTCCAACGCTGGTTGTGAGATCGGATGCAGCCGCCACTGTAAGAGCTCGCGCAAGCGTCCGACACGCGCGAGCGGCAGGTCATTCAATGGCAAATAGTTATAGACGGCCGCGGGGTTCGCCTGCGCCCACGCCAAGCTGCGCCGCATCTCACTCACGTCTTGTCCTTGCCGCTCCAAACGATTTACCGTATCGGCGGATTCGCGCAACAACCAAGTGAGCAACGTGATGAACGCGATCGCGCCGCCCGTCAGCGCTGGCACGAACATCTCATTGAAATCGCCCGTCCACGGCGCAATCGCTTTGAGGTGTGGCGGTTGCTCAATCGCCGTCAACCACTGAAAAGCCGCCGCGTGCGATGCGCCAAGCATGCCGACGTTACCATCGCACCACGCTTGACTTGCAATCCATTCCACCGAATCGTAACCGTCAGGACCTTCGACGACGAAATTTTGCTCTGGCTTCCACTCGCCTTCCGAGCCGCCGCGCCCGCGCAGGTCCGAATTGACGAACGCATAGCCCGCGCCCACGAGGTCATACAACAACGACAGCCGTCGCCCGAAGAGCGCCTTGTTGTACGAGCGGAACAAGATGGCAGGATGTTTGTCCGTGTCGGCAGGGCGATACACATCCGCGCGCACCGCCACCCCATCGCGCATGACGATAGGCACATCATAGTCAATGCGAATTGAATGAGACATAGTTGTTCAGATCACCTTCGCTTGTTGCAAGCGCTGGATTTCGTCTGCCGTCAATCCCAACATCTCCCCATACACTTCCGCGTTGTGTTGACCGAGCAACGGCGCAGGCAAGACAGGCACCGTCGAGGCAGACAGTTTGATGGGAAAACCCGGCATGACCATCGGTCCGCGCGTTGGATGATCTAGCGTGACAATCGCGCCACGTTTTTGCAAATACGGGTCAGCCGATAGTTCCGTCGTGGTGAACACCGCGCCTGCTGGCACATCGGCCTGACCCAGCAACTGCATCGCCTCGAGCTTCGTGTGCTGTCGCGTCCACGCGCTGATCATCGCGTCCACTTCGGCGCGATATGCGTAACGCGATTCGGGCGTGGCGAAACGCGGATCGTCTTTCACATCTAGCCGCCCAATGGCTTCCAACAAGCGCTTCCATTGTGGACTGCCAGGCCAGCGCGATGTATAGACATACACATAATCATTGTGACCGCCGGGCTTGCATGGATAGACCCCGCAGGGCGAGACGGGCGCCATCGGCATGTTGTTGCCCACACGCGGCGCCGCGTCACCCGTCATCAATTGTCGCCCCCAAGCCGAACGCGAGAGGCTAATGACGACATCTTGCATGGCAACTTCGATGCGCTGGCCCTCGCCCGTGACCGTGCGCTGATAGAGCGCGGCGAGCACGGCAAGGGCGGCGTGGGTGCCTGTGCTATTGTCTGCCAAATTCGGACCTGCGTGCATCGGTGGACCATCGGCTTCGCCCGTGATACTCGCCGCGCCGCCCACCGCTTGACCAATCGCATCGAATGCAGGAAAGTTGGCGTACGGACCATCGGAACCGAAGCCCTTGATTTGCGTGTAGATGATGCGCGGATTGAGCGCGCGCACTGTGTCATAATCGAAGCCCAAGCGTTCGATGGTGCCTGGCTTGAAATTTTCGATGAAGACATCGGCGCGCACAAGCAGGCGTCGCAACAAATCACGACCTTCAGGTTGCTTAATGTCTAACGTCGCCGATTTTTTATTGGCGTTCAAGATGATGAATGCATAAGAGTCTAGCTCAGGCTGATCAGCCGACGCGCCGCGCCCCTGCTCGCCCGTGCCTGGTCGTTCTAATTTGATGACGTTTGCGCCGAGCCACGCCAGCATCTCGGTGCAAACTGTGCCCGCCTCGAACTGTGTCAGGTCAAGCACGACGATTCCTTCCAACGCTGCAGTTGGCATGATGAAGTCACTCTCCTATCAAAGCGTCCCGCGCAGTCGCGGGTCAAGCGCATCACGCAAGCCATCGCCTACCCAATTGAACGCGAGGACAACGAGCATGATGCACACGCCCGGCGCAAACGAGAGCCATGGGTTAGACAGCAAGTAACGATAGCCATCGCTCACCATCGCGCCCCACGCCGCGCCCGGCGGACGAATACCTAAGCCCAAAAAACTCAGAGCGGCTTCGGCGAGAATGGCGACGCCCAGATTAAGCGAGACGAGCACGATCATGGGCGAGAGGCAGTTGGGTAAAATGTGCGCCCACATGATGCGCACGGCGCCGCCGCCAATCGCCTCGCTCGCTAGCACGTAGTCGCTATACTTCACAGCCAATACTTGACCACGCATCACACGCGCATACGTAGGGATGAGCGCAATACCCAATGAGACGATGACGTTGAACAAGCCGCCGCCTAGCGCCGCGCCAATTGCCAATGCCAGCAGCAAGGGCGGCACGGCGAGCAGCGCATCCATGCAGCGCATGATGAGCGTATCCACCATGCGCCCGTAGTAACCCGCTAGCACCCCTAACATCATGCCCATCACCGCACCCACGCCAACCGAAACGAGTCCCACTGCGAGCGAGGCTTGCGAGCCATAGATGATGCGGCTCAAGATGTCCCTACCCAGCGCGTCGGTGCCAAGCCAATGCTCGCGGGAAGGTTGGCGCAGAGTAAAGCGCAGGTCTTGCTCGTAAGGGTTGTATGGAGCGATGAAGGACGCGAACAAAGCGGCGCTGAGCAACAATGCGATGAGGATAAACCCCACTACCACGATCTTGCGTCCGAGCAACACGCGCAGCAAGCGCCGTAGCTCGCGTGTATGCGACGGAGCCGCTCGCGCGTCGCGCGCGCGGCTGAGCTCATCGAACGCGGCAGACACATTTGTCACGCGCGTCGCCCCCTATAATCACCCCAAGTATGATAGGTGTATTCGCTCATGTAAAAATTGTTGATGCGCCAAGTTCATGTTCAGGGCTTTATAGAAGCAGGCGCATTTAGCCTTGATGTCGAATGCGTGGGTCAAGATAACCATACGAAATGTCCACGATGAGATTCGAGAGCATGACGACGAGCGCAAGCATAATGACGCCGCCTTGCACGACAACGAAGTCTTTATTGAAGACGCTGCTAACCATCAGCCGCCCCATACCGGGGATGTTGAAGACTTGCTCCACCAGCACCGAGCCGCCGACGAGGTTACGCAGTTGCAAACCCGACAAGGTGACGATGGGAATGATGGCATTCTTGAGCGCGTGGCGCGCGAGCACGACGCGCTCGCGCAACCCCTTGGCATGTGCCGTGCGAATGTAATCTTGGCGCATGACTTCCAACATACTGGAGCGCGTCAAGCGGGTCAGCGCCGCAAGGGGCGTGACGGCGAGGCACAACGCGGGCATGATGAGCTGGCGGGTATTGAGCCAGAAATTTTCCAATGGCGAGGTATAACCTTGCACGGGCAACCACGCGAGTTGCAACGCGAATACGTAGATGCCCAGAATGCCCAGCCAAAAAATCGGAATAGCCATACCGAGGTTGGACACAAGCGTGAGCAAGGTGTCGAGCCAGCTGCCGCGTCGCACCGCGCTGAGGATGCCTGCGGGGATGCCAAGCAGTGCGCTCAAGGTGAACGCGACGAGACCGAGATGAAAGGTAACAGGCAAGCGTGTGGCAATCAAGCTGGCGACAGGTTCGCCACGATAGGCGATAGATTTGCCGAAGTCACCTTGCAGTAGGTTGCCGAACCAGCGCACATATTGCAGCGGCGGAGGTTGATCCAAACCGAGTTCGCGGCGTGTGTTCTCGATCTGAGCGAGTGACGCTTCGTTGCCCAGCATCGTCAGCACGGGGTCACCGGGAATGATGTGCAAGAGTGAGAAGGCGATGAGGCTCACGATAAAAAGGACGACCAGCATTTGCAGCAATCTGCGGATGATAAATGCGCCCATAGTTCACCGTACGCGCGTTTCGATGAATGCCGCGAACTGTCGCTTCAGCAGCTCGTCATCCCACGCGCGCGAATCCACGTTGTCGGCACCGAGCACGAACACGGGGATGCCCGCGTCTTCCAGCGCCTTCCGCGTGAAATAGGTGTCGCGTCCGCCACAGCCTGTGCTGGGCGCGAGCAGCACTGCCGCCTTGATCTGATGCTTGCGCGCTTGATCCACGTACCAGGCCGTGCTATACGGCGGCACGTTCAAGCCTTCTGTGAGGCTCACGTAGCGCGCGGCGAGTGTGCGTAGCGGGTCGTCGCCGTAGCGCGCATAGCCATCCGCCGCGAGACCAAGATAGAATGACCAGACGAACACCGCGCCGTATTGCTCTTGAAAGTATTGATAGAAACTGGTGTTGAACCATAAGCCGACGCCAATCCACATGAGCCTAATCTTTTCGTTGGGGCAAGCCGCTTCGCCGCGTGCGACCTTTGTTTTGACCTCTTCGTAAAACCGCTGCGCCGCGCTGACGCCCCATTCCGTACCGCGCTGCCATTGTGGAATCATCACGCTAGGGATCGAATCCACGATAGATATTGGCGCGGGGCTCGTGTGCGCGATGAGGTCGCGGGCTTTGGCGCTGTACTCTTCTTGCTCGTTGACCAGCGCCATCACGCGCTCGAATTTCGTCTCGCTAAACACCTTGCCCGTCGTAACTTCCAAGAAGCGAATGAATGCCTTGAGTTCATCTACTAACAAATCCAGCCGATGCGTGCCATACAAGGTTTCCCAATCGTGGCGACAGCGGTTCCACCAATCGAGCGCTGTGGGTTCAGCCAACACGGTGCGTTCAAATGAGTAAAGCGGGATACCATACTCTTTCGCCCACAACCCATACACTTTCAGTTGACTATCGCACATCGTCTCGGTGACGACGAGCGAAATTTTAGGCAGACCGCCCCATGGCGCCTGTGCTGGGTGAGCGTCGAGTGAGGCAGCAAACGGCAGCGAGCAATACGCGCACAAGTCGCTACGATAGCCGCGCCGACTCAGCAGCTCCAAATAGTAGGGCGCTTTGTGTCGTGACGAGATGACTGCCGACCACCACTGATTCACGACGTAGGGAATATCCATCGTGCGGAAGATTTCTTGCGGCGCGTCCGCACTGACAAGCGCGCACGGCTCGCCTTGCGCCACACGCTCTCGCATGCGTTGGAACCATTGCTTCTGGTATGCCGCCGCCTCGATCGCTGATTGCAGCTGTTTGACAGCGCCGCGTCCACGAAAGTCGGCGGGGGGTGTGGGGGATGATTGGGTATCGGTCATGGCATAATGTCCTTAGAGGTTGTTTTAAAAAGGTATAATTGGGCGATTGGAAATCGCTGCAATCCATGGCGAAATCAGCCTACGCCGATTTTCCGTAGTCCGCGTAGGCGGACTTGGTTATGCGTAGCCGCGAATTCAATTCGCATGGGCTTTTAAAACAACCTCTTAGAGAGAGCTGGAAACTTATAATCCCTTTGCGCGAGCCAGCGATTGCACAAATGCCTTAACACGCGCGCGCAACGCGTCCGCCTCCGTCAGCGCATAAGGTTGTTGGTCTAAGTAAAGCGTGGGGATACCGCGTGCTTCCAACGCCTGACGCTGCTCAGGATAATCCCAGGCGGGAGGATTCTCTCCGCGCAACACAAAGAAAAGCGCGCCATCCACTTTCGCCTCGACCGCCTTCTGTACAGCATAGGTTACGCGCGCTTCAATCGTCGCTTTCGTCGGGCTTGGCGGTTTGTAGTGATAGCGTTCGGCGATGGCGTCGAGTGGGTCGCCGGTTTCAGCCACTAACGTCTCGCCATAGCGATTGCCCCAATCGCTATCTTCGGCGACGATGGTTGCGCCGCACGCTTCGACCAGCTCATAGAACTGCGTATGATCCAACGAACTCCCTTCGACAAATAGGCGCGGTCCAACACCGTTCGATTGGGTGGCGGGTTCGTCCAACACTTGCCGCAACCAGTGGTTATGCTCTGGCTTATGCAAGCACATTGCTGTTCCGATGATTTGCAAGGCGGCCACGCCGGAGAAGCGCGGGGTCGGTTCGAGTCTGGCTTGCGCGACGGCTTGCAATAAACGCCTGTTTTCATTGCACACAGCTATGGCTGCACGCAATGCCTCAGCATCAATCGGGTTGCCCGTCCAGCGTTCTAGCTGTTTTTTGAAATCCCGCACGCGGTCACGGTTGTACCTGGCGCTCGTGCGATAGGGAGTGTGCAACAACTCGAAGTAAGCGAGGTGGGGCAGTGCGGGATACGATTCGAGACGCTTGATTTCCCGCAAGCAGTAGAAGAGGCGCAAGATGGTTTCCGTTGAGTTCGTGAGGATGACATGGTCGAGGAAAACATACGTCCCATCCAACAAGCGATTGAAGATTGAACGCACTTGTGGATGAAACGTCGGCGCCACGTACTGATCGGCGAGCGCTGTGCTGCCGAGCGGCTCGCCGGTGAGGCGCAACGGGAAAACGCCCGCCGCCAAGAGCAGCTCTTCTGGCACGTCAATACCGCAATAGCCTACCACTTTCCCGCCGCGCGCCTGCCAGCTGCGCGCAGCCTCAACGCGATTTTGATAGTGACTTTTTAGACGCTCGAGTGCGCTCACTGCGTTTCCTTTCGCGCGGCGCGCGACGCCTCACATGTGCCGCAGCCGATTCGTTCTCAGCCAGCTCCGAGCTGCTATCCATCACATGCACCCAAATTTTCACGACAGGGGTGTCGCCTTGATTATGAAACCAATGAGGTAATGTGCTGGGGAATGCGATGGAATCGCCCGGCTCTAGCATGTAGGTTTGTCCGCCGATGTGCGCGTGGAGCGTGCCTTTGAGGATGACACCCGCCTCGGCGCCCGCATGACTGATGGGACGTCCTTTCGAACCCGATTCGATTTCGAGCCAACTCATGTCGAAGTTGATGCCGGCCAGTGCGGGCGTCAGTCGTTCGACAAGCGCGCCCGGTAGTTTGAACCGCTGACGATCTTTCTTTTTAAGCATGAAAGACGAGGGGGCTTGCGCGCTGTCGAACAACGCCGCAGGAGACACCTGCAAGGCGGTGGCGATTTTCATGAGCGTGCCAAACGATGGATTGCCAAGGCCGCGCTCGGTTTGGCTCAGAAAGCCACTGCTGACGCCCGACTGCCGCGACAGCTCTTCGAGCGTGAGCCCTTTGGCTTCGCGCAGTTTCTGCACGCTGCGTCCTAGCGCTTGCAAGGATGCTCTATCTGCCATCACGATCTGCTATGACACTCCTTTGCCGCAAGTATGCCTTGAAAGGTGAACCATTCCGCTCATGTTCAGAAATCGTGCGCCACGGAACATAATGAGGAAGTGGCGTTCTCTAACGCCGCCCGCGCTCTCCGCACCGACGCGCATTTTCTTGGCATGAGCGAACAATTCAATTGTATATCCAATCGGAAACTGATCTAGTTTGACGTTGCCAAACTATACTGAGTAATTATTCACTATGTTAGATAATGAATTTAGCTGCAGTATATTGAAGACGGGTGGATTTGTCAATGCGCTGCGGTGTGCTTCTGCGCGACTTGAAAAAAAACGCAGACCTGACAGCTTTTCGCGGCAGCGAACCTGTCAGGTCTGTGCCTGGGGAACAACTATACCCGCCGTGCGCCTGAAGTGGTATGGTTACTTGGCGTAGCGGGCTGTGGGGAGCATAGCGGCAGAATCTTTATGCCGCGCATGACGCAGCGTCATGCTGAGCGGAGTGCAGAAGCTCAAACGTCTATTGATACAAGGATGACGACGCCTTCATAAACCGCAGCAACATCACCAACCCCGCTACGTTCTTATCGTTGGCATCACGCATCGTCGTCTCGAACCACAGATACTCGGTCTTGGGACTATCGCCCACCGCCAGCACTTTGCCCTTCACGCGATACGGTTCATCCACCAAGACGGGGCCGTTGATGTTCCGCAATTCAATCGCGCCGAACAAGCCTACCGCGCCGCCCGTCAATGGACGCAACACCTCAACGCTCTTCGCGTACAACAGCTGATTCATCGTCGTCGGCGTCGCGATCGGTTTGCCCCACGGCGACTCGTTCACGTACCAATCTAACTTCTCGGTAATGACGTCAAGCCGACGCGCTTGCTCTGCGGCTGCCAGGCGCACCTTGACTTCAGGCAACTCATCGCCCGCCTTCAGCGTCTTGAACATTCGCAGCTCGCTCGCTTCAGGTTTGCGCGCCAGACGTTGTTGTAACGCGGTGGGTTCAACACAATCACCCACCGACGCGGTGCCTTCCGCCACGCGCATCGTCGCGCCATTCTCGCGCTCGACCCACGCCTCAACTTGCGTATCTGCGCCATTATGCGGCTGCTTGAGATACGCGCGCACCGATTCACGATCCGTCGTCGCATTCACGAAATACATCGAAAGCGTGCCGCGCTCGAACCAGCGTTGCCCAAATGCTCTGAGTAGCAACGGCGGGAACAGCTCCATGTGAATGATGCCTGCCACCGTGCCACCGCGGAAACCGAGTTTCGAGGCGGTCGCATCGTCATGGATGCTGCCCTTGACTTGGCTTGCGCTATTGACCGATTGGCGCAATGGACCGATGAGAACGCCATTGCGCACCAGCAATTCATTCGTGTTCGTCATATTCATCTCCTCAAGTAAGGTTGGGCACATTGGCAATTTGCCATGCACAGCTCGGTGCGATTATACCACGAACCGCACTTGCCCATGCAGACCCGCAGGGTTTTGATGAACGTTCAAAAAATAATACAGGTCTAGAGCGCGGCGACAACGGACACCCAAACGGACAAACTGACAACCACGGCTGCCGTCCGTT
>CAZDYP010000145.1:8549-14585 GCA_964509505.1 uncultured Anaerolineae bacterium | reverse complement strand
TAGAAAATCGGGCAAGAGTATAAGACAACATGCTTTTCAACACAAGGGCGCGGTGTTCTAATGAAGTTTCAAAAAATAATACGAGTATGAGCGCAAGTGTAAGACAAGTTTTTAACTTGTCCACGTGGGCAAGTTAAAAACTTGCCCTACACCCACCGTAACGGAATTAATTGCTTAAACTTCATCAGAGGGTTTGGAAACACAAAAGGCACGAAGAAAATCTTTGTGTTCTTCGCGCCTTTTCAATGAAAACCCGCGGGTTTGTGTTCACGGCAGCAAACACCGATTGTTCAAACACCATGCGACCACTTGCGGCGTGATGGCCGCCTCGATGTAGGCGGCGACGAAGAGCAACGGCACGACGACGAGGAGGTAGGTTCGCAAGAAGTCGGCGAGCGCGAGCAACACCCCTTCGCCTGCCGTCAAGTTGTTGCGTGGAGCGATCATAGCCGCGCCCATCTGCAACGCCAGTCCCGTCGCCAGAATCGCAGCGGGAATTTCGAGGATGCCGTGCGGCACAGTCACGGCGAGCATGAACGTCCATGGCGCGTAACCTTGCATGCCGATCTGGCTCCCAAGAAAACCGAGTATGCCCATCGGCGCCATCAACAACACTAGCGCGAGTGTGCCAAACGAGAATAAGCCGACGAGTCCCGCCAAGGCGAGCGAGCGCACGTTGTTGACAAAGATCGCGTTCAATGTGAGGTGAGGCATTCCCACGAAGTAAGGCGATTGCTTGAGGCTCGCCATGAATTGGTCAGCCGTCAAATCTTTCAATGGCAACGTGTCGGGAGGCATCGGATACATGAACGCATACACCCAACCGCCGACCAAACCGATGAGGACGACCAATGTTGTGACGCCTAGCGCCAGACGATTGCGCGCCAGAATCGCGGGCAGGTCGTGGCGATAAAAACGCACGAACGAGAAACGCCCATACCCTTCAGTCAGATAATTCCAGAAGGTGCGGCTAAGTCGTCGCATGTTCAGCTCGTCCATCTCGCGCGCCAAAATTTCTTCGCGGTTGAATAAACGGATGCCCATGCGCGTCACGATCAGATTGGCGACGATCAAGCCCCCCATGATGATCCACAGCACTTCGGGTTTGTTGTTGAGGATGAGAATGCTCTCGCCTTGCACCAACAGCGTCATCGGCACGATGATGAACGAAGCGAGCAAGTTTGCGGCGCGGACGCTGGTCGTGTGCGACGAGACGACGACGGCGCCGCCAACCATCAGCAAAGCCTCCAGCACGGTGAGCAAGACGATTTGCCACAACATCCATTGCGGCACATCTAAGCCTTTTGCCCACTTAAGTCCAATGATGAAGAGGGTGAGACCAATGAGCGATGCGATGAGCGGCAGCACCATACACGCCAGCAACTTGCCGAGGTAGAGCTCGAAGTCGGTGATGGGCGCAGCGAGCAATGGCTCAAGGCTGTTGCGTTCTTTCTCGCCGACGAACGCTTCGAGCGCGATGATGAGGCAAAACGAAATTGGGAAGAAGCCGACGATCATCAACGAGAATGGCACGACGGTGAAGAACAGCGCCTCTTGATCGAAATTGCGCGCATACGTGAACACGATTTGCGCGAGCAACAACATCAACCATGGAAAGCCGCATGACAAGATGGCAATCGGCGTGAGAATGCGCCAGTCGCGCAAGCTGTCGCGCAACTCGCGGCGAGTGATTATCAAAGCGTTAGACAACATAGCGACCTCTTGGGGAATCAAGGGAAATCAGGAGAAATTGGAGGAAATAAATGGAATTGCATTGCGCGGTCATACCCTTTATTTCCCCCTAAGCTCCTTGATTGTTACGATTGAACGATTTTCAAATACACATCTTCGAGACTGCGCTCAACTTCGCTGAGCGTTAGCACGGGCTGTGAGAGTTCAGTGAGACGTTTGAGCAAGGCGGGGTTTTCGCTTTCGGGTTTGGTCGTGCGATAGCGGAACCAATTCGCGCCGCGCTCGACGATGTTGAGCTCAGCGCCGAGACGTGGCAACAGCCCATCGAGCTCGCCGATGAGTCGCACTTCCATTACAGGGTCGCCCAAAAGCTGCCGCTTGAGCTCTTTCGCAGTGCCGTTGGCGATGATGTGTCCACGTCGGATGATGGCGATGCGGTCGGCGAGCTGTTCGGCTTCGTTGAGGTTGTGTGTGCAAAGCAAGATGGTGCGACCTTGCGCGCGCAAGTCCAGCACGGCATCGCGCACTTGTTTGGCGCTGAAGGGATCCATTGCCGAGGTTGGCTCGTCGAGAAAGAGGATGCGCGGATTGTGCAGCATCGCGCGCGCAATCGCCGCTTTCTGTCGCATCCCTTTCGAGTAGCTGCCCATACGCCGCGCGCGCGCTTCCCATAAGCCAAAACGTCGCAAGAGCTCGTCGGCGCGTTGACGGCAGGTGGCTTTGTCCATGCGCTGCAACTCGCCGAAGAAGTCAAGATACTCGACGGCGTTCATGCGGAGGTACAAGCCGGGGAACTCGGTGAGCAAGCCGACGGCGTGACGCACTTGTTGCGCGTCGCGCACGACATCATAACCTGCGACGCGCGCCGTGCCGCGGGTCGGCTGCAAGATAGACGCGAGCATCCGCACGGTCGTCGTCTTGCCTGCGCCGTTGGGCCCAAGTAACGCAAGGATTTCACCCTCCGCCAACGTGAGGTTCAAACCATTGACGGCGGTGAAGTCGCCAAATTGTTTGACCAGGTTTTCTGCTTCAATCAGCATAAGCGCATCCTATGGAAGTGTAGGGCAAGTTGCACACTTACCCTACACCCAATCTACGAATTTATACCAACGAAAATTATAACACACCGCGTTTGTGGCGTATAGACTCCACCTGTCCTACCGTCAGTATAGCGAATTGTGTGCGACTTGCCATCCACCAAAAGATGGATGGTGGGTGGATTTTTGATTGACATTTCCCCATGCGTCGGTTACACTGCGCGCATGTCAAACAGCCTCGAACCCAAACTGGGCGTGCCTGAGTCCAAACGCCCCATCAGTATCTTTCAGATCGCAAAAAATGAGCGCGTCCATAAAGTTTTCATCATCCACGATCGCGCAACGACGAAAACCTTCACGCGCGATTACCGTATCCTTACCAAAGAAAAGGCAGATGGCATGTTGGAGCTCATCGCCTATCAGTACGAAGCCGATGCGCAGCGCGAGTGGCAAATTGGGTTCTTGCGCGCGCCCGCGGTGCCGCCTGACAAACTGCTGGATTTGATTCGCGGTCTGGTGTCACAGACCAAAACACACGTCAAGCAAATGGAAGTGCTCGACTTGACCGTATGCAAGACACGCCTTGACCAAGCGGACAAATTAGCGCAACACGATTTGCTGGATGCGTTTGACTTTGAGTGAGGGTGAGTAAAAAGTCATGAGTAACGAGTAAGCCCATTACTTTTACTCTGTTCTTTTATAGGCTCTGCTGGCTTTAAGGTAGAACGCTCAAGGCGGATGGACACATCCGCCGTTGGACGCGGGATGTGCGACCAACGGGAGTCCCGCGCGAGCCATGTGACACGCAAGGCGGTAGAGCCCTTTGATAGTTAGGAGCTAACTATGCCGACTCGCACGTATCTCGAGGAATTGGAACTAAAGACATTGGCGAGCTATGCCATGAAGAGTCGTCACACGCGCGGGCGCGCGTATCCCGACGAAGAGCCGCCCTATCGCACGGCGTTTCAGCGTGATCGTGATCGCATCATTCACACGACGGCGTTCCGACGACTCGAATACAAGACACAGGTGTTCGTCAACACAGAGGGCGACTACTATCGCACGCGCTTAACCCATACGATTGAAGTCGCGCAAATTGCGCGGACGTTGGCGCGCGCCTTACGTTGCAACGAGGACTTGGCAGAGGGCATCGCGCTCGCCCACGACTTGGGGCATACACCATTCGGTCATGCAGGGGAAGAGATTCTCAATAAACTGATGCAAGGGCATGGCGGTTTCAATCACAACACCCAAACCTTACGTATCGTGACCGAGTTGGAAGAACGCTACGACGATTATCGCGGCTTGAATCTGACGTGGGAATTTCGTGAAGGCATCATCAAACACGAGACGAGCTACGACCAATCTGATGCGACGGGCTACGAACCTGCTTGGCAACCGACGCTCGAAGCGCAGCTCGTGAATTTCGCCGACGAAATCGCATACACGACGCACGACCTCGACGACGGTTTGCGCTCAGGGATGTTGACGCCCAACCAGTTGACAGGCGTGGCATTATGGGATGAGGCGTTGAGCGCGCTCAATCACAAGGGCGAGTTCACCGACATGGCACGGCATCGCCTCATTCGTCATCTGTTGAACCAGCTCGTCAGCGATGTGATTGACGAGACGCTGCGGCAGCTCGAAGCCAACCACATCGCAACACTGGATGACATCCGCCAGCAACCCGCGAAATTGGCGCGCTACTCGAAGGCGATATTGCCCAAGAACAAAGAGCTGAAGGCATTTCTTTACAAGAATCTGTATCGGCAGTATCGCGTGATGCGGATGTCGTTCAAGGCGCACCGCATTCTGTCCGATTTGTTCGAGGCGTATGTCTCCGAGCCGCAGATGCTGCCCCACACAACGCAGAAGCGAATCCCCGCGTCTTCCGCGCAGCGCGTCGTTTGCGACTACATCGCAGGCATGACGGATCGTTATGCGATGCAGGAGTATGCGAGGTTGTTCCATCCGTTTGAGCGGGTCTAGAGCGGGCAGACCTGTCAGGTCTCAGTACACTCAATTGGCGATCTCATGGGACACCAATTACTAATTAACGTCAATGCGGGATAAGCCACAGCGAAGGCAATGCGCGCGCCCCGCCGCGCCAAGCCGACCGCCGTCGGCTGGAACTGAACTCGCGCAGGCGCGTTTCGCAGTGAGTCGGCGCGATTTTCAATCGTCCGCAACCTTATCCCGAATTCACGTTAATTACCAATTACTCATTACTCATCACTTCATCACCCGCGTCACATACTTGTCCAACGTCGCCTTATCCATCGCGCCAATTGCCACATCGCTGATGACGCCATCACGCTTGACGAACACCGTCGTCGGCAAACCGAAGACGCGATATTGCCGTGAGACTTTGGAATCGCGGTCGAGCAGCAGCGGGAAGGTGAGACCGAGCTCGTTGACGAAACTCTGCACCAAGTCGGACGGCTCGCCCACGTCCACACCCCACAGCAACATCCCTTGCTCCGCATATTCTTCGGCAGTCTTCTGTAAGGCGGGCATCTCGCTGCGGCACGGCCCGCACCACGTTGCCCAGAAATTGATGACGACGGCTTTGCCGCGTTGCGCGTGCAGACTCAGCTCTTTGCCGTCCAACGTCGTCAACCGAAAGTCAGGCGCAATGGCGCCGGCATAGACGCCCGTCGTTTTGGGACCCGTCTGTTGATTGGGCTTTTCGATTTTCGCTGAGGCGCGCGCCACCGTCAGCCACGTGCTGAGCTTGCTCAACTTCTCCGATTCCGATGAGACGTCGGCAAGAATGTGCTGCGCGGTGAATTTTTGGATAGTGAGCGCGCGCTGTTGATAGCGCACCAAATCTTCGCGCGCCACGCCGACGACGTTCAACTGACGGAGCAAGTCGGTCTCGTCCAACTTCGCCCAGTTCAACAGGCGCGCAATCTCTTGTTGCGCTTCATCTTCGCTCGCGGTGACGTTCGCTTTCGCTGCCGCCTGCGCCATCACCTCTGCATCAATCCATTGGGTCACGATGCTATCTTCTTCAAGGTCGTTCATTGAACCGCCCGTGTTGAGCCACGTTGCCAATTGCACCAGCGCCATGCGCTTGTTCAAATCGGCGCGCGTCAGCGCCACGCCATTGACCGACGCGACCACATTGGATAATGTTGGCGTCGTTTGTGTGGCGCTTGAGGTAGATGGGTCAGATTGCGTGGACGACGTGAGTTCCAACAACGCGCACCCTGTCACCAAACAACTCACCCATAACGTGATGATCAAAAATTTTTTCATCTTGCTTGACCCTCCCTTCTCGCCTATAATCGCGGCGCGTCTCCAA
>CAZDYP010000145.1:0-8449 GCA_964509505.1 uncultured Anaerolineae bacterium | reverse complement strand
TGCACCTCATCGAGCGCGCCGAGCTCGACATCACGAAGGTCTCGCTGGCGAAAGTCACCGCTGAGTATCTGCAATATCTCACGGTCATGCAACGCGCTCACGTTGGCGAATTGGCAGATTTCATCGTCGTCGCATCGAAGCTGTTGTTCATCAAGTCGCGCTTGTTGTTACCTCAATCACCGCCGGGGCTGCCCGAAGAGGAACTTGAAGAAGATGTCGGTGACGAGCTCGTGCGACAACTGCTCGCCTACAAACACTTCAAGCAAGTTGCGCTGCAACTGCGCGAGCGTGAAGGCGAAGGCTTGCGCTCGTATCAACGCATCGCGCCGCGCCCCAAACTCGAAAAGCGTCTCGACTTCTCGCACGTCTCATTGCAAGACTTGGCGGAGATAGTGCGGCGCATCTTGGAAGAACGCCGCCGCGCGCCTGTAGGCACAGTGCTTGCGCCGTTGGTGTTCACCATCAAAGACAAGATGCTCGAATTGCAAGAGCGTTTAGAGCTGGGCGAGCGTTTCAGTTTTCGCGGTTGGCTGCGTCGCATGGCAACGCGCATTGAGATCATCGTCTCATTCCTTGCCGTCTTGGAGCTGCTCAAGCAACGCAAACTCGCCGTCGTTCAAAACGAACGGTTTGGCGACATCTTCATCGAGCCTGCGCTTGATGCGCCCGAGCCAACCTACGCCGAAGTCGAACCGCTCATCTCGTTCATCGAGCCAACGCAAAGCAGTGACCAATGAACCGTGTTCACTGGAGGCTGGCTACTGACTACTGACTACTGGCTACTGACTACTTCTTACTGGAACTGCGGCAGATACGGCGCGTGCGTCGTGAGGTAATCATCCAAAATGCGCCGCGCCATCTCGATGTCGTTCACCATCGGGTCGAGCAACAACGCTTGCAAGGCAACTTGCCGATTGCCTGTGACGGCCGCTTCGGTCACTAAATCCACGAGCGCAATTTCGCGGCGGCACAACTCGGCAATAGGTTCAGGCAAGGCGCCCATGCTCAAGCCACGCACGCCATACGCGCTCGCAATGGCAGGCACCTCGACAATGGCGCCCTGCGGCAGATTCGTGATGTAACCTTCGTTGGGCAAATTCACGGCAAGCAGATACGAGTTCAGATTTCCTGCGATGCTTTCGATTACCTCGACTGCGCCCTCGCTGTGTACCTCTTTCAGTTGGACAATGGCATCCTGCCCCGCGATCATGCGCTCCATTTGTCCCCACATAGCCTCGCGGCTCGCTTCAGCCTCAGCCCAATCCCACAATTGAATCCCATAGCGCGCCCATGGTTTGCCTTGCGGCTCATGCACCCACGGCAGATATTCGGCGAGATGATCGTCGCCTGCGACGGGAAACAAGCCGAAGATGTCCATGAGCTCACGCGAGAGCGGTTGCACGTCGGTTGGAAATTTTCGCAAGCCCTTCACCCCCTCGGATTGAAGCGACAGCCGTTCTTTGAACAATGGATACAAGTCTTCGCCCGTTTTCGCATCGTGCATTGCCAAGATCCACGTAAAATGATTCAAGCCCGCCGCTTTGATGTCGAGCTTGTGAATGGCTTGCGCGGAAATTTTACGCCGCGTCGCGCTCGCCGAGAGCGATGGCTTCATCGAAAGGTTCGCTGGCGCTTCGATATCCAACACATCTGCCAGCACCCAACCTGCCATCACATAAGCGCGCAGCAGTTGATGGCACAAGCCAACCGTTTTGATTTTGCTGTAGCGTGTGATGGCGCGACACAAACGTGGCAATGGATTCGAGAAGACGATCAGCCATGCGTCAGGACATTGCGCTTCCATCTGCCGCACGATTTGCATGATAGGCGGCATGTTGCGCGCGGCGTGCGCGAAGCCGCCCGGTCCGCCATTCTCGCCGTAGGGTTGACGTAAGCCATGCTTGATGGGAATTTCCCAATCGAGCCGCCACAACGCTTCGCGCGGCGTGACTTCAAGCGAAAGGATCACGAATTCCGCGCCGTCCAACCCCTGCGTCGCATCCGTCGCGCTTTCGATGGTGAGCTGTGCGCCCCATTCACGATTGAGACGATGCGCGAGCTGTGTGATGGTCGCGAGCCCTGATGCGTTAATGTCCACCAACGACAACGCGCTGCCGCGCAAGCGTTCGCTTCGCACGAGCGTCGCAAGTGAATTGAGTCCAAAACTGGCGCTGCCCGCGCCGATGACGACAATTTTGGTTGGCTTCATGGGTCACGCTCAAAAATCATTTTCTATTTGCAACTGCAAAAACATTTCGACCACGTGCGGGTCGAAATCTTTGCCTGCGCGCTCCTGAATGTGAGCGCGCACCGTTTCTTTTTCCAACCCCTTGCGATAAGGTCTGTCTGAGCGCAGCGCGTCCCACACATCTACCACGGAGAAGATGCGCGCGGCGAGCGGAATCTGTTCACCGTTGAGACCACGCGGATACCCCGTGCCGTCCCACTTTTCGTGATGGCAATACGGAATGTCGAGCGCCGGACGTAGGTATGCGATAGGGTACAACATCGCACGCGCGAACTCAGGGTGCTTCCGCATCAGCGCCGCTTCGGCGTCGTCAAGCGGTCCTTCCTTCAGCAAGATGCCATCAGGCACGCCCATCTTGCCAATGTCGTGCAACAACGCGCCACGCCGCACATGCACCAACTCTTGTTCGCTGAACCCCAACGCGCGCGCGAGCTGTAGCATCATCTCGGTCACACGGCGCGAATGCCCCTCGGTTTCTTTGTCACGCAAGTCCAGCACACGCGACCAGCCCTCAATCGTCGCATCATAAGCCAACGCCAGCTCGGCGTTAGAACGCTGCAAATTTTGGAACAACGTCGCATTGTCAATCGCAATCGCCGCTTGACTCGCCAACGCCTCCATGAAATCGAACCATTCGGAGTCGGGCGCGAGCGACGCGCGATGGAAGATGGACAGCACGCCTTTGACTTGCCCTTTGGCGATGAGCGGCACTGCATATTGCGCGTTGAAATTTTCCATCTTCAACCAATACAACTGACTCAGGTCGCCGGTCACTTCGATCAAGTTGGGAATGGACAATGTGCGTTGTTCCAGCGCAGCGCGCCCCGCGAGCTCTTGTCCCAAGCGCAACGGTGTTTGTTGCGGCGTGCGCGTCTTGAAACCGCGCCCAGCCGCGTAGTCCAACAAATTGGTGTGTGCGTTCAACAAGCGTACTTCGACGGCGTCTATCTTGAGCTGTGCCAGCACTTGATCCAACAGGACGTTCAGCGTCAAACGCAAATCGAGGCTCGCGGTAATGGCAAGGTCAACCGTGCGCAAGGCTTGCATCTGCGCCAAGCGACGGTCGGCGCTCGCGAATAAGCTGGCGTGGCTGATGGCTTGCGCCGCTTGGGTGGCGATGCCTTGTAGCAAGAATAACTCGCTCGCGCTGAATTCGCGCGTCTCTTTGAACGTCAGCAAAAACAAATGACCGATCCGCTCACCCTCACGGAGTATAGCCACCGAAGCAATGGTGCGCGCGTTCAACGCAGCGAACGCTTTCATCAGCGGCTCATGCTCGTGCGTTATCGTATCAGGTATCACGCGCAACGTATGGTGTGTGTGTGCCCATTCGTCACAAGCGGCGCTCGCGACGGCGCTGAAGTGTTCGCTGCTCTGAGCCGTCAAGCCTGCGCTGCCGGCCAGCTGCCAGCGATTGCGTTGCGTGTCGTGAACCATAATGCTCGCGGCAGACACGCGCAGATGCTTGACGACTTCTTCGCATACGGCTTGCGCCACGGCTGGCAAATCGAGCGGCTGATTGAGCCGCATGGCAACCTGCACCAGCGCTTCGGCGGAAGCTGCTTGACGGCGCGTTTCTTGCGCCACTTGATGGCGTGTGCGCCGCGCTTCGACCTCGCGCAGCTCACGTTGGATGGCAGGCACAAGGCGCGGATACCGCGCGACTAATGGTTTCTCCGACGCATGAGGATTGGCGACAGCGGCTGTTGTTTTTTCGGATTCGACGACGATGTAATCACGCGCTCCAACTTTCATTGCGGCAACGGCAACCTCGGCTGTGTGGGTTTGCGACAGCACGATGCATGGCATTTCGGGCCGTTGGGTGCGCACGACGCTTACAGCGTCGAACCCATGAAACTGATCGAGCGGATAGAAGACGAGCGCCAGTTCCCACGTGGGGCGGCTCAACGCATGTTCTAACTGTGTCACGCTGTTCACACGCATCATGGTCAATGTGTAATCGTGAGCTTGCAACACTTTGAGAAGCTGCGTCGCTTCTTTATCGTGGTCTGCGATAATCAACACGTGGATGTGGGTTTTCATGGTCAACTCTCCAAGTGTGCGTTGCTTGGTTGCCGAAGAAAAACGTGGGCAAAACAGCGCGCGTACTTTGATGCGCCATTTCACTGGGTGCAATTATGCACGTTTCAAGGGGTATGCGCAAGTGCATGTCCAGCGACCAGTAACCGCTTTGGCCTCAACGAACCTCCATTATGAAAAAAGCAACCCGCCGTCGGCTCACGAGTCAGACGGTGGGTTGCTTTTCATAAGAG
Source organism: uncultured Anaerolineae bacterium (assembly GCA_964509505.1). Lineage (GTDB taxonomy): Bacteria > Chloroflexota > Anaerolineae > JACRMK01 > JACRMK01 > CAZDYP01. The sequence goes on along the minus strand of CAZDYP010000145.1, from coordinate 3,928 downwards.
ATTTATCGTTCCGCTAATCCACCACCGGTAAAACAATATGCGAGGGGCGCATCACATCATGGAACACGGTGTTGAGCGCGACTTGCCCGACGACCTCTTTGCCAAACTCGCCGCCCGTATTGAGGTTGCGATCAAAGCGGGGGAAACTGCTGGAGGTGATGGCGACGCGAATACGATGGCCCGCCTTGAAGGTGTTGGCGGTTGCCCACAAGTCCACAACAAATTCATAGACTTGATGCGGCGTCAGGAGTGTTTGTCGCTCGAACGATTCACGATAGCGCGCGCGCAAGATGCCGTCGCAGAGCAAGCGTGAGTAGCCATCGGGATGCACATCGGTGAGGCGCACAATCCAATCGGTGTCGGGCGCTGATGACATGGCGTGCAGGATGAACTTCACGTCGCCGATGATGGTGAGGTCTTGGGTGAGCGGCTCACTGGTATAGATGAGACAACGATGCTCGATGGGACGCTGATCGAACACGCCGCCAGGCACATTGGCAATCAGCAGATTGCCACCAATGGTCGGCACGGGATCCATTGGATCATACACATAGCTGTCGGCTCGTTCTGCGCTGTGGGGGCGCGCCATGTTCAATATGCCGTCGTCGTGCAAGTACCAATTGGTATAGCGTGTCTTGGGTACGGGATAGTCGCCAAAATCGCGCCAGCGATTCTCGCCCATCACGAACAGTTGCACAGGCGGTTCGTCCAGCACGCCAGTTTGTTTGCCTTTCAACCAATAATCGAACCATGGCACGCGAATGGCATTGTAATCGCGGATGGAATCTGCGCCGAAATCCACCTCACCTTGTTTGCTCGTCGCCATGTTCCACGGTCCATGAATCCAGGGCCCGATGAGGAGTCGCTGCCCCTCGCGCGCTTTCTGACTGCGCGCTTTCGCCTTCAGGCCGACGAAGTTTTTGATGGTCCCGTTGAGGAAGATGTCGAACCAGCCGCCCAAATGGACGATAGGCACATCCACTTCGTGATGTTGTAGTTCGATACTCCAACGCTGCCAATATGGTCCCTGAGCGGGATGCGCCATGAAATCGTCGTACCACTCGTTGATGCCTTCCAACAATGGATTGGGATTGAGCGGTAATAACCCTTGCCAATCGGATAAATTTTTCAGCGCGTGGTCGAGGCGACCTTTATGTTTCGGATAATCGTCGGCGCTGACCAAATGCGCGAGGTTGTTAAGTTCCATGTTGAGCGTCCAGGCGTGCATGAAGCCCAATTCGAATGCGCCGTCGTGGAAGACCCATTCACGATAGTAGTCCGCCGACGATTCGCGCACATACAAGGCGCGTAGATGCGGCGGGCGCGTGGGCGCGGTGCGATATTGCGTTGCGCCCGCATACGAGCCGCCAATCATGCCGACGTTGCCATCACACCACGCTTGCGCCGCAATCCATTCAATTGTGTCGTAACCATCCCGATTCACGCCCCACCCATCATCGTGAAATGGGATGAACTTGCCTGCCGATTTGAACTTGCCGCGTACATCCTGAACGACGACGGCATAACCCTGCGACGCGAAGAACGGCGGCGACTTGACCTGCATCTCTGGCGACACCTCTTTGTTGTAGGGCGTGCGCTCGACTAGCGCGGGAAATGGGCCCGCGCCTTGCGGCAAATACACATCACCGCGCAGAATCGTGCCATCGCGCATCGGCATCTCAACATCACGTTGTATGGTGAATTCGGCGCTCGACATAAATCAGTTCCTTGAAGGGAAATTTCAGATATTAGATTGCAAAGGGCATCTTGCTTTTCAAGCTACAATCTAAAATCAAAATCCGCTCATGCGCAGAAATCGCGCGCGATAATTCCTAGTGATGATCAACGCGCGGCGGAATGTGCTTGTTGTAGAAGTCCACGAAAATGTTGGCAAGTCCTTCGACGGCGGCGGCGACCAACTTTTTGCCCTTCGCTTCGCTAGAGCCAACGACGTTGCCATAGATGCCTTCTTTTGAAAACGAGCTCCACCACAAGCGCAACGGCAATACCGCCGTGCCGACCATCATCAAATCGGTCACGGGATCGTCGTGCGCTTTCTCCAGTTGCACGAGGTCGGGACGCAAGCCCATGTACAACGAGGTTTCGATGGCGTCGCCATGTCCCCAGCGACCAAACAATTCGGGAAACTCGGCTTTGGCTACGGCTTCGTATTCTTTCGACTGCATATAGAAAAGCGAGGCGCACGCCATTCTGCCTTCAGTCTTGATGATAGCTTGGCGCGCGACCAAATCCAGCACGGGCGCGTTGCTGCCGTGTCCATTGACGATGAGCAATTTCGTGAAGCCATGATGCGCGAGGCTCATACACACGTCGAGGACATATTCGACCATGCGCAATGGGTCAATCGTGAGTGTCCCCGGAAAGTCCATGTGATGTGGTGAATGTCCGTGGACAATGGGCGGTACGACGCATACTTTCTCAGGCACGCGCGCGGCGGCAAGCTTCGTGATTTCATCCGCGAGAAAGATGTCGGTGTCGAGCGGCAACGCAGGCCCATGTTGCTCGATGATGCCGGCGGGCATCACGGCGATACGACCTTCTGCGACCACTTGCTTCAGCTCGGGCCATGTCATTTGCCCCATGAGATATTTATTGATTGCCATAACGTCTCCTTGAGAGATAAGTGTTGAGTGTCAAGTGTGAAATTTTGGCATGACCCATGACACTTGGCACGTGGCACATGACGCCACCTTTATGCTAATTGATAAATCCCTGCCTTCACTGCGGGAAACTTCTGCAACACCTCGCCATCGTGTCCGGGACAAATGCGGCTTTCGTCGCCCTCGGCAAGTTCGCGGATGCGTCGCATCGCCGCCAAGCATTCGGTGACGCTGTTGATGTGAATGGCGGGCGGAATCCAGTCACGCAGATTGCGATAGGTGGTGAGCGCATCGTTGGCGATGACGAAAGAACCGCGCACCGTGTCCACCACCACAATCTGCATTCCCGGCGAATGGCCGCCAACCCACTCCAGACGAATGCCCTCCATGAGCTCGACATTGCCATCTATGAGTCGCAGGCGGTTGCCGTCGCGCAGCGTTTGCAAATCGGCTTGGAAGCAATCGCCAACCCAACGCTCGAACCATGGATCGGGCGGCGCGCTGAAAAACTCCACTTCCTGGCGTTGCACCCAAAACGTCGCGTTGGGCAAGAAGCCTTCGAGGTCGAAGTGATCCCAATGCAGATGCGTCAAGATGACGGTGCGAATGTCGTTGGGATTAACGCCCGCCGTCGTCAACAATTCTTCCCGTGTGCGAAACGGTTCGACGGGCAAGCCTTTCAGCTTGAGCAAGCGCGGTGTGTAGCCTGTGTCCACCAACACCACACCCGTCGGTCCCTTCAGCAGCCACATAAAATATGCCGTCGTCGCGAAGCCTCCGCCGGGCGGAACCATAAACAACCGCGTTGACCAATCGGCTTGGCGTGTGCCAGCGCAGAGCGCGTAGATTTCATAGGTGGTCATCATTCACCTCTGTGTTAAGCGGCAAGCTCGTTCAACAACCTTGAACTCTCCGCCACAATCAGCGCCGCGGCTGCGGGCGCAAATGGACTCATCCACACTTCGTAGCCGCCTTCTTGATATGCCGACGCAATCGGCAGGTAGTTCTCGACCCCGTTGGTATAGCCGCTAAAGAATGTCGTCGCAAACGGCGAATGCTTTTTCACTTCGACGCCCAGCTCCGCGAATGGCTCGACGGGCACGCCGACCAGCGCACAGTTGCCCAGCCGCATCGCCTGCACCTCGACGGGGATGTGCGTGCGCTCGTGTCGTTTCTGCACGATGTTAACATCCATCGAGAGCCGTCGCGTCATCATGTTCGCGTAGCGCACTTCTTCATCCGACGCGTCCTCGCTGGCGTGCAACTCTGCGAGTCGCTTGCGCCACAGCGCCGCACGTTCAATCAGT
>CAZDYP010000144.1:11847-15173 GCA_964509505.1 uncultured Anaerolineae bacterium | reverse complement strand
GCCACTGGTGTTCCTCCCGATCTCTACGCATTCCACCACTACACCGGGAATTCCATTTTCCCCTGCTGACCTCTAGCTCCCCAGTATTGAACGGCGTCTCCCAGTTAAGCCGGGAGATTTCACATCCAACTTAAGAAGCCACCTCGGTGCGCTTTACGCCCAGTAAATCCGAATAACGCTCGCAACCTACGTATTACCGCGGCTGCTGGCACGTAGTTTGCCGTTGCTTATTCCTAGAGTACCGTCCCATCTCGTCCTCTAGAAAAGAGGTTTACAACCAAAAGGCCTTCGTCCCTCACGCGGCGTTGCTGCATCAGGCTTTCGCCCATTGTGCAATATTCCTTGCTGCTGCCTCCCGTAGGAGTCTGGCCCGTGTGTCAGTGCCAGTGTGGCTAGTCAGCCTCTCAGCTTAGCTACCCGTCATCGGCTTGGTAAGCCGTTACCTTACCAACTACCTGATGGGCCGCGGGCTCATCCAATAGCGTCTTGCGACTTTCCATGACCAACTGAATGGTCAAGCGTATTGTCGGTATTAGCAGCCCTTTCGAGCCGTTATCCCCCACTAAAGGGTAGATCACCCACGTGTTACTCACCCGATCGCCACTAAGACACCCCTCGTATTGCTACTCAAAGCGTCTCCGTTCGACTTGCATGCATGAAGCACGCCGCCAGCGTTCATCCTGAGCCAGGATCAAACTCTCCGTAAATTGAACTCGATTAAATCGAGTATAGGGTTTGTGTTTGTTCCGTTCTCATTTTTCTACCACTCTTCAGTTGTTAAAGTGCGGTGCAAGGACTCGTGATTCTATTCAGCCCTTGCTTTTTGTCAAATCAGTTGAGACAAATAAATCCGCCGACCCAAACTGTGTCGGCGGCAAACAGAACTCACTCCTTGAGTATTGAACTACGACCACATTGGTTATATGGTTGAGTCCTGTCGCCTCCTGATTTGCTTCAGTTGTTACGATTTTCTCAACTCGCAGCTTGTCGAGCGAAATCGTTTGCCATCACTACATTGGCGGGTGTTACTATAACACACGACCTTAGATTTGTCAATAGCTTTGCAAAAATTTTTGCATATTTTTCCGTTAGAGAACACTGACACCTTGCGACGCCTTGCACACATACACCTTCGGCGAGATACCCACAGTTTGTTGATACATTGTGGACAAGTTGCGCGCAAATGTTTCCGCATCGGCCCCTCGCACCACATTCACTGTGCAACCACCAAAGCCCGCGCCCGTCATTCGCGCCCCCACGACGCCTTGTTGTCGCAGCGCACACTCCACCATCTCATCGAGCTCACGACAACTCACCGCGTAATCATCACGCAAACTGGTATGCGATTGAACGAGCAATTGCCCAATTTCAGCCAGCTTGCCCACACGTAATGCCTCAACACAACGCAACACGCGCTCATTTTCGCCGATGACGTGACGACAGCGACGCCGAATCGTTTCCGGCAACCGCGATTGATTCGTCTCAAACTCCATGAGCGATACATCACGCAAACTTTTGACGCCGAGCAAGCGCGCGCCTTCTTCGCATTCGGCGCGACGCTCATTGTATTTAGAGTCCACCAGCTCGCGGCGCTTCATCGTGTCTGCAACGACGATAGCCACATCATCAGGAATTGGCACGACTTGAGAATCGAGTGAACGACAATCAATCAGTAGCGCATGACCCTCTCGCCCTAATGCTGAAATCATTTGATCCATGATACCGCAATTGACGCCGACGAATTCGACTTCAGCGCGTTGGGCGAGTCGCGCTAGTTGGATATTGGATATTGGTAATTGGTGATTAGCGATTTGGAGCAGTGTGTATGCGCTGGCAACCTCAATCGCAGCGGATGAGCTGAGACCAGCGCCAATGGGTACATCACTCCAGATGAGCGCGTCCATGCCGCGCAAGGTATGGCCTGCGGTTTGCAGGATGTGCGCGACGCCGCGCGTGTAATTGCTCCAATCAGCAGGCGCAGGGGCTTTGGTGATATTGTCAAGAGAGAATGTGACACGCCCCGCCTGCGAAAAATTTTCGGAGACCACTGTGATGTGGCGATCATCGCGCGGACGCGCAGCAATCCAACACGCACGATCAATGGCGAGCGGCATGACGAAGCCATCGTTATAATCGGTGTGTTCGCCTATGAGGTTGACGCGGCCTGGCGCGCGGACGACGAGCGTGGGCGCAGCGCCGAAGGTTTCATAAAAGCGAGAGTGAAGAGTTGAGAGCATAAGAGATTACACCTCGTAGTCGCTCAAATTTTTGAGGACAATGCGCGTTTCCTAATGGGGCGAAATTTCCTGCGACGCCTCAAAGTCTTGCTTGACGGTCCCGCGCAGCAAACTTGTTTGATGGACTAACTGCGACCAGAAGTCAGACTTCTAAGCTGCCTTTCTAATCTCCTTCTTTTCCTCTACCGTTTCCACTATCACCTGCGGCGCATACCCCAACGCCTGCAACTTCTTCTCCAATTCCTCCAACGCCTCCGCCTTGACGAGCGCCACCGTCGGCGAGAGCACTTCGAGGATATAGCCTTTCACGTCAGGCAACGCTTGCAACTCGCGCAACAAACGTTGGTCGCGTGTGTGCAAGATGGCGGCGCGACGCAATGTGACCTCGCCGAACTTCGACGCCCACTCGCGCAATGTGAACTCGACGTTGGAAGGGAATGGCTGACGTGACGCACGTTTGAGGAACGCGAGTATCTGATCCAGCGTGACATGTTGGCGCAACAAGCGCGTGACTGATTCACGCGAGAGATGATAGATGCTGACGCGATCCCAGTGCGTGCAGTCTGCCATGCGCTCCAATTGGAAGCGCGCATAAAGCGGCGTATCGTGCGGCACGAGGAGGTCGAAGTCGCCTTGCGCGATGAATTTTTGTGGAATGGGCTCGGGCAAATTTTGCTTGGTTAATTCCAACGCCCGCGCGCCAAAATCGGTGAGCCGAAACGCAGTTGGCTCGCCTGTCGCGCCGCCGACGCTTACAATGCCCAACCACTGCAATGGCCCTTTAAATAGAAACGCCAACAACGCGCCTTCGACCTGTTGCCAATGCGAGAAACCCGTCAGCAACTTGCCCGTCTCTGCATCGCGGATGTGCCAGCGGTCATAGTCGCCGTCGGGACGTTGAAAGTCAGGGACGATTTGCTTGATGCTCGCGATGAATGACGCCAACGAAACCCACGCATCTAGGGGACACAATTTCAGATACTTCACGACGGTTTGGCGCGCGAGGCGTGGGTCGTTGCGCCACCCCGTCGCTTCGAGTTTGAGCGAGGGCACATGCGCCAGTTCGTTGAAATAGCGGTCACGCTGCCA
>CAZDYP010000144.1:0-11747 GCA_964509505.1 uncultured Anaerolineae bacterium | reverse complement strand
GCAGTAAGGCGTGGCTCTTCGCGCATCACGAAAACCATGAACGCGAAGACATCCCACATCAGCGCGTCGCCATGCTCAGACGCGACCACGGGCGCAGGCGCGGATTTGACCGTAAACGACGGCGGTTCAAGCGCAGGCTGAGGCCAATGCGCGGAGATGTCGGCAGGGACGAAAAAAATCTCGCCGCGAAAATCGCCGACCACATCGAACGCGCGTTGAATGAGCCCTAGATACCAAAGATGTTCCAGCGCATTCGCGGGCTTGAGGTAGGGTTTGTCACGCGCGAGCGCAACGGGACCGAACGCGCGAATCTCGCCGTGATCGCGCACGAGTTGAAACGCTTTGGCTTTGCCGCCTTGCGCCAACAGCTGCGTGAGAATCGCATGTTCCTCCGCTGAGAGCATTTGCCACGCGCGCTGCGCGACTTCAGCACGCGACAGTTCGGCGGCGAGCTGCGTAGCGAGCGCGTCACGACTCGTCTCAGTAATGGTAATATGATGGAGCTCGGCGATGGCGCGCAATAGCTGAGGCGGATGTTCGAGCAACACTTCCTTGAGCGATTTCATCATCGCCCCCCGAACACCTGCAAACGCAAATCTGCAAAGTAGATTTTGCTTGACATAGTTCCTTCCCACAACTAACGCATGAGCGCAAAAGTATTATACCGCAAAGCTGTAACAGCAGAGGCTTGCGTTCCCCAGCAGGGCACGTTATAATCGCAACTGTTTTTTCCGCTTACACCCTCCCCCTCATCAGCCCAACCGCATGGGCTTAGTTGTCACACGAAGGAATTTGCTATGTCTCAAACGCGACACCTCGAAAAAAATTCTGATGCGTCGCAAGCGCAACGCATCATCCAACACAAGCCACACATACAAGCGCAACCGACGATGGCTGCGCCACACACCCCACAACATCCGCGCGCGTTGTCACCACAAGCGATGCCCCATTTGCAGCAGCTCATGGGCAATCAAGCGCTCCAGAGAATGTTGGCAGCGGAACGCAATCCACGTGGCGCATTCGTGCAAACGAAATTGGCGGTGGGCGCGGCGGGCGGCGCGTATGAGCAAGAAGCCGATGCGATGGCGCAACACGCGACGGCGCCCGCTGCCGCTGTGAATCGGCAGGTGTCTGCAGTGAGTGGCGCAGCTGCAGCTGGCTTGATGGTCGGCGGCGAGTTTGAGCAACGCCTGGCGCAACGACACGGGCAAGGGCAGGCGCTGCCATCTGACGTGCAACGTGAGCTCTCACCGAAGTTCGGCGCAGACTTCAGTGAGGTGCGTGTGCATGCCGACGACGAGGCCGCAGCTATGGCGAGCGCGGTGCAGGCGCAAGCGTTCACGCATGGCGCTGACATCTACATGGGCAAGGGGCAATATCAGCCCGGCACGAGCACAGGCAAACAACTACTAGCGCATGAGCTAACGCACACCATTCAGCAAAGCGGCGGTGCGCCACGTAACGTCGCGCCGCTGATTCAACGCAAGAAGATGAGCCAAGAGCGGCAAGAGGAGGTGCGTAAGCGACTCAAGGAGGCGCTGACACCCCACAAATACGAGCGTTTGAAATCGCTGTTCTTCATCAGGCAAGCCGACCTCGTGGAAGAAATCATCGCAAAGAAGGACGCCATCAACGCAATGGACAATTCAGAGTTTGACCTGCTCACGCGCAATGAGGACATGGTGAACAAGATTCACGCGCTGCCTTTGCCGGGGCTGTTCTCCAAAGTGCGTTCGTTTTTCAGCTGGGGCAAGGGGGGCGTGAAGGACGAGGGCGATAAAACCATAGGGCACGAAAAGGAAAGCGAAGCGCACGGCGAGTGGTCGGAAAGCGACGAGCAAAAAGAAACAGAGCCACCTTTTGAGCTGCAAAAAATTGAAATCGTCTTGCTCGAAGAAGAGGAGTTCAAGTTTGAAAAAGAAACGGGGCTGGCGAAGGCTTCGGGCAAAGGCGGGTTGAAAGGCTCGCTGGACATTGAGAAGTTGAAGAAGGGCAACCTCGAAGGCTTGAACTTGGAGGGCGTCGGCGAAATCGGTTTTCAGTTCGGCAAGGCGGGCGAGAAAGAAGGCGGGCTCGATTGGAATTGGAAGGGCACTGGCATCGCGGGCACAGGCAAACTCGAAGGCTTTGCGGGCGGGAAGACCGAAGCGAAAGCGAAGGGCAAGTTCGGTTACGATCAAGAGAAAGGTTTGCAAGCCGGACTTAAAGGCAAAGCGAGCGCGTTCTTGGGCGCGAGCATCGAAAGCTCTACGAAGGTCGAGATTCGTTTAGGCGGCGAGAAGATCCTGACGACAGCAGGCAAGTTGGGTTTGGCGCTGGGTGTCGGCGGCGAATACGCGGGCAAAATCGAATGGAGCGGCGGCAAACTCACGATTGGCGGCAAGGGCAAACTCGCGGCGGGCTTGGGCTTCTCGTTTGGCTATCAGTTGGAGTTCGACACGGTCGGCGTGTTCTCCAGCATCATGGGGTGGTTGAAGTCGTGGATTTGGTAAGCTAACGTCGATTCGGGATAAGTTGCGGGCGATTGAAAATCACGTCTACTCACTGCGAAACCCGCCTGCGCGGGTTCAGGTCCAGCCGACGGAGGTCGGCTGAGCGCTGCGGTGCGCGCGCATTGCCTTCGCTGTGGCTTATCCCGAATTCACGTTAAGCTATAATGCAGCACAAAGCAATCAACACACAGACACGACGATTTACAAAGGACACAACGATTTTCTGTGTGTCCTTCGTGATGCGTTGTGACTTCGTGTTGAAAACTTGTTTTGTGTGATGAGCTCATAAGGTTCTTCGTATGACCACTTCACCTCATTGGGTAAGCTACTACGACCAAACGTTTTCCATCTCGTTGCTCGCGCCTGCGGATTGGACGGCGGCGCGGACGGATGATTTCCCATTCGTGTTGTTGTCGCCGCCAGAGAATGGCTATCGCTCTAACCTGGGATTCAGCGAGACACAGATTGAGTTGTTGAGCGCAGAACGACTCGACCAAGAGATTGCCAAGCTCAAGGCGCAACAAGCAAGCGCTTACGAAAATTTTCGCTCGCTTGAAGAGCGCAAGTTCTGGCTCGACGGACATCCCGCGTGGCAGCAACGCTACGAATGGCAGCCACACGATAAGCCGTATCATTTCTCACAAGTGTTGGTGCTGCTCGTCGTCAACGAAAACACCCTCTATGAGATCAACGGCGCAACGTTGAAGGCACTGGAGGCGACGTATGTGCCGATCTTTGAACGGATTGTCGAATCTATACGACTGATTCCGCGATGAATCAGACAGATACTCTTCCCAAACTTTATGCCGAGCTCGCGCAGTGGTGGCCCCTCTTATCTACGCCCGCCGATTACGCAGAAGAAGCAGAGTTCTATCGTCGCACGCTACAAGCAGCCTGTCCCACGCCAATCAAAACCATGTTGGAGCTCGGCTCAGGCGGCGGCAACAATGCCTCGCACTTGAAGCAGCACGTTCAAATGACGTTGGTGGACCTCTCGGCGGGGATGTTGGAAGTTAGCACACAATTGAATCCTGAATGCGAGCATATACAGGGCGACATGCGCAGCGTGAGGCTGGGGCGACAGTTCGACGCCGTGTTCATCCACGATGCGATTGACTACATGCAAACAGAAGCCGATTTGTTGCGCGCCATCGGAACCACTTATGCGCATTGCAAGCCCGGCGGCGTCGCGCTCTTCGCGCCCGATTACACGCGCGAAACCTTCAAGCCCTCCACCGACCACGGTGGACACGACGACGGCGCGCGTGGCTTGCGCTATCTCGAATGGACGTGGGATCCCGACCCAACTGACACGACCTACACGACCTATATGGTTTATGCGCTGCGCGAAGCCACAGACGCCATGCAGTGCGTGGGTGATTACCACATCGCTGGTTTGTTCGGTCAGGCGATGTGGCTACACCTCATTACCCAAGCAGGCTTTCAAGCCCAGGCGTTGCCGTTCGTGCATAGCGAGATTGAGCCGGGGTCGGCGCACGTGTTCTTAGGAATCAAACCAAGTTGATGACTTGAAAGGAGGTGGTAAGTCGAACGTTGTGTAAAGGCTATGGTTGAAGCTTCAAAATAGGTGCGTAAGTTCACAAACTTCAGGAGATCATCAGGGAGGAAAATTCAATGTCAACCGATACGAACAAGGCGTTGGTGCGCCGTTGGTGGGAGGCGCTGAACAAGGGCAACGCGCTGGCCATCATTGAGGAAATATACGCCTCGGATTATGTCTTGCACGACCCTTCACAACCCGCGCCAGTGCAAGGTCTTGAGGGCGTGCGCGGGTTTGTCTCGGCGGTCCTCACGGGCTTCCCAGATACAAACTGCACGATTGAGGAATTGGTTGCCGAAGACGACAAAGTGACGCAGCGCATCACCGCGCGCGGCACCCACAAGGGCGAATTTCAAGGCATCCCTCCAACGGACAAACCCATCTCAATTAGTCTCATGGTCATCAGCCGCATCGCCAACAACAAAATTGCCGAGGAGTGGCAGCTGGTTGACTCGTTGAGCATGTTGCAACAACTAGGCGTGATGCCGTCCCAGGGTTAGGTAATCAATCCAAGCTAAGAAAGTGTTTTGAAAATATAAGACCGAGACCCTAAAGGTTTCGCTGGCAAGCAAAAAAGCGTTTCACGCAGGCTTTCTGCGCAACTGGTGAACCCGCTGCGCCAGAAAAACCTTTAGGGTCTGAATTTCAAAACACTCTCTAAGAGGGGCGATGTCATCATGCGACATCGCCCTTTTACTTTGTGCTACATGTTCCTCGCCATGCTCTGCAACGTCACACCCACCCCGACACAAAGCCAAACAGCGTGAGCGAAACAGGATACAGCAACTTTGGCTCTACAGACTTGAGTGTGGAATGGCTCGCGCTGGATGGACACATTCAGTATTCAAGCGGCGGATTTGCGACCGAAGGAAGTCCGCCGTGAGCGTTCTACCTCAAAATCGGGAGAGCCGCAGCTTTTATAGCACACTCATCGGCTCCACATCCACCCGCCATCCCAATGGCAACAAGAACCCCTCCAACAATTCGTGTGCGTGCGTTCCCTTGACGAGAATCTGCCAACGATACTCGCTGCGTAACTTATGCACGAAGCACGGCGCGGGGCCCACCAACTCCACATCGCTCAATCCCAATTGGCGAATGCGTTGACTCAAACTGCGCTGCAACGACTCGGCTTCGGATTGTGCGCGCTCTTTGCCGCCCGCATACACCAAGCGCACAAGCTGACCGAACGGCGGATAATGCAAGCGGCGACGAAATTCCAATTCGCTTTGATAAAAATTGACATAATCATATTGCGCAGCGGCGACGATGGCGGGGTGCGTCGGCGCGTACGTCTGCACGATAACTTGGCTGGGCAAATGCGCGCGCCCCGCGCGTCCGCCAACTTGCATGAGCAATTGGAACGTGCGCTCGCTCGCGCGAAAGTCGGGCAGGTTCAACGCCGTGTCTGCGGAGATGACGCCGACGAGCGTGACGAGCGGCACGTCCAAGCCCTTCGCAATCATCTGTGTGCCGACCAACACATCCGCTTTGTGCGCGGCGAACTGCTTGAGAATTTTGTCGTGTGCGCCTCTCGCGCCCGTCGTGTCTCGGTCCCAACGCACCACGCGCGCCGTCGGGAACAATTGCGTGACGACTTCCTCGACCTTCTGCGTGCCTGCGCCAAATTGTTTGATGCGCGCGCTCAAACAATGGGGACATTGCTTCGGCATTTGATAACGGCGATTGCAATGATGGCACACCAAATCGTTTTGGTCGGCGTGATAGGTCACGGGGTTATCGCACGGCTGACACTTCAACACGAAGCCGCAATCACGACACAGCACAAACGTCGCTGTGCCGCGCCGATTCAAAAAGAGGATGGCTTGCTCGCGCGCCTTCAACGTCGCCGCCAACGCATCGCGCAACGTGCGCGAGAAGATGCTCGTGTTGCCCGCCTTCAATTCTTCGCGCATGTCCACGATGCTCATGGGTGGAAAGCCGTACGGCGCGCGCGCGAGTCCAAGCGGCGGCGGCACGAGCAAATCGGGGCGCGTGAGATAGGCGCGCGCGCCTGTCGCTAAACCGACTTTAGCGGCGTCGCCGCGATCCCTCACGGTGCGATTGTTGAGCGTTGATTGTTGATGGTTGGTTTGGCGTGTCAGCTCGGCGGGTTCGACATCAAACTCAGGATTCTGAACGCGCTGCGTCAAGCGCAAGAGACGATACACGCCCTGTTCTGCTCTCCACATGCTTTCGAGCGCGGGCGTCGCGCTGCCAAGGATCACCGTCGCGCCCGTGAGTTGCGCGTATCGCAACGCAACTTCGCGCGCGTGATAGCGAGGCGTCACGTCTTGTTTGTAGGTGTATTCGTGCTCTTCGTCAATCACGATCAAGCCCAGTCGGGGCAATGGCGCGAAGATGGCGGAGCGCGAACCGATCACGACGTTCACTTCACCCGCGCGGATGCGTCGCCATTGATCGAACCGCTCACCCAATGACAAATGGCTATGCATGACCATGATTTGTTTGGGGAAGCGTTCCGCGAAACGACGCGTCGTCTGCGGTGTCAGCGCAATCTCAGGCACCAATACGATGGCTTGGCGTTTCTGTTTCAGCACTTCATCCACCGCGCGCAGATAGATTTCGGTCTTGCCGCTGCCCGTGACGCCGAACAACAAGAAAGTTATTGGGATTGGGGAACTGGAAGTTGGAGATTGGCGGTTGGCGGTTGGCGGTTCGGTGTTAGAGATTGGATATTCGATATTGGAGGTTAGAGATGGTGGAGCGGCGTCGGGCGTCGAAGACGGCGCAGCAGTGTCGGATGTTGATGTTTCGACATTAGAGATAGCTGATTCAATATGGGACATTGAAAGCTCGGCGCTCGACGTTGAGGGTTCGACATTGGACGTTGTGGCTGCAACGTGCATATCAGCCTCGGTCTCCTGTCCGCCGTCCCCCGTCCGCTTGTGTCTTAAGGCTGCGCGTATGACATCCCACACCGCTTGTTGCTCGTTGGTCAAAGCAGGCGATTCCGTCAACAGGAATGCCTGCACCTTGAGTGGGTCGCGCCAGACGACGCGTTCATCGAAACGAATGAACCCCGCTTCAGCCAACGCTTTGAGCGTCGCCTTGTGCGCGCCTGTCGCGCGCATCAATTCGCGCGTGGGAATAATCGCGTTGAGCCCCCCTTGTTGCAGCAGATACTCCAGCACGGCGCTTTGGCGTGGCGCGCGTAATGCCGTCAACATCTTTTGACTAGGTTCAGCGCGCAAGCTGACGGTGCGTTCTTTAAGACTGATGATGCGCGCCTCTGCCAACGTCTTAAGTGTTGCGCTCGTCGCACCCGTTGCCTCTTTCAAAACCTTAGCAGAGACGCCTTCCGAAGTCTCATGTTGTTTCAAGTAATCAAAGACTGCTTTTTGAATAGGCGCGGCCTCTTTACGCGCCTCGACCAGCCGCTCGCCGCTCGGTTCAGCCACAAGTTGCGTCGTTTGCTCACGCTTTTCTTTCGCGCGCGGCGGCAACAACACACTCTCGCGTAACACGATGCGGCGTCGCGCCAACGCCTCAATTTCACGCAACAACTCTTTTTTGTGAGCGCCCGCTATCAATTCCTCTAACAACAACGGACCTGCCCGCAAGCGCTCGACAATGAGTTGCTGGCTTTCTTTGGGATTAGTCAACGATGGCGCGTCGGGATTGAGTTTGATGAGCGTTTGCGCTTCCGATTCAAGTCCGGGGGGGAACATCTGCAAGACACACTCTATCAACGGCGTGAAGTAATGCGCGCTCAACCAGCGCGCGAGGGCGAGCTGCGCGGGCGAGAGCACGGGTAACGGGTCGGCAATGTCGGCGACTTCTTTGAGGCGCTCCACGGTCGTTGTCTCACTCAACGCCATGACGATGCCTTGCAGTTTACGCGCGCCAAACGGCACGGTGACGAGCTGCCCCGCTTGCAAGCGTCCGACGAGCGCTTGCGGAATCGCATACGTGAAGGTTTGATCCAACGCCGTATAGCCTTCGGTGCGTTGCGTCGCTGCGATGCGCTTGCGGCTGAGCGGCGCGTTGACGACAATCTCGGCAAACATAGGAGTAATTAGTAATTGGGAGTTGGGCATTGGTGATTGGTGATTGGGAATCAACGTGAAGTCACCAAGAATCACAAAGCGCGCAAAGTCGCGCTAAAAATTTCTTCGCGCCTGAGTCCTCTTTAGAGGATGGGGTGTTCTTCGTGTGCTTTGGATTACTACTTGATAAACGCCGCACTCAAATACCCCACCGTGTATTCCCCTTCGCGTGTGCGACCGGTGACATCACCCGAAGTGGTGTGGTGGAGGATTTGAGCGCGCGTTGCGCCCAGTGTTTGCGCCGTAATGGCAGCGGTGAGGATGGGCGCGCGGCCACAGACAGAGTATTGGGGATGCAGCAACGTCTCCGCCATCAATGATACATCGAAACGCTCAAGGGCGGCAATCACTTCGGCGTCATATTGCTGCACCAGCGTGTAGCTTGCGATGTGATTGAGGTCGCTGCTGGCGATGAGCAAACAACGACGCTCGCGCATCACGTCAGCGAGGGCGCGCCCTAATTGCAAACAAGGTGCGAGCTCATCCGCGCTCATCAAGATTGGCACGAACGAAAATGAACGGAGGACATGTTGCAAGAACGGCAGTTGCATCTCGATGGCATGTTCCCATTGCGCGTCACCCCAGCGGCTCCATGGCTCGCGCACACGGCGTATGGGCAAGCGCTGCATCAATGGTTCAATCACCGTTTGCGCGAGCGCGACTTGTCCCAACGGCGTCGCATACGCCTCGTCGCCCGCAATGGCATAGGCGCCCACATCCACAAAATGACTGGGAGCCAGTATGATAATCACTTCAAACGTGCACCCGACGATTTGTTGGTAACCATACGCCGCCGTTTGTCCCGAAAAACGATAGCCTGCATGGGGCGCAAGCAGCGCGCACAGTTCGCCTTGTAATGTTTGCGTAGGCACGTTAGCTAAGAAGCCATCGAGCATCCCACGCAACGCATTCACATCGTCAGGATACCACGCGCCTGCAATAGAAGAATGACGGATGGGCATACGACCTCACCACAGCAGTGAACAGTGTTCAGTATGCAGTATCCAGTCACCAGTAAACATCACCCACTGCATACTGAACACTGAACACTCCTCACTTTCCTTCCAAGCTCTTCAACACTTCATTCGCCTGGGCGCGGTTAGCGCCGCGCATTTGCAGATAGCGTTGCAATTGTAAACGCGCGTCGGAGTAGCGGCGCAGCTCGACGTAGCACAACGCGAGATTGAACCGCGCGCTTGGAAAATCGTTTTCCAACGCCAATGTTTGCTCGAAAGCCTGCGCGGCAGCGTCGAATTGGCGTTGCTGAAACAACGCGACGCCCAAGTAGAAATGCGCCTCGCTAGATTGCGTGTCACGCGCAATGGCTTGGCGAAATTCGACTGTGGCTTCCGTCCATTGCTCGGCGTCGTAGAATTGCTTGCCGCGTAATAAATGCGTTTCAGCCGAATCGCTTTGCCACTGCATAGCCAGCATGATGAGAACGCCTAACACCGCGTAGGACAACGCGGCCATGAGCCAACGCAGCGGCGACGTGTGCGCTTGCGCGTGAGGCACGTTGAAGCTGTCCACGCCGACGCGATAGTGTGGCGCCAGCGCCACGCCCAACACCATGCCGCCGAGCAAGCCGCCAAGGTGCGCGTAGTTGTCAATGCCGCGTGAGCTGAAACCATACGCGATATTGATGGCGGCGACGACGACGATGTTCATCAAAATGCTACGCGCGCCGCTAAATACGTTGCGTTGGAAAAAGAAGAACACGCCGACCGCGCCCAACACACCGAAGATGGCGCCCGATGCGCCCGCCGACGCATACGCGCTGAAGACGTAACTGGCAAGGCTGCCGCACAAGCCTGCGAAGAGATAGAGGATGCTGAAACGCAGCGCACCGATGAAGCGCTCCAACAACAAGCCCATGTGGTAGAGTGAATAGCTGTTGACTGCCAGATGCACAAGCCCGATGTGCAAGAACATCGCCGTGCACAGCCGCCACACCTCGCCTGTCGTGATGAGCGCATTGACCTTCATGCCAAAGCGTGTGAGCGTCTCGTCGTCGGTCGAGCCGCCATTCAGTTCCAGCAAAATCCACATCACGACGTTGACGCCCAGGATGAGCCAGGTGATGACGGGGCGATGCTGAGGGACAGAGAGGCGAATGGAGGCGGGGCGGGGCGCAAGAGCAGGAGGCATAGTAACCGTATTACAGTTGCACGCGGCGCGGTTTGACGCGCGCTTTTTCGGCGCGGATGATGGCGGCAATCGTCTCGGCGGTTTCTGCGAGGTTGCACTCGCTATTTGTGACGCAATAATCGAACTCCTGAATGCGTTTCATTTCTTCGCGCGCTGTGGCCGCACGAATTTTCAAACCGCCGGGCGTCTCGGTCTTGCGCTCCATCAGTCGCTTGATGAGCATCTCTTCGGATTCCGCCATGAGAAAAATAAAGACGGCGTCAGGAAGCAGCCGTCTCATTGTATTCGCGCCTTGCACATCAATCCGCAACACCACGTCTTTGCCGCTCGCCAAGGCGTCGCGCACCTGTTGCTTCGGAATGCCTTTGTATTGACCATACACAACCGCATACTCCAACAATTCACCCGCTTCGATCAAGCGCGCAAACTCGCTCATGTCCACGAAGAAGTAATCCACGCCCTCGACTTCGCCCTCACGCTTAGGGCGCGTCGTCGCTGTGACGACGAAATGAAAGGGATAGCCCATCTCCTTCATTTTCTTGAGCGTCGCATCTTTGCCGACGCCCGATGGGCCTGAAATGACGACAACTAACGACGGCGCTTCACGCTTGTACGGGTCGTCCAATAGAGTGGGATTGACTTCGTTCATGGGTGCAACTCCTATGATGGTGAATTAGAGGGAACCTCATCATTCGTCGCAGCGGCTGGAGCAGCCATGTTAAGTTCGCTGACTGGTTCGGCGGCGCTCGCGTCTAAATCTATAATGCCGCTGCGCATAGGCGATGCGTGGATACGCTTCAAGATGACATTGGGTTGCACGGCGGCGATGACGACATGCCCACTGTCCAGCACTATCACTGTTTTCGCTTTGCGCCCATAAGTCAAATTGATCAGACGATTTTCTTTGTTCGCCAATTTGACCATGCGCTTGATGGGCGACGAATCGGGCGCAGCAATCGCGAGGATCCGATGCACGGCGACGGTGCCGCCATAACCAACATGGACAAATTCAGGTGGAACAGGCATAGGTGGCGAAGGGCGGATAGCAGATGATAAATAGCAGATGGCAAACAGCGTGAAGCATGAAACGCGATGTGAATCTATCGCTTCATGTTTCACGCTTCACGACAGAGACGCTATAATGTCCGCGAATTTTTTGAGGAGTGTGGTGATGGCTACTTATGAGTATCGCTGCGAAAAATGCAAGCGGCGTAATGCGTTCACGGTGCGCGGCTTCAATCCGCCCGAGGCGCCGACGTGCCAATTTTGTGGTCATGCCCCATTGAAGCGTATCTTCTCGCGCGTCGCTGTCTTGAGATCAGAAGAAGCGCGTCTCGAAGCGATGTCCGACCCATCGGCGTTTGGTGGCGTGGACGAAAACGATCCCAAGAGTATGGCGCGCTTCATGCGGAAGATGGCCAGCGAAATGGGCGACGAAGCAGGCGAGGCGATGCCGCCTGAATTCGACGAAGTAGT
>CAZDYP010000143.1:0-15213 GCA_964509505.1 uncultured Anaerolineae bacterium | reverse complement strand
GAACCCGCTGCGCCAGAAAAACCTTTAGGGTCTGAATTTCAAAACACTCTCTTAGGAGGAACCTGTGGTTCATTTCAAGTCTGTTCGTTCGTGGTGTTTCGTTTTGCTATGGCTGAGTGCCGTTGGTTGCGCGTCTGCGCCGCCATCTATGCCATCCGCGACGCTGCGTGTGGTAGCGACAACGACGCAGGTAACGGCGCTCACGAAAGTTGTGGGCGGCGATAAAATTGAACTCGTTGGGTTGCTGAAAGCCAACATTGACCCACACGAATATGAGCCGACGCCCGCCGATGCGAAGTCACTTGCCAACGCACAGCTCATCATCATCAATGGCGTTGGTCTCGAAGCGTGGTTGGAGAAGCTCATCAAAAATTCTGACACGAAAGCGCCCATTGTGGACACATCACAGGGTGTCACACTTCGCAAAAGCGAAGACGACAATGGCAAGCGAGAAGACGACCCACACATCTGGCACGCCATCCCCAACGTCATCATCATGGCGAACAACATCCGCGATGGATTGAGCAAGGCTGATGCGGCGCATGCCGAAACATATAAGGCGAATGCCGCTGCGTATGCGGCGAAGTTGAACGAGCTCGATCAATACATCAAAACACAGCTGGCGACGATTCCCGCAGCGCAGCGCAAGCTCGTCACCAACCACGATACATTGGGCTACTATGCGGAGCGTTACGGGTTGCAGTTTGTCGGCGCTGTGATTCCCTCGATGGACACAAACTTTCACCCCTCGGCGAAAGAGTTGGCGAAACTGGCGCAACATATCAAAGCAGAAAATGTTAAAGCCATATTCGCCGAATCATCTATCAACCCTGCGTTTGCCAGACAAATCGCGCAAGAGGCAGGGGTGAAAGTGATCACGGGATTGTATGGTGATACACTCGGGCCCGCGGGCAGCGGCGCGGAAACGGTGGATGGGATGTTGAAGCACAATACCGATTTGATTGTGGCAAGCTTGCGGTAGAGGATTATGAGGGAACATTAGGGGAAATGGAGGGAGATAAAGGGGCGTCTCGATTTCCCCCAATCTCTCTTGCCCTTGAAGGATGATGCTCTATGAATGATATAGCCGCTTTGACGTTGCGCGATGTGACTGTCGCGTACGCAGATCATATCGCACTGTCACACATCTCGTTGGAGATTGGCGCGGGCGAATTTGTGGGCGTGGTCGGTCCCAACGGCGCAGGCAAAAGCACGTTGCTCAACGCCGTATTGGGCATCGCGCCGCTCGCGCAGGGCAACGTGCGTGTGTATGGGCAGCCCATTCAGCAAGCGCGCGCGCGTGTGGCGTATATGCCGCAACGGGAAGCGGTGGATTGGTCGTTTCCTGTCACCGTCGCCGATGTCGTGTTGATGGGACGTTGGCCCCGCGTGGGCTGGTTCAAACGTATTGGTCATGCGGACCGTTTCGCGGCGGCGCACGCGTTGGCGCAAGTGGGGATGAGCGCGCATCGTCACAAACCGATTGGGCAATTGTCAGGCGGGCAGCAACAACGGGTGTTTCTCGCGCGCGCCCTCGCGCAAGAGAGCGAGCTCCTGTTGCTGGACGAGCCGATGACGGGCGTGGATGCGACGACGCAGGAGATGATTTTGCGCTTACTCCAAGATATGCGACGCAACGGGCATACCATCGTGATGACCACACACGATTTGGGTGTGGCGCGCGCCTTCTGTTCACAATTGTTATTCCTGAACCATGTGGTCATCGCTTATGGCACGCCCGCCGAAACATTCACACCAGAAGCGCTGCAACAAACGTACGGCGGACACATCTTGCGCGTGAAAGAAAAAGACTCCCTAACAGCGACGCTCGACGATGCGCTGTTGGTCTTGCGCGATGACACGTGTCATGGTTGCTGAGAAACCTTAAAGGTCTTGGAGACCTTTAGGGTTTAGAGCCTGAAGGAGACCTCGCAGATTCCGGAGACCTGCGAGGTCGGAGAGGCGTTGGTCATGGATTTCTCATTACTTTGGCAAGCGCTCGTCGAGCCCTTGCAATATGGCTTCATGCAGCGTGGCTTGCTCGAAGTGCTGTTGATGGGCGCATTGTGTGGCGCGCTGGGCGCGTTCGTCGTCGCGCGCGGCTTGAGTTTCATCGGCGACGCAGTGGCGCACGCGGTTTTCCCCGGTGTGGTCATCGCGTTTCTCTTTCAATTCAGTTTCTTCGTCGGCGCGCTCATGTTCGGCGTGTTGACAGCGCTCGGCATCGGCTTGGTCAGCCACAATCGGCGCTTGAAAGAAGACACGGCGATTGGCGTCTTGTTCGCGGGGATGTTCGCGTTGGGCGTGGTGCTCATCAGCACGACGCGCAGCTACACCAGCGATTTAGGGGGCTTGTTGTTCGGCAACATCTTGGCGGTTTCGGTTGAGGATGTGTGGCTCACGCTCGGCTTAGGTAGCGTGATTGTGA
This sequence comes from uncultured Anaerolineae bacterium, assembly GCA_964509505.1. GTDB lineage: Bacteria > Chloroflexota > Anaerolineae > JACRMK01 > JACRMK01 > CAZDYP01. The sequence continues at coordinate 12,785 of CAZDYP010000143.1, read as the reverse complement.
TGGTATTATTCCTTACGTACAAGGAGTTGCTGCTGGTATCGTTTGATCGCATGGCGGCGGCGGCGATGGGCTTGCCAATTGTGTGGCTCGATCAGCTGTTATTGTTGCTGCTGACGCTGACCATCATCGTCTCGTTGCAAGCGGTGGGCAACATTCTCGTCGTGGCGATGCTCGTCACACCAGCGGCGACTGCGCGCTTGTTCGTCGAGCGCTTTCATACGTTGCTGTGGCTCGGCGCAGTCATCGGCGCGGTGTGCGGCGTGACGGGCTTGTATCTGTCGTATCACTTGCAGCTCGCATCGGGCGGGACGATTGTGTTGTTGACGACGCTGGTGTTTGCGTTGTGCTTCGTGCTGTCGCCGAAGTATGGGTTGGTGGCGAGTGTGATGCAACGGCGGAGAGTGAAATTGGAAGCGAGCGACATGTAACTTCTTTTGACATGTCTTGGGCTCTAACCGATAATGCTGGGTGAAGGGAGGAGATGATGAGTCACGAATTACACTTGGTTTTGCCTGATGATGTTTATACCTCTTTGGTCAGATTGGCTAAACGCAGGGGTCAAACGCCTGAAGATTGGCTTGTGAGGTCGTTGCGACGACGGTTGGTCAAACGCGACTTGAAATTGCGGCGCCATTTTGGAGCCATCCACACAGGTTCGGCGGATAGCGCCAACAATGAACAAATTGATAAAGATTTAACGCGGGCTTATGCCTTGACCACTGACCAACATTTTGACCAAGCAGGTTTTGTGCGTTTGCTTGAACCATAAAGCGATAGGTGTTCTACCACAAAAAACAGCCACCCGTTTTCACGACGACGTCGTGAAAACGGGTGGCTTTGTTTTTGAGCATGGTGAATTTTTTATCGCTCACCGCTTTAACGAGGCGTGAACTTCATTGCGTCGAAGCCAATCAAGCAAGAGCCCAGCAGCTCGCCTGCTTGATCGGTCAACTCGACGTAGCCTTGTAGGAGAGTGAATACTCGCGCTTGCTGCTTAATGTGTCAGCGTGGAAGTTGGTGTTACAAGCGGCGACGGCCTCGCCGTACGCGTAGGCGTTGGCGATGGCGCGGCAGTGGGCGATGGCGTCCGTGTTGCAGTCGGCGTCGGTGTTGTTTGCGGTGGGATTGAGGTAAATGTTGGCGTCGCAGTGGTTGCGGACGAAGCAGAAGTGGCAGAGGGTGATGGCTTCATCGTCACGGTAGGTGTTGGCGATGGCGTCGGCGTGGCCGATGGACTGGCGAGTGTGGTCGGCGTCAGCGATGGTGTTGCCGTATGAGCAGGTGTTGTGGTCGAGGTAGGCGGAACGGGAGTGGTAGCAGAAGATCGTGTCGCCGTTATGGTTGCTGTCGGCGCAGAGGGTGAGGGGAGCGTCGGTGTTAAAGTGGGAGTCGAACTAGAGGTTGGAGACGAAGTCGGCGTGGAAGGGCCGCGAGTCGCGCTGGGGGTTGCCGATGAAGTCGGCGTAGGCGTCGCGGGTTTATAGGGTGTAGTCGAACGCACACTGGGCAAGCAGTTGCCGCCGCCACTATTGTTGTCGCAAATGTGAAACCTCCCAATGGCTGAGAGCAGCTTGCTCGATAGAGTCGTCGGTGTAAATGTCCACACATCTGCCGAAAGTGAAGGATATTGATTGCCCGCGAGTCGCGCGCCAAGCGTAACGAACAAGGTTTGGGTATGGTTGCCCCACGCATAAGTTGCCGCAAAGCGCACGTTCTTGTGGCTACTGACGCCGCCGGTCAGCTTGCCAAGATTGAGTGGTTCGTTCAACGAACATGCGCCGCTGGTCGTCGTACTGCCCAGCAAAATCGTATGGTCGTCACCAATACACACCGTATGGTCGCGCGTCGGTCCCGTCGCAGGGTCAACGGGTTGGTTGAACGTCATCACGATCTGGTCGCCGCAATCCAAATACGCTGCTTGTCCAAACCGTTGCGGTCACTACCGTTGCAACCAGAATGATTGCCGTCATTGATCAATCGTATGGAAGTCGCCACAAAACCAAGTTGCACCGCGACTCTTGGATTGTTACTCAGGCTCTGCCAGCTTCGCAACCTGGTTTGCGTTTGATAGCAGAACCAAGTGCCTTGGGGCGTATGCCGCGAGTTGTCAACATAATTGAGATTGTGGGTGGTGGAGATAACGCTGAGTGTTGCAGTCACGCAATCATTGCTGTTGCCGTTGGCTCCACCCAATACCACATAGCCGTCACTATTTCCACTCGCCTTCCAACCGAGTTGAACGTCACGCCCCACCGCGCTGGCTGTCAGCTGAGTAGGCGCAATGAGTGCGTTGGTCGTGAAGGTATTGGCGCTGACAACCTGTTGAGACATAAAAAGAGCGACTGCTTGCGTGATGAACCTGATGGCGATAATCGTCAGCGTCAGACACAGCAGCACGATCAAAGCCCAGAAGGTGAGGGTGGGTTTGCGGTTAGCCATCGCTCAGATTCCTTGAATGCGCTGACGCCGTTTCAGCCACTCGACGATCTGAAGACTAAGCAAGCCGATGAGCGGTATTCCAATCAACAAGCTCATGCCGGCGGGCTTAGCGGCATAAAGCATCACGTAGCCCATGAAGGGAATGCGCTTCGTAACGCGCCAACCTTTCGAGGGCAAGGAGGTTTCAACCGTATCATCCGTGAGGTTCGCATCGCCGCGCGTCGTGTAATAGCGCTTGCCCTCTTGCTCGCGGATATTCACAATGCGATGGACGGTGGGCAATTCGGCGTCTGGTGTCATGGCGAAGACAATCACATCGCCGAGGTGCAGAGTGTCCGAAGGCACTGACTCGGCGATCACGACATCGCCAACGGAGAATGCGGGCTCCATGCTGCCGCTCAACAAGATCACCGTCTGATAGCCTAGCAACTTGGGCGCCATCACACTTGCCATCGCGATGCCCAGCACTGCTGCCACTCCTAAGATGAGCGTAGTGATGAGCCGTTCTAACCGCCGCCAGCGGGTGCTGAGGGGATACGCTGTTTCTTTGGAAGCGAACGTAGCCCACTCGTTTAGTACCAGACGATTGGTTGGGTTGAGGGCGAGCGCACGCAACAGAAAGTGCTTTTTTTCCAAGGGGTGTTCCGCCGTGCGGCTTACCCAGAGCCAGCCTCGCTCATCTGTGGGGTGGCGATCTACATACGCCTCGAGCAAGCGACGCGCCCTATCAAGCTCACGACGACGGATGGCGGCCACCGCCTCATTTAGCCATTTGTTTTCCATGCGTGTCAACCGTTGGGACGGGTTGGGACGGCGCGACCAGCTCATGATCGTGCGCCATCCCACTCCTCAAATCATGAGGAGGTAAATCTATGGATCTGCTTGTTCAATATGGAAGACAAACTCAGCGGTCGTCGTGGCGTTTTGGATGGAGTTTTCTGCATTGACGGGTAGATCAACTCTGAAGCAAAGAGTTGTTTTCGCTCCCGCTGCTAGAATGCGATCGCCTCTATTGAAAGAGGGGTTGCCATCACCAAAATGGGCGTCACCTAAAGGACCTTGATGCAGCACCTTGCCGCTGGCATCGAAGCCTTTATTGCTGCAATCTTTCACCCCAATTTTAATGGTCAGATGCAGAAAGTCGCGCAAGCGTTTGCCATCGGGATTTGTCGCGTTGGTGGTCATTGCGTAGATCACGGGAAACTTGCTGCTGTTGACGAGCTCTAGGGGCGCAGTTACTTTGTCGCCGGGCAAGAGATTGCCTGCGTTGAACAACGCCGAAGCAGGATTCGTCGTAATGTCGAGTGAGCCTGTGGCGAAGTTGTTGCCCGGAACAGGTTTTGTGATCTGCCAAAAAGCTGCGCCAACGGTGAGGTTGGTAAATCCAACCAGCAGTCCAGCGACGAGCAGTAGTGCGAGTGTTTTGCGAAGCATGTATCTCTCCTGTGTAGATAAGATTGGAGCCGAGTATGGCGCTCGAGGCGTTGACGATTCAACGCACAGATTATATCGGTTTCCTAATGGAGGTACAGGGAAATTTGCTCAAGGCGGATGGACACATCCGCCGTTAGGCGCGGGATGTGTCCATTCCGCGCGAGCCATTCCTTACGTGCAATCGGAAACCGCAGTAAAGGTTTGATGTAATGAGACGCCCTCCTTTCTCTGATGACACTCTTCGTAGAGGGGCGAGCTGAAAACAAAAAAGGCCGTTGAATCATCAACGGCCACTCCGCCTGTCATCCCCCATTTTTGATTACCCGAAGGCTAAAGACCATAGGCTGTTGTAGCTTCAAGAGCCACTTCACCCTTCAATGTCCCTAGTCTCAGGCGTCTAGCATGCTGACACTCTAAACAACTGATGTGTCAGACACTCGTTTTACGAGAGCGTATCTATCAGTGCTCCTGTCGTAGATGTGTGACCAAGACCTCAAGGGTAGTCAAGAAGCCTCGTGATCTGTTTCACACATCATTAAGAGAAAAACTCTATCGGCGTGGAATAGTCAACGGCATACCTGCGTAGATGCGGTTCAAGTTATAAATGCCATTGGCGCGCGCCAATGCCCACACATCTACCCCATAGCGACGCGCGATGTTCAGCAATGTATCGCCACGTCGCACGATGTAACATGAGTAACCATAGCCACAGCGCCCATATCGTGGGGGCAGAGGGCGAGGCGCGTACCATGGCGGCGAAGAAGGATGCTTACGACCGGGCGGAGGATAATACCCATACACCGGCACAACCAAAATTTCACCGGGGTAGATCCAGTCCACGCGCCACGAGATGCCATTGGCGCTCGCAATGGCATACACGGTCGTATGATACGCGCGCGCGATTTTGCTCAGCGTATCGCCGTGCCTTACTACATAACGAACATACTTGATGTATGGCTCGGGGGATTCAGGTTCATCGGCGAACGCTGACCCCGCGCCGAGTGCGAGCAGCGCGAACGCGCAGCACACGGCTATGATTGCCCGTCGTCGCATATCAACCTCCTGAGCATAGAAGTTCACGCGAATAAAAAATGCTTCGCGTTGCCTAAACAAAAAAGTCAACCCCCTTGGATTGGCTTTGGCTGGCTCGACGTTGGTTTGCCGCGCCGTATTATTGCGTCGAACTGTAACAGTTCAGGCTACCTGATAACAACATGCAGGCATTTGCCATCACACACCACGATGGGTTGTGTGCATACCATTCACTTTAGCAGTGAGACAGCGCTTGTTCAATGAAGTATCCTACGGCCTGTTGTGTTTCAGAGCATTCTGAATCCGCTATTTCGTGCCTGAACTGTTATGTCGAACTTGTGAAAAGCTGCACAGACAGAACAAAAAAGCCAACCCCTTTGGATTGGCTTTGGCTGGCTTCAACTTCGTGTCTGCCGCGCGCCCGTTGCATTGTGTGAAACTTGGTGTGGAACGGTGATGAAAATTTCGGCTGAGATTTAATACCAGCGACCGTCTATCACACTTATTGCTGAAAAGCAAGCTTTTTGGAAAATTTTTTCCTATGCTTGCCCATTCCCACGCGGCGGGGTAAAATGAGGGCGGGAGGTAAACGATGAAATCGCTGACACTGGACGATATTTTGCAAGACATTCACGCGATGCGCGAAGACCTGCTCGTATTTGAGCGTAAGTACGGGATGCCGACTGAAGTGTTTTATGAAGCATACAAAAATGGTGAAGAACCCGAAGATTCAGCGTGGGTGTTGGATTGGAGCACATGGGCCGCTTCTTACGAAATTTTGGAAGAACGCCTGACTCTGTATAAGGACGCTGTACGCCAATTGCAAGCTCGCTCCACCTTAACTGAGCTCATTGCAAGGACCGCTCGCCATGAACCCATTCCCTGCCTGAGTACGAGCTGTTCATCTACTCGTTAGTTGATCAATATCCAAACGTCACGCGCTCGACGTTAGTTGTCATTCGACGCGGCTCAACCGTCGCCGAGGTTATTGGCGAGGTCGAAGTGGGCAACCAAATTCGTTTGGTGGTGCATGAAAAGCTGACCTTCGGTCCCACGGTGAACCGTATTCGCGGTTATGGCTACGAAGTGTGGCGCGGCGCCGAAAAACTGTATTGGTATGATTCGCAAGAACATCCCAACGATCCAACACTTGCCCAAAGCCATCCCCACCACAAACATATCCCGCCCGACATCAAACACAACCGCATCCCCGCGCCCGACCTCAGTTTCACCCAACCCAATTTGCCCTTCCTCATCGCCGAAATCGAGCGCGATTGGTTGAAGGGCACATCACCTTAAACACAAAACCCCCTTGCGACTTCAGCAGCACAAAGTCGCAAGGGGGTTCTACATTCTTACGCGCCACACGCCGCGCTTCACGCTTCACGCATTCGCCGCTCCCCATCCAACAGCCATTCACGCGGTTGCAGCATGGAAGTCTTCTTCGGCTTGTGAATCACGACGAAGGGAATCTTCGGTCCCTCGGTCGCGTTGCCTGCCGCATCGTAAGCGACGATGTGGACGACGTGCGTCTCGGTGTAACCACCCGAATCCACGATGATGCTGCCGCCGTGTCGGAAGCGCATCAGCAGGCGATTGTTCGGTTGCTCGATGACTTCGCTTTCCACGACTTCCGCCAACATTTTGCTGCCGTCGGGGTTCGTGATCTCCTCGATCTTCTTCACCACATCGCCCGGCGTCAGGTTCTTCTTGTCCCACATCTTGATCTTCCAACGGCGCGTGAACGGCGCGACCTTGTTGAAGCCGATGCTCTCGCCGTCCACGAAAAACTCCACGCGATCCATGCTCATGTTGTCGCGCGCATCTACTTGGATGTTAATCTCTTCGCTATCCTCCGCGACATACAACTGATTGGGGCTAGGATTTTGCATCCGCACGGTGGGCGCGCGATTGTCCACGTTGACATGCACCGTATTTTGCTTACGCACGCCGTTGCCATGCACGACGATGAGCTGCAAGGTGTAGAGCCCATCTGCCAGCTTCGTCGTGTCCCACACTTCGAGTTGGCTCTTGTCCACTTGATTGTTGTGGTCGCCGCCCAGCTGCGTCCACGCATTCGGGTCGAGCCCTGTGCCATATTCGAGCCGATACAATTGGAAGTCGCCTGCCCTCGCGTTGCCGACAATCGGCGTGAGCCCGCGCACGTACGCATAGGGTTTCGGCGTGATGATCGCCACGTCGCCAGCCACCGTTTGCGGACCAAAGGTCGAGTCGTAATCGGTGGGCGGTTGTGGCACATTGGTTTCGCGCACCCAATCCGCCGCTTTGGGCGGGTAGATGGGGAACGTCTTCGTCTCAATCTGATCGGCGGGACAATAAATCGTGGCCAGCTTGCCCGACGGTTTGCAAATGCGGAACGGTTGCCAGATGTTGTCGGGTTGCGTCGGCTCGGTGCCTTTGATAAAAATTTCGCGCACGGTGTTGGGGCAGTATTGCGAGGGCAACAACCCTGAGGTGGCGCAGATGTTCACGGCGACGATGTTTTCGGGTAGTTGAAAATCTTCGATGGGCATATCTTTGAGCGCGTATTCCATGAAGTCGTGCCAAATGGGCGCTGCGCCCGTCGAGCCCGACGAGTTGTCCATCGGCGAGTTATCGTTGTTGCCTGCCCATACGCCGACGACGAGTTGGGGTGTATAGCCCAACGTCCAATTGTCACGAAAGTCATTGGTCGTGCCCGTCTTCGCAGCCGCGAGGCGCGATAATTTCAATGCGGAGTTCGAGCCAAACACGGCGGCGCGCGCGCCATTATCCGAAAGAATGTCGGTCATCAGATATGCCACCTGCGGACTGACAATGCTTTTCGTCTCAGGCTTCTTATATTCGTATAGCACTTTGCCATTCGAGTCTTCTACTTTGAGGATAGCGACGGGGTTGAGCTCACGATAACCTGGGCGACGTTGATCGGTTAGCACCGGCGCGCCGGCCATCACGCCTTGATTGGCGACGACGCCATAGGCATACGTCAAATCCAACAGCGCCACTTCGCCGCCGCCCAACGTCAATGCGAGCCCGTAAAATTCTTTGTTGAGCGTGTTGATGCCCATGCGATGCGCGAGCTCGACGACCGGCTTCACGCTGACGAGCGAGAGCATCTCGACCGCAGGCACATTGTACGACCGCGCCAACGCCTGCCGCACGCGCGTTGGACCGTTGAACGAGCGCGTGTAATTTTCAGGCACGTACGGTGGATTGGGGGGGTCGGGGAACGAAGTACGCACATCGAGCAACATCGTCGCGGGCGTGTAGCCTTTTTCAAACGCCGTCAGATACGTGAACAGTTTGAACGACGAGCCTGGTTGCCGATTCGCCAGCGCGATGTTCACCTGTCCATCAATCGCCTTGTTGAAATAGTCAATGCTGCCCACCATCGTTTTGATTTCACCCGTGCGCGGATCAATGGCGACGAGCGCGGCATTGGTGACGTTCTTTTTCTGCGAGAGCAGCTTGGCGATTTGTTCGCGCGCGAGCTCTTCGGCGGCGCTTTGCCAATCCATGTCGAGTGTGGTAATGACTTTCAAGCCGCCTTGATACACTTGGGTCGCGCCGAATTGTTCTTCCAATAATTTGCGGACGTAGAAGACGAAATGCGGCGCTTTGATGTCGAACACTTGCTGAAAACATTTGATGGGCGTGAACTTCGCTTCGATGGCTTGGTCGGTCGTGATGTACCCTTGGCGCAGCATCGCGTCAATGGCGACGTGTTGCTTGACGCGCGCTTGCTCACGATAGGGATTGTCTTCGCACGGACTGTTCGCAGCAGGGAATTGGGGAATGATCGAAAGCGCGGTCGCCTCAGCCAAGGTTAGATCCTCAACGCGCTTGCCGAAATACGCTTGCGCCGCCGCTTCGACGCCATACGCCAGACGGCCATACGAAATTGTGTTGAGATACATCTCAAAAATTTCGTCCTTGCCATAACGACGATTGAGCTCGATGGCCAGCACTGCTTCTTTGATTTTGCGTTGGAGGCTGACCTCGATGCGTTCTTCGGGCGTCATCACCACATTGCGCACGAGCTGTTGTGAGATGCCGCTCGCGCCTTGAATCTGTTGACCGCGAATAATTGCCCAAGCGGCGCGCCCAATGCCAATGGGATCAATGCCGAAGAAGGTCGCCCCTTCATCGTAGAAGCGTTGGTCTTCGTTGGCGATGACCGCCTCGCGCAAAACCTTGGGAATTTTGTTGAGCGGGACGTGCGTACGGTTGCCGCCTTGCGGGTCGAAGACTTCGTACAGCAACACCGTCCCTGTGCGGTCGTAAATCTTCGTCGTCTTGAACGCTTGTTGCGTCTGTCTGCCGATGAGCTCGGCAGGCGGCAGCGTGCTGGCATAATAGTTGTACACGGCTAACACTGCCGCGATACTTCCCCCGAACAGCACGACGAATAGCGCGATGACGAGCGCCATTACCCCCGCGCTGACTTGCGCCAACAAACGCACAGAATGATTCTGTGGCTTGTGGCGTTTTTGAATGAAACGGACTTTGTTTGTGTTCATAGCCTGCGAGTAATTAGCAATTGGCAACGCTCATGTTCAGAAATTGCGCGTGGCGGAACATGATGAGGCGGCGGCGTTCTCTAACGCCGCGCGCGCGCGTCCGCACGGACGCATGTCTTCTTGACAGGAGCGATTGGTAATTGGCGATTAGTGATTGAAGTGCGTTGAGGTGTGGTGAATTTTACCATTATGGGAAAACAAACCCAAAGCCGACTATACCCTGCAACGACGCATAGCCAATCCCAATTACGAATTACTTTTTACTTTTTCCAACACCAACAGATGCGACAACCCCAACACGCGCAGCGGCGTCGCCTCCAATGTGTAAGTCACTGCGCGCAACGCCTTGCCGAGCATGGGACGGCGCGCAATGAGATTGTCGTAACCGGGATAGATTTGCGTGTGCGTGACAATGTGACAAGGCAAACCGTCGGTCAACTTGCGGATGCTATTGACGGTGTACGTGCGGACGTGCGGCGCGAAGCGCTGGCGCAGCGGGTCGGGCAGATATGGGATGAGTGGGATGTTGCCAAAATGATATTGCCCGCGCCAGAAGCAGCCGTGCGTCTCGAAGGGCCAGCCACGATTCGGCGCGAAGATGATGACGCGCCCACGCGGTTTCACGACGCGCACCGCTTCGGCAATCGTTTGCCGATCATCCTGCACATGCTCGATGACTTCGTGCAACAACGCCATATCGAACGAATCATCGCCGAAAGGCAATCGCTCGGAGACCGCTTGCGCGAGCGTCGTGAGTTGCGCGCGTTGCAAGCGTTCCAGCTCAATATCCACTCCGAACGACTGCGCGCGCTGCGCCGCAAATTTTTTGACATACGCGCCTATGCCACAGCCGATGTCGAGAACACACTGTCCCGCGAGCGGCGCGTAACGGCGCATCATGTCGAGGCGGCGATCTTGTCCGAAGCGCCAGACATAACTGGGATGACCGAGGGTGATGGCTTTGTCGTTCATGAGTAATTGGTAATTGGTAATTGGAAGTTGGGAGAGATGGGTCGAAATGCAAAAGGTCGAGGGGGATGCCTCGACCTTTGTGCGGTGGCTGCAGTGATGCGCGCTACATGCTTGGGCTTGGGGGCGTCATCGCTGCGGCAGAGGCTGCGCCAAGCGAGGCTTGATAGACTTGACCGAGTAGATGGTATTGCACCATCATCGCAAAGGGAACGGTGATGAGCGACCCGACGCCACACGCGACTGCGCCCACTAGAGCGGCTACGAGGTTGGCGACGCATGCTACTAAGATAGCGGGGATGAGCTGGCTCGCATTGTTGCGGATGAAAGTCAAAACATCGCCGAACTTAAACGCATCCGATAATTGTTCGTTAGCAGCGTAAAAGATGGTGGCGGCAGAGGTGAATACCGAGGCGACGATGACGTAGAGGAACGTAAAGCACATGAAGCAAAGGGTTAGCATGAAGACGAGGCTGCTGGCTGTGTCATTGGCGCTGCGACCATTGCCCGAAGCCGCGCCCAACCCCACTACGCCCAAGCTAAAACAACACGCCACCAGTAACAGCGGTGCGAAATAAACCAACCCAATGACGAAGGCATTGAGCCCCTTCTTGAACTTCACGTCGAAATTGTCCCATGTTGGCAATGGAGAGGGATTGCTACGCATGACGTTTTGCAGTAATTCGATGAGGTAGCCAAGCAAGGGGAGCAAAGGAATGATGAACCCGCTAACCCAATACAGCAAGCCGCCAATGATCACCTTACTAAGCCATTGCTCGTCTTCTGTGACAAAGCGGAATGATCTCTCGTAATTCATGCGAATTCTCCAGAAGGAAATAACAGCCAGCGGTGCGGTGAGCGAAATTATACAAGAAAATGCAGAGACGAAATAATCACGCAATGTCAATGCTTCAAGTGAGCATCAAAGAATGCTTGCACGCGCTGCATGAACAGCTGATCGCCTTCGCCGTTGAAGGTGTGCGGCAAGCCGTTGTAGGTGAAGCATTCGACGCGCTTCCGCAATTGCTGCAGGCGCTCGCACGTATCGCGCGACCATTCGATAGGCACGGTAGGGTCGGCGTCGCTGTGATGAATGCTCACCGCTGCGGTAACACGCTCGAAATAGTTGACCGCCGAAATTTTCTGGAGTGTGTCCGCTGGCACGTCAATGGCGTTAGCGGGGAAGCGCTTGGCATTCTCTCCTTCGTTGCCGCTCACCGCGCCATATAACACGACAGCGCGCACATCCGCATTGACGACCATGACACGCGTCGAGATACCCCCCCCCATGCTGTGTCCCCACAAACCGATGGCATTGGCGTTAGCCTTTTGCAGCGGTCCTTCTTTGCCTGCTTGTTGTTTGATGAGGGCGATGAGGTTCAGCACGTCAATCGCCATGCCCACACGATAGGGATTGGGTCCGCCGTCAGATGGTGGATAGCCGCGCAGATTGGGGTGAATCACCAGATAACCCGCGCGTGCGAGCGCATCGGCATACCGTGTCGTATATGCAATCGTGTTGTATATCGCTGGATTGATGTAGCCGTGCAACACGATGACGACAGGATACGAGCCTGCATTGCGCGGCACGTTCATAAAGCCATAAATCGTGAGCCCATCGCTGGGATACGCGATCAGCGTGCGCGTGAACGACGCATTGGAACCGTACCCTTCTTTGATTTGCAGCTCGCCGCCGCCATAAGTGCGCGCAGACAAGCCATCAATCGTCAACGCGGCGAACGGGTCGGGCGTGGGCGTCGGGGTGGGCGTAACGGTGGGAGGGGGTGTTGGAGTTAGTGTAGGAGTGAACGTGGGTGTGGCAGTGGGAAGAGGCGCCGGTGTCAGCGTATTTTGCGGTGTCGGTGATGGGGTTGTGGACGGCGCAAGCGTGGGCGTCGCAGCTGAACAAGCTGCCACCCACAGCCACAGCGTCAAGCACAACAACCAATTGGGGAAAAAACGAAAACTTGTCATCGCTAATCTCCAATGCTCGATTTCATCGGCGCCACTTCGCTGTCTCGAGCCTCCAATTTATAACCTCCAACCCCCAATGACTAATTAACGTGAATTCGGGATAAGCCACAGCGAAGGCAATGCGCGCAACGCAGCGCCAAGCCGACCGCCGTCGGCTGGAACTGAACCCGCGCCGGCGGGTTTCGCGGTGAGTCGGCGTGATGTTCCATCGCCCGCAACTTATCCCGCATTGACGTTAATTACCAATTACTTTGCCCCCCTTCACGACCTTCACCATCACAAACTTGCGCGCGCCGCTGCGCGTTTGTTTGTGTGAATCGCTGAACTCAAATGCGCCTTGCGCCAATTGCCACAACACCGCATCGCCCCACGCGCCGACTTGCAATGTGCCGATGTGCGCTTGACGAATCACTTGCG
>CAZDYP010000142.1:10125-15251 GCA_964509505.1 uncultured Anaerolineae bacterium | reverse complement strand
CAGACCGAGACCCTAAAGGTTTCGCTGGCAAGCAACAAAGCATTGCACGCAGGCTTGCGGCGCAACTGGTGAACCCGCTGCGCCAGAAAAACCTTTAGGGTCTGAATTTCAAAACACGCTCTAAGGGCGTTTGAAAATCTTCACCTTCGGCGCGAATTTCACATCCTCATCCAGCGGCCACAGCGGACGTGGGCATTTTGTGTGTCCCAACGCCTTGACGTTCGCGCTCGTCGCGCCGGGCGCATCTACATCAACATAACGCGCCGCCCACGCCTTGAACATGTGATGTTCGCAGTGCGGCGACTTCACGACCACCACATCAAAATCTTGTGGGTTCTGCCCATGCGCATAAAACAGCGAGCGGTCATACAAACTCACGGGGCGACTCATCAACACGATGACATGTTTACCCACTTTCAGCACTGCGGTCAAGCCTGAATTGTACAACGCCTTCGCATGTTCGTTGCGGAACAACCCCTCCGAGATGAGATGCACGCGCCCTTCGACTTCCAACGGCGTGAAGCGTTTGGGGTCGAGCGCGCCGCCGACGGTCACGCGCACCGTGTTGCCAATGCCCGCCTTGAGCGCGGCTTGCGCAGCAGGCGCATCTACGATGGGGAACAAGCCGCTGCCTGGGTAACCCGCCTCGATGAGTCCGCGCAAAATCGCGTTGCTGTCGCCCGATGCGCCCGAGCTCGTCGCATCGGCGGCGTCTACGAGCACAACCGTACAGACCTGTCGGCTTCCCGAAACCCGAGAGGTCTCATAAACTTCACACGCGATGCGCGCCGCATCAGGCACACTCGTCAATGGCACGCGCATCTTATCGTGATGCTCCCAGAAAATATCCGCGAGCTGGATGGCTTCGCGCTCCGCGCGCGCCGCATCACCGTCAATCACCACCAGACTATTTGAACGCAAAGCAGGCACATCGGTAAAGGGGTTGCCCCAAAACATTGCCGCCGACAAACCGCCCGCGCTTTGCTCGATGGCTTGCGCCGCTTGAATGACGTGGCGAATCGCGCCCGTCTCGGTAATCATCTCGTCGCCGCGCGCGAGTACAGGCACTTCGACTTTCGCCATGACAGGCTTGACGCCCTCGCGCAAAATCCGCAACAACAAACGCGCCGCGCGTTGTCCGGTCGTGTAAAAATCCACGTGCGGATAGGTGTGATAGACGACGACGGCGTCGCTGTGTTGCAACATGCGATCCGTCAGAATGCCGTGCAAATCAAGCGAGATGACGATGGGAATTGTTTCGCCGAGAACCTTGCGCGCCTCTTGCAAGAGATAGCCTTCGGGGTCGTCCTCACCTTCCGCTGACATCGCGCCGTGCAAACAGAAATACACGCCGTCGCATGGCGGAGCAGCCTTAAGCGCGTCGAGCCATTCGCGCGCGAGCCGTTGCCAATCCGCAGCGGCGAGCGTGCCGCCCGACGTGATGGCGCGCGCGCTCATGGTCGGCGCAAGCGTTACCTCACTCTCGCCATCGAAGATGCTGCACGCGCCACCAATTTCGTCGCGCACGCCGCGATGATAGTTGAGCAACTCCGCGCCATGAAAGATGATAAAGTCGTCGTAGTGGCTGGCGACGGGGTTGAACGAGGACACTTCTTGTTTGCACTCGGCAATCAACACATTGAGCATGAGACCTCCTTGGATAGGCGTTGCGCCGTTGGGATTATTGCACTGCGCAGAGGCGAAGCGCGCGAAGAAAAACCAAAAGAATCTTGCAGCTTTTCGCTCAGGCCGGGCTTGGTGGCAATCGCTTGCACAAGCGCCTCTGTTTGTTTCGGAGCTTTAGTTGAATGAAACTCTCTTTGCTTCCATCCATCCATTGGCACATGAGCGCGACATCCACGCGGCGGCGTTCTGACAACGCTTGGCTGACGCGCTTGCCGTTCAGCCTCTCTACACTGTCGTCTGCATTGCTCCACATCGCGCGCGCGATGCAGATGGTCTCATAGCCGTTCTGCGCGAGCGCGTCTGTGATGGCTTCAATCAGTGGGCGATTGGCGTGGTCGGGATGGTAGTTGATGGCGAGGTAGGCGCGCATGACAAGGGTTGAGTTTGGGTCAGGTGAGACAGGGAAAGGGTAATCAGGTTGGGGGGGTGTCAAATAGAAAACATCATACTTTCATGTCGTCAACGGTTTTACTTGTGATTCCCAAAACCGCGTCAATAATGCGCGCGAAACGAAACCGCCCGCGCATTCTCACATACGCGGGCAGTGATAACGACTCAATGGGTTAGCTCTCATCTTTGAGTAGTTTGATGACGCGCTTGGCGAGTGGCTCTTTGATTTCTCGATGGCGCGGCACGGGCTGCGAGACTTTCGTTTTAGGATTCTGATACCAGTCATGTCGTGCGCCATGGCGAATGAGTACGCAACCCAGCTTCTCCAACTCGCGTATCAAGTCGCGTCGTTTCATGCGATTTCCAGTTCGGCGATCTTTCGGACGGACGGAATGTGACCGCTATGGAGTTCGTAATAAATGTCTTTCAAATTCTCTTTCAGTTCTTCCAACGTCTCGCCTTGGGTCCAGTAGTCTGGATACTCTTCTAAATAGCCAAGCCACATTTCATCTTCTTGCCAATAAACGTACTTAGGAAATTTCATCAGACAACTCCTTTCCGTCGCTGATTTTACGCGCACGTTGGCGCCGCGTCAATCATGCGTGCGAAACGAAATCGCCCGCCGGGTTAAACCTTGCGGGCGGTTTGTGTTTCGCATGGGGTAGCAGAGGAAAATATGCTGTGATGCGTTCCCGTCAACGGAGCAGAACGGAAAGAACGGATGGACGCGCGCTTTCCGTTCTTTCCGTTCCCACTCCGTTGACAGCAACCCTACACAACAAGGAGAACTACTGGGCGCAACGAAAGCCGACGACGAAGTAATGACCTGTCTGTTCAAAAATACCGTTGCGGAACGCCGCGCGGTTGTAGTACGCGATTGCGAAGTAATCAAACGCGCCGCCACGCACCACGCGATAAGTGCCATTCGTCGGACCTCTTGGATTGCGCGCAGGTGAGTTGCTATAATAATTCTTATCATACCAATCAGTTACCCACTCCCACACATTGCCCGCCATGTCCAGCGCACCATAAGGACTCGCACCTGTGGGGTAACTACCGACAGCTGTTGTATCTTCTTTGCCGCCCTCTGACGAATTGAGCTTGTCTTTGTCGAAGGCGTTGCCCCATGGATACGCACGCGCATCGGCGCCGCGCGCGGCTTTTTCCCATTGCGCTTCGGTCGGTAACTTTTTGCCTGCCCACGCGCAATAGGCATTGGCATCATCCCATGAAACCCAAATCACTGGGAAGTTAGCGAATTGGGCGTTGCCATAGTACGAGTCGCGTGTGAAAGAACCAATCTTGCTGGGCGCAGTGCATCTTCTTGCATCCACGCAGCGTTTGTAGAGCGCATTCGTCACTTCGAGTTTGTCTATCCAGAAATCATCCAGATAAACCTTGTGTGCGGGTTTCTCTTTGCTATAGAAACTTTGGTCGTCGCCCATGATAAACTCGCCCGCAGGGACGAAGACCATCTCGGTGTTGTCAGTGCCGCGACGTTGTACCGTGCCCGCTTGGGGCGGGGGTGATGTGGGTGTGTGTGTAGGTGTGCGCGTCGGGGGTGGGGTGGCAGTTGCCGTCTCCGTCGGCGTGCTGGTGGGCGAGGGTGTTGGTGTATGGGTGGGTGTGGCAGTCGGTATTGGCGTCGGCGTTGGCGTCAATGTTGGTGGCGGTGTGGGCGTGAGCGCCGGAGTGGGTGTGAACGTCGGCGTGGCAGTTGGTGCCGCCGCCGTTTGAGTTGCGGCTTGGTCAGCTGCCGCGCGGGTGGCGGTGGCAGCCAGTTCCGCCTGTGATGGGCCACAGGCTGCGAGCAAGAGACAGAACAACGTACAGGTGACGAGCAGGTAGTGCTTGTGCATGGCGAAGTCCCTCCTTGGATGGTTGAGACCCTCAAGCGATGACAACGTGGAACGCTTGAAGGTCTTGCATGAAGTTTATGCGGCTGGTTCGATTAAACCATCTGACAACTGTCATTAACAGGTTGCCAACTGCCAAAAGCCGCCAACTTTCACAGATAACTCACAATCTGCTCCACCACCTCCTCCACTGTCCGCCCCCCGTCTCCACATGCACCGCAAACTCAGGTGTTGCCAACGCCTGCACACACCGCTCTGTGCGTTGCCACGCTGCAACAAGCGCCAGCGAATCGTCTGCGCCGATGCTGTTAAACAAAAATGATGGAGGTTCGCATCTAACTCCGTCAGACCCTCTTTTGAGTTTTATTTTTTTCTCTGTGCCCTCTGCGCCCACGCGAATGCCGTTGGTCAGCTTGCGGAGCATCGCGCCGACATGTTCAGGGTCGTACAGCATCGCGTTGGGCAAGGTCGCCACGAGGCGTCGCGCGATGGTCGTCTTGCCTACGCCAAACGTGCCGTTGAGCATGATGAGCATAATCGCTTATACCACAGAGACACAGAGACCACAGAGGTTTCTTTCTTCTTTCTTCTTTCTTCTTTTCTTTGTTCTCTGTGTCCTCTGTGCCTCTGTGGTGAATTTTTAGCGAGACAAGCCAACCGCCTCAGCAAATTTGCGTAACGCCTCCAGATGCTTCGCAGGCGTATCGAAGCCGACGCCCATCGTGTTGAAGCGCAAGTGCGTCGCGCCCACCGCTTCCCAATCGCGCAACAACGTCTGCCATGTGTCAGGGTTGCCGTCGCCGTAAGGCACCGCAGGTTCGAGTCCGATTTGCGCGCGGGTGCGTCCCGCTTCTGAGAGGTATTTATCGAGCGTATCAAGGTGTGGCTTGCAGTCAGCCGCCGTGCGATAGTTGGGCAACCAACCATCGCCTAGCTGCGCGAGACGTTGCAACACATCATCTGCCGAACCGCCGAACCAAATTGGAATCGGCTGCTGCACGGGCAATGGCTTGAGCCCCGCATCGGGAATGTTATGATAGCGTCCTTTGAACGTGACGAGCGGTTGCGTCCACAGTTGGCGCAACACGGCGATTTGCTCTGCGCTGCGCTTGCCGCGATTGTGGAAGTTCTGTCCGAGCGCATCGTATTCGACTTTGTTCCAGCCGATGCCGATGCCCAAGCGAAACCGTCCAC